>JALGWN010000339.1 GCA_025774115.1 bacterium
GTAGGTGAGGACATCTCACAGGTGAACTTCCACTTCAGGGGCGCCCAGAACACCTTTGCAAGCCGAGGCCAGAAGGCCATCTATTGGGGGCCTCTTAAACCTCTGGAGAGACTGCTCCTCAGGACCGTTATAACGCCATGGTCCTATGCCGCGTCGAGATTATACCATGATGTCTACTGGTATAACCTCATCGGCAAGAAGAGGGTCAGGCAGGCGCTCGGCACAAAGTGGGGGAAGCTCTTCCTCGAATACTGATGGGGTCAGGTCGACTTGACCCCATTTGCTCTAAGATAGAGCACCAGGGCGTCCATGCCGAAAAGGATGATCACCCGGTATTCGTTATCAAAGACATGTCGTACACCCGGCGGGACCTTGCCCATGACCTCCTCCCACATCTCCTGGACCCTGGCATGTATATCCCCCGTCTTTTGCTCGTGATCGCGCGGATAGACCCATATCCACTCCCGGGCCTCGACGTCGTGATAGAGGAAGGGCACCTCCACATGGAATCGCCTCTCACAGGAGGGACACTTGACCACGTTCATTTCACCGTCAAGGACCTGCTGCCTGAGCTCGGGAGAGGCTGTAACATTCGCACTCTGCCAGAGCCAGCCTTCAAACGTCTGGCCGCAACCGCAGGTTATATTCGTCTTACCACCGGTGGACATCATCCCTCCCTATCGGGACCGGAGCCGCCTCTTATATCCGGAGCTTAATCGCCTGGGCGCTCTTTTTCAAGGGTCTCGGAAGCCCCCGGCCCGGAACCACTTAAGCACGGGCCTCCGGAGGGTGCAAACGACTTGACATTCATACTCCAATCTGTGAGAATACCTTGGTTATCTTGGAACATTCCAACCATGTCAGGAGGTCGAAGTGAAAGCCAAAGTCAGTATCGTCCTTAGTCTTACACTGGTTCTCGCCCTTTCGATTCCCCTTTTCGCCCAGGACACGGCCGAAACCGAGGTCAAGACCGAGGTGAAGGTCGAGGAGAAAGAGGTCAAGAATCCCATGGTACTCATCGAGACAAACCACGGCAACATAATGCTGGAGCTTTTCCAGAAGGAAGCGCCTATCTCGGTAGAGAACTTCCTTTCATATGTCGGTGAGGGCTTCTACGACGGCACGGTCTTCCATCGTGTAGTGACGGGTTTCGTGCTCCAGGCGGGTGGCCTGAACGATAAGCTCAAGCAGAAGGAGCAAAAGTCGGGCATCGAGAACGAGGCCACCAATGGGCTGAAGAACCTGCGCGGAACGCTCTCCATGGCCAGAACCTCGGATATCACCAGCGGCACTTCGCACTTCTTTGTGAATCTCAAGGACAACAGCTTCCTCGACCATACGGGTATGAACCCCAAGCAATACGGCTATGCTGTCTTCGGCAAGGTTGCCGATGATGCCTCTATGGAGGTTGTCGACAAGATTGCCGAGGTCGAGGTCAAGACCCAGGGGCAATTCCAGAACGTGCCGGCCAAGCCGGTCGTCATTGAGAAGGCCGTGGTTGTCGGCGAGGAGATGGTGACCGACAAGGAAGCCGATGAAGCCGGGGAGCCTGAGAAGGTCGAGAAGGAGATTAAGAAAGAACAGAAGAAGCTGGGAGAAAAGGACTAGTAGGCATCCCATCTAAGGCGATCTTTGGAGGATTGAGATGGCGAAACTGAAGTTGGCCCTCTACTGGGCGGCAAGTTGCGGCGGCTGTGAGATAGCGGTACTGGATATCGGCGAGAAGATACTCCAGGTGGCAGAGAACGCCGAGATTGTGTTCTGGCCTTGTGCGATGGACTTCAAGTACAAAGATGTCGAGGCGATGGCCGACCAGTCCATCGACCTCTGTCTCTTCAACGGAGCTATTCGTACCTCCGAGAACGAACACATAGCGAAGCTGCTCAGGCGGAAGTCCAAGATCATGGTGGCCTATGGTTCATGCGCTTGTGAGGGATGTATTCCCGCACTTGCCAACCAGTCCTGCCGTGAGGAGATATTCAACATCGCTTACACTGAAACACCGACTACGGTAAATCCGGACAGGGTGCGACCCCAGACC
>JALGWN010000340.1 GCA_025774115.1 bacterium
ACCCCTGAGGTCAAGGAGGCCTTTAAGAAGACGCCCAGCGATGGGGTACCCATTATCATGGCCGTGGAAACCGGCAAGGCGGAACAGGTGGAGACAGCTGCGAAGAAGACCGCTGCGAAAAGGCCTAAACGACAGACGAAAAGGAAGGGAAAGGATTCCTTCAATTCAACTGATTACTATGTCTTCGGTGTTTTCATGTCAGAAAAGGAACTCACTGCGTTCGTCAAGAAACACGACGACGACATTGTGAAGGTATGGGTAGATAAGGAAGTTACGGTACTGGCGGAGGACGCCGAGAAGACAGTGAAAGCGGCTGCGGTGCGAAACCTCTTCGAGGTCGAAGGCGACGGTGTGACCTGGGCGGTGCTTGATACCGGCATCAACTTCAATCACATATGGCTGGAGGATCTGGAAGCCGAGTTCGGGGGTAACTACTCCTCCGATGCTGACAAGCGAGATCTTAACGGCCATGGTACTCACGTGGCCGGAATAATCATCTCGATGGCCCCCCTGACCACACTCGCGAATTACAAGGTCCTCAACAGGGACGGCAGCGGTTCAGACTCACAAATCATCGAAGCGATGTGGCATATCCGGAAAACCAACACCGATGCACGTGAACTCCTGATCCATGGTGCCAATATCTCGCTTGGAGGAGCAGTCCCTGTGGGCTCCTATGGTGTGGGTGCCTCGCCCATCTGCCAGGAAGCCAACCGGTTGATGCGCTCCGGTGTGGTTGTGTGTGTTGCTGCCGGCAATTCCGGGCACCAGAAACTTCTCGTACCTGATCAAGTTGGGAATAAGGTCGAATTCCTTCCGAGCTTCATGGACCTCTCGATTGAGGACCCGGGAAACGCCGAGGACGTTATAACCGTGGGTTCGGTCCACACCAGGAACCCTCACACCTATGGGGTTTCATTCTTCTCGTCAAAGGGCCCGACGGGTGACGGCAGGTTGAAACCAGACATTGTGGCGCCGGGGGAGAAGATCTGGTCCGCAGATTACGAGGAGAAGAACAAGGTGGTTGCGATGAGCGGCACAAGCATGGCCACCCCCGTGGTAAGCGGGGTAGTCTCGCTGTTGCTCTCCCGTCACAAAGAGTTCATAGGCGAGTCCTTAAAGGTGAAGCAACTCCTGATGGAGACGGCGACCGGGCTGGGTCGAAATCGATGTTTCGAGGGGGCAGGCCTGGTGGATGCGTTACGCCTGATGCAAGCCGTATGAGCTCGCCAAAGGACGAAATCCGTTACGCTTTCCTGGACATAGGCCTCGGCGACTGCACGGTAATCACATGGGACGATTCCCGGAAAGCCAGCGGCCCTTCGAAGCCCCGTTGCATCGTGGTGGATGGTGGGAAGACCAAGAATGCCGCCAAGATACTGGCGAAGTACCTCGTTGAGGAGGGGATCACGAAGATAGATCTCTTGGTCGTGACCCATATCGACTGGGACCACCTGGGAGGTATCATCCACCTTTTCAACGAGACCGCGAAGGGGCACACGACCACTAACAAGTACTACAAACGGCTCGCCAATCTCAAGGTGGCCAAGTACTGGGGTCCACTGCCCAAGCGTTCGGGCGGTTCCAGTTCCTCGAGGGTTCGGTCAATCCCATCCAACACCAAGTCGGTTCGTAAGATGATGATTGCAAGCGTCAAGCAGAACCAGGACTTGCTTGAGGCGCTCGAGGGCCGGGTTACCAAGTTCTACTTCCCATCGACTGAGGAGCACCCGAGACTCAATCTTTTCAACAATCTTAAGATCGATCTTCTCGGGCCGGAAGAGCAACGCTTTTCCAATGAGTACGGGAAGTTCCAGCCCTCCGGTGTCGATGCTCTTGCGATACAAAAACCATTCGAGACTCTGACACTCGACGAGCTCAACGAAGCTCTTCGTGAATGGGCCGAGGAACGCGGTGAGCAAGCTCGTACCAACGCCAACAATCAGAGCGTAGTGTTCAGCCTCACGCCCAAAGGTCGCTTTGCAGCAAAGCACAAGCGCCGGCGCCTGCTCCTCACCGGGGACGCGGAGGAAGA
>JALGWN010000341.1 GCA_025774115.1 bacterium
CATCCGAGGCGCTCTACATCCGGGATGAGGAGAGCGGCGCCTACTGGACGCCAACGCCATCGCCCGTCCGCGAGGAGACCGCCTATCGCACGAGGCATGGGGCGGGCTACACCGTGTTTGAACATAACAGTCACGGCATCGAACAGGAGCTTACGGTTTTCGTCCCCGTGGATGAGAAGGGGGGAGATCCGATCAAGCTCCAGAAACTGAGACTCAAGAACGATTACTCCAGGCCTTGTAAGCTCTCGGTGACCTACTATGTGGAATGGACCCTGGGCGAGAACCGGGAAGCCTCGCAGATGCACGTCACGACTTCGTGGGATGATGAAATCCAGGCCGTCCTGGCCCGGAATTGCGATCACCCCGAGTACGGGGATCGGGTGGCCTTCGCGGCCTTGACCGTGCCTGCTGAGTCATACACCGGCGACCGCACGTCCTTCCTCGGGCGGAATCGCTCAAGCTCGAACCCGGCGGCTATGGAGCGGGTGAGCCTATCACGCCGGATGGGGGCGGGGCTTGACCCGTGCGCCGCATTGCAGGCGACGCTTGAACTGGCTCCCGGCGAGACGGCCGAGATCATCTGCATGCTGGGCCAGGCGGGATCGGTGGAGGAGGTCCGCAATCTGGTCGAGACCTACCGTGGGGACCTGGCGTTCGACGGAGCCCTGGACCGGACCAAAGCCTGGTGGGATGATCTCCTGGGTACGATCGAAGTGCAGACCCCCGAGCTTGCAGCGGACTTGTTGATCAACCGTTGGCTGCTCTACCAGAGCCTGAGCTGTCGCATCTGGGGGCGGTCGGCTTTCTACCAGTCCGGCGGTGCCTTCGGCTTCCGCGATCAATTGCAGGATGTTATGGCCCTGCTTGGCATCCGGCCTGAGCTGACGCGGGAGCACATCCTCATCGCGGCGAGCCGCCAGTTCCGAGAGGGGGATGTCCAGCACTGGTGGCATCCACCGAGTGGCGCGGGACTCCGCTCGCGGATCTCCGATGACCTCTTGTGGCTGCACTACGTCGTCGCTCAATATGTCCGCGTGACCGGTGATCACGATATCCTCGGCGAGAAGGTCCCATTCCTCGATTCTCCTCAGCTTAAGGATGACGAGAATGAGGTGTTCTCCACACCCAAGGTGGCGCTGGAGCGTGCCACGCTCTTTGAGCACTGCCGGCGGGCAGTTACGCGCAGTCTGTCCTTCGGTCCGCACGGGTTGCCGCTCATGGGAACGGGCGACTGGAACGACGGCATGAACCTTGTCGGTGCTGCGGGCAAGGGAGAGAGCGTCTGGC
The DNA here is from genome assembly GCA_025774115.1 of bacterium. Taxonomy (GTDB): domain Bacteria; phylum Arandabacterota; class Arandabacteria; order Arandabacterales; family Arandabacteraceae; genus JALGWN01. The sequence goes on from JALGWN010000341.1 coordinate 1,288, forward strand.
TGGCGTGGTTCCTGGCGGATGTGCTCGATCGCATGGCCGAGATGGCTGACCTGGTTGGGCAATCTGGATTCGGCCAGACCTACCAGAAAGAACGGAAGGCGCTCCTTCAGCGTGTGGAGCGAACTGCCTGGGATGGGGAGTGGTATCTTCGGGCGATATTCGATGATGGCACTCCGCTGGGTTCTTCGGTTAATGAGGAGGCGCAGATCGATTCCCTGCCTCAGTCCTGGGCCTGGCTTGGGGGCGAGGCCGGTGAGGATGGTGCAGGTAACGATCGCGCAGCCAAGGCCCTGGAATCCGTATGGAGCCATCTCGTTCACGAGGATGAAGGTCTGGTGCTACTCCTGGCGCCCCCCTTCAACAAGTCGGAGCCGTCACCCGGGTATATCAAGGCCTACCCTCCCGGCGTGCGGGAGAATGGAGGCCAGTACACCCACGCCGCGATTTGGTTCGCCATGGCCCTGGCGCGTCAAGGGGCCGGCGGGCGAGCGGTGACTATCCTGCGTACGCTCAACCCCATTGAGCGCGCGCGCGATTCGGACTCGGTCTGGCGCTACGGGATCGAGCCCTACGTCGCCGCAGCTGACGTGTATCGCCTGCCCGGGCGCATCGGCCACGGGGGTTGGTCCTGGTATACTGGTTCCGCCTCGTGGATGTACGTGGCCTGGGTTGGGGAGGTGTTGGGACTTAAGGTGCGAGGGGATCACCTCGAGATTGACCCCGTCATCCCGGCATGG
>JALGWN010000130.1 GCA_025774115.1 bacterium
AGGGGCGATCTGGGTTGCGCTCAGGGTTCCCGATGGGTATATCTCATGCTACGCCAACAAGGCCCGGGTAGGCGAGTTTCCGATGGACGATCCTGAGAACTGTCTCTATTCGGAGAATGTCATATCATTCGCCATTGAGAAAGGCTACTACGATCCCGCCTCAGGTGAGCCGTTTCACTTCTCCGACGCCTACTGTCCGTCGACGCTTGAGAACCTGCGCTACTGCAGCACACGGGTCTGGAGTGTCTTCAGAAGGGCCGCCCCGTCAAAGGAGTTCTCTCCCGGGTATCATCGTGGGGCGGAAGGCGCCGATTCCTATCCGCTTTGGATAAAACCCGATAGGAAGCTCTCCTTGAAGGACGTCATGGCACTCATGCGCGATCACTATGAGGGGACACCTTACGATATGACCGAAGGCGTCGATGCGGGGCCCTTCGGCAATCCCAACCGGTGGAGACCCATTGACTGGTCCGTGGATAGCGTCGAGTATGCCTGGGAACGCCCCATATCGACCCAGCAGACGGGCTTTTCCATAGTCGCTCAGTGCCGCTCGTGGCTGCCTGACGGTATCGGTGGTATCCTCTGGTATGGAGTGGATGATACCTATACCACATGCTACACACCCCTGTATTGTTCGATAGACAGCCTTCCGCCCTCGTTCACGCAAGGGAGCCTGCAGGAATTCTCCTGGGACTCGGCCTGGTGGATCTTCAACCTGGTGGCAAACTACGCCTGTCTTAAATACTCATACATGGCCCCCGAGATCCTGGCCGTCCAGAGCGAGGTGGAGGGCAAGTTCCTGAGCCTCCAGCCGGCGGTCGAGAAGGCGGCGCTGGAGCTTGCAGAAGAGGACCCTGCCTTGATGAAGCAATACCTTACGGACTACTCGGTCGGACAGGCGGAGATGGTGGTAAGGCGCTGGCAAGACCTCGCCGGCCATCTTATCACCAAGTATAACGACGGCTACGTGAAGGATGAAGAAGGGAGCCCAAAGGATGCGGGTTATCCAGAGGCATGGATGAGAGAGGTTCTTGAGTCACGCCCGGGCCGGTTTGATCTTCGCCCGCAGACCGGGGATGACAGGGATTGGGAACTCATAGACTGATACTCCGGCGTCTAGGCTCCCTTCTGTACCGGGATGTGCAGGGTATGTGTTATGATGGTGCCGATCTGGCGCGCGAACCAGGTTCCGACCGTTGTGCCCCCCCTGCATTGTTTGCAGTACGGATGTGTGAGCACGCCCCGTTTGAAGTTGTTTCTGATCTTCTCGGCATAGTCGCTCGAAAGTATATCCAATATGGCTGTCTCCCGGACGTTTCCCAACACGGTACGGCCGTCGAAATCACCACAGCACAGGACCAGATCCCCGTTCCAGAGTATTCCGCATGCACCGGTCAGTGCGCCGCAACCGCCGAAAAACCCCGGAATTATCCTGGTTCCATTGGCCAACGCGTTCCCCCAGCTGGTGGCTCGCTTGGTCTCGAGGATAACACCGGGCAGTATCTCGAATGCGAATCCCTTCCGGAGTCTGATGGATTCGATATCGGTTGGGGAGGGGACGACGAAACCGAGTCCGAAGTGGTCTATGACGGTCTTCGCGAACTCAACCCATGCGCGCACTACGGTTTTTGCGGTATCGTCATCTTCAAGAACCCGAATGTCGGATCTAAGATCGATCAAGTCACGCACGAAGGAGCATGTGTTGAGCAGATCGACCAGGAGCCTGACCTTGTTCCGGCTTTCGAATTTCTTCCAGAGGACTCTCCTTATCCTGCGGATGTAGGCTTCGAAGGTAAAACCCCTTGCTCTGCGGAGACCGAAAGTCCCGCGTGTGGGCGTCTGCAGGCTGACAATAATCAGTTTCAAGGGCAGGGAGTACAGTTCGTCGAGGGTCACGTCATCCAGACGGCTGCAGTTGGTGCCGAAGGTGATGTCGAGGTTGCGCTTGTCGGCATGTTCGAAGATGTCGTACCAATCCCTATGAAGCAGCGGTTCTCCCATCAGGTTGAACATAAGCGAGTTCGTCAACCCGGCTTCGTATATCTCGTCGATCACGCTCTTGGCGAGTTGGGTGGGCATGTATCCACGTTTTCGCGTCATGATCTCGTTCGGGCAGAAAACACAGTTGAAATCACAGACGTTTGTCAGTTCCACGAAGATGTGGCCGACTTGGAGTGATGGGTGTCGGCGTCGATTGACCGTTGCCTCGGGCAGGGAAATATCCGGCTCTGGTGAGCTCGGTGGCAGCGTACTCTGGTGCAACCGGCTTGCCTTGAAACCTATATCATCCGGGCGGACCGCAGCTAAGGTTCAACCCCCTGATGGAAGTATGGGATCCGCGAAGCCGCCAGCCTGCTTCAGGCGACCCCTCCCAAGTTGACCATACCGAGGTCGCCGCATGGTGTCAACCGGTACACTTGGGTGGACAGTGGGATATATTGAAGAGAACCCTCCGGTTGAGCAGGCCCGGGTTGGTGACGACGATAAAGACCACCCATTTCAGGCTGTTCAAGAACATCCGGATGCAAGGCGTGTGAAGCGTCGGGGTTCCACCCCCGACGATAGGTGCCGGAGTCAGCCTCAAGTTTCGTCGCGCACGGAGACGCGACGCTACAGGTACGCAGCAGATGGGTGTTCTTGAACAGCCTTCCCGGCTTATTCTTCCGCGGGCTTGGGATAACCCACGGTCTGGGCGAGTATGATCTTCTGATCTTCCCCGAGACCCATGGCCTTGGCCAGGGCCTCCCGGTCCACCCAGCCGCGAACCACCGTGGCAAGCCCCTCGGACGCACAGTAGAGATAGACATTCTGGCTTATGAAGCCAGTGTCGGTCGCCGAGTAGAAGTCCTTATCGGCCGCAGAGCCGCGCGTCATCATGGCATAATCCGCCACGAAGACAAGATTCACCGGGGCTCCCGCCACAAAATCCTGACTACCGGTCATGGCTCGGATATCGTCCCCCGAAATCATCTCGAGGTCGTGCTCCTCAGGCCTGAAGCGATAGAAGCCTTCGGCAAGCGCAACATAGATATCGATTTCCTGGAAGTTCATCGCTGAAGGGGCTGTACGCTTGCCCGATCCGGGCCGGTTGACTCCAAAGGCAGCCCAGAGCAGATCCGAGAGAACCTGGGCAGGCAATTGCCTGTCGCTGAACTCACGTCCGGTTTGCCGCAGGCTAAGCGCTTCCATGAGAGGCATGCCGCCTGTCATGTTGGGTTCCGGCAGTTTCATGATCTTGGCGTCCTGGGTGAGCACCGGAGCAGCGAAGCACGCCACAACCGTAAGAAGAGTCAGTACCATCGCAAGCCTCGCAGGCCTCATTTCACCACCTCCGCTTTGGGGTTTCCACAATTGTAATCAGACATGTTACCTTTGCCTCAATAAGATACCATGACTCACAGACCAAAGGCAACCTGCATATGGCGAGGGCCCGGCCCGGTTGTAATTGAATTCGAGCCGGCCGGGCATTAGAATTAGGCGGGAAGCAGGCGGGGACGGCCTGATGTCCCGATCTGAAGCAGGAGGCTTGGGTGTAACCTCATGAAACCGATCTACCTCGATTACAACGCTACAACACCTATAGATCCCAGAGTGGCCGAGGCCATGAGGCCGTATATCGATGAGCATTTCGGCAACCCTTCGAGCAGCCATGCCTATGGCGCCACAGCCAAGAAAGCGGTTGAGCATGCCCGCAGACAGGTGGCCGGGCTTCTGGGATGCGAGCCTTACGAGGTGGTCTTCACCAGCGGGGGCTCGGAGTCCAATAACCACGCCATCCGGGGTGTCGCCCGCGCCTATAGGGGCAAGGGCAATCACATTATTACCTCCGCAGTGGAGCATCCTGCGGTGACCGAAGTGTGCCGTTTTCTCGAAGCAAACGGATACAGTGTGACCTACCTGCCCGTCGATGAATTCGGGCTGGTGGATCCCCAGATTGTGGAGAGTGCGATTACCCCGCAGACCATCCTCATAACCATCATGCATGCGAACAACGAGGTGGGGACGGTTGAACCCATAGCGGAGATCGCGGCCATCGCGAGGCGCCATGGCATTCTCATCCACTCCGATTGTGCCCAGTCGGTCGGCAAGATCCCTGTTTCCACAGATAGTCTGGATGTCGATCTGCTTTCCATTGCCGGCCATAAGATCTATGCACCGAAGGGTGTGGGAGCCCTCTATATCCGGGACGGCGTCGGTCCGGAGAAGCTCCTCTATGGAGCGGATCACGAGATGAAACGCAGGGCGGGTACGGAGAACGTTATCGAAATAGTCGCGCTCGGTGAGGCCTGTGAGATCATCGGTGAAGGGCTGGACCGGCACGGTAAACACATGGAAACCATGAGGAACAGGCTGGAGGAAGCCCTGACAAGCGGGTTTGCGGACACGCGCGTAAACGGACACCCCTGGAAGCGGCTTCCCAATACCGCGAGTATCGGTTTCAGGGGGCTTGAGGCGACCACCATCCTTTCGGAACTGGCCGGAGTGGCCGCGTCGGCCGGAGCAGCCTGTCACAGCGACCGGGTTGATGTATCCAGTGTGCTTGAGGCCATGAAGGTACCGCTCGATGTTGCGATGGGCACCATTCGGTTTTCGACGGGACGGTTCACAACGGCGGAGGAGATCGACAGGGCCGTAGGCGAGGTGAAGTCGGTGGTCGGGCGCCTGCAGCCCGGTGGGGCCGTTGTGGCGGCCGGTGGGTCTGCCGAGAAGATAAGACTCACTCAGTTCACCCACGGTCTCGGGTGTGCCTGCAAGCTCAGGCCGCAGGTGCTGGAGCAGGTGCTCGACAAGCTGCCCCGCCCGGTGGACACCAATGTGCTCGTCGGGACGGAGACGGCTGATGATGCGGCCGTTTATCGGATCGACGAAAGAACCGCTATTGTCCAGACAGTGGACTTCTTCACGCCGGTTGTGGACGATCCGTTTCAGTTCGGCGCGATCGCGGCTGCGAATTCGCTGAGTGACATCTATGCTATGGGAGCAAGACCGCTCTTCGCGCTGAGCGTAGTCGGTTTCCCGAGCAACCGGCTTCCCATCGGTGTGCTGGAGGAGATTCTTACCGGTGCCCGGCGCAAGGCGGAAGAGGCCGGCATCGCGATCATCGGCGGCCACACCGTGGATGATACTGAGCCTAAATTCGGACTGGTCGTGAGCGGTATAGTCGATCCGGACAAGATAGTCACAAATCGCGGCGCCCGGCCGGGGGATGTCCTGGTCCTCACGAAGCCGTTGGGCACGGGCATACTGTCGACGGCCCTCAAGCAGGGATTGCTCGAGCCCGAGCAGACCGATCTTCTCATGGCGACCATGGCTGCACTCAACAGGAGCGCGGCCGAGGCCATGCTTGCCGTTGGTGCGGATGCATGTACGGACGTTACGGGTTTTGGATTGTTGGGGCATCTTCTGGAGATGATGAAAGGCTCGGGCACATCGGCTGTCATAGAGGCCGGCCGGGTCCGCTTTCTGGCCGGAGCAGTAGAACTCGCCGCCTCCGGCATAGCACCGGGGGGGTCGGCCAACAACCTGGACTATACGAGGCCTTTTGTCGAGTATGCGGAGAAGATCTCCGATCTCAAACGCCTGCTCCTCAATGATGCACAGACCTCCGGCGGCCTGCTTATAGCGGTCCCCGGCGAAAGAGTCAAAGACCTGACGGCGCGTCTCGAGGAAAAGGGGATTGAAGAGGCTTCGATCATAGGCGGGATCATCACTGAAGAAGACTATAGGATCGCGGTCAAGGAATAGGCGCTTTTTTAACGCTTCTTTTTCGGGCCGGGTTGCATCACAATACATAATGATTGAGCCGGTACGTTTTCCATACTAAGATCGGCCGATTCGAACTCTCAACGATGGAAGGAGGACAAGACATAATGGCAAGTGCAGAGGATCATCTGAAAGAAGCCTTCGCGGGCGAATCCCAGGCCAACCGTAAGTACCTGGCCTTCGCCGACAAGGCCGACAAGGACGGCTATGCACAGGCCGCCCGTCTTTTCAGGGCAGCTGCGGCCGCGGAGACGGTCCATGCCCACAACCACCTCAGGGCACTCAAGGCCATAGGCGGCACTGCTGAAAACCTCAAGGATGCCGTGGCGGGTGAGACCCATGAGTTTACGTCCATGTATCCTGAGATGTTGCAGCAGGCCCAGAGTGAAGGTCATACGGATGCCGAGAGGAGCTTCCGCTTCGCACTCGAGGTAGAGAAGGTTCACGGTAAGCTCTATCAGGACATGTTGGACAATCTGGAGCAGGTGGGTAAGGAGGACTATCCTTACTATGTCTGCCCGGTTTGCGGGCACACCGTAGGCAAGGGGGCACCCGATACATGCCCTGTCTGCGGCACCAAGGGCAGCATGTTCAAGCGCGTTGACTGATATAGATCATCCCGGATTGAAGCGCATGCAGATCCTGGCCGGGCTGCATGCGCTTGCGCTTTCTGCAATGCTTCACAGGACCTATCGGACCGGAGGTTACCATTAATGAGATCTACCCGGATGTCGGGGGGCGATTCCGATCATAGGCCCGTTGGCCCGGTCCAAGGCCCGGAAGGAGTCATACATGCTATATGACATACCGCCAAGCATTCGTAATCGAATGAGGTATCTTGAAAGGCTGGACGGGCGGCACCGGCGGGAGAACGTCCGACAGTTCGACAGGCTCCGCCAGGTGCCTCCGGCCACGGGGCGCTTCCTTGCCGTTCTTGCCGCGGGTGCGCCTGAGGGGAGATATCTCGAGATAGGGACCAGTGGAGGCTATTCGACCCTCTGGCTGGCCCTGGCCTGCCGGGAGGGCAAGCGCCGGATCACCACCTTCGAGATTGCCGATGAGAAGATAAAACTCGCCCGTCAGACATTTCGGTCCGCAGGGATCGAGGATATTGTGGACCTCGTCGAGGGTGATGCAAGAAAGCACCTCAAGGCCTACAAGGGTGTCTCCTTCTGTTTCCTCGATGCCGAGAAACGCCACTATCTCACCTGCTACAACCTGGTAGTCCCCCTCCTCTGCCGCAAAACCTAGCCCCAGGCCTGCTAAAATCGCCCGTCTCCTGCGTTAGGCTCGTCCCGCCTCGCTGCAGCGTACCCATGTAGTGTCGGGTCTCTGTGCCCGACGGCCCTCGTCGCTTCTCAAAACCTTGTTGTCCTACTACAGGCGGGTGTGTTAATTGAGGTAAGTACACTGTCCCGTCCCGCCGGATATCCTCAGTGGTCCCGGTGAGCGGGGTGAGGCCCATTCGAACAGGATCGAAACAGATGAGAGTCCTCCAGTTCGGGAAATTCTACCCGCCCCACATCGGAGGTATCGAGAGGGTGATGTACGACATCACCGAGGGCCTCAACAGCCGGGGTGTAACCTGCGATGTGCTCTGCTCCAACAAGGCCAGGGCGTATGTCGAAGAATCCGGTCAGGGATACAGGATAATGAGGACGGGCTCCTACGGCATTTTCTTCTCGGCCTCGATCTCACCTCAGATCATTAGTAAACTCAGGAGTGTTCAGGATGACTATGATATCATCCATGTTCACCTTCCGGATCCCATGGCCGGGGTTGCACTCTTGCTGGCAAGACCCCGGTCGAAGATAGTGCTCCATTGGCACAACGACATAGTAAGACAGCGGTTCCTGCTCAAGTTTTACGTCCCCATCCAGACCTGGATGCTCAAGCGGGCGGATGCGGTGGTGACGACCTCCCCCAACTATATAGACGGTTCACCTTATCTTGCAGATTACAAAGCCAAATGCCATGTCGTCCCCGTAGGTGTTGACAGGGGCCGAATGACGGTCTCACCCGGCAAGGTCTCGGAGATCCGTGACCGATTCCCCGGCAAGCGGATCGTTTTCAGCATAGGCCGCCTGAGCCATTACAAGGGATACACCCATCTTGTCGAGGCGGCCAGGTACCTGGGCGATGGATACGTGGTGTTGATAGCGGGCTCCGGGCCTCTCGAGCGCAAGCTGGAAGATCAAATCCGCAGCAGCCGGCTCGAAGACAGGGTTTCACTCCTGGGGCCGATCAGGTATGAGGATGTCGGCTCCTACTATGAAGCATGTGATGTATACTGTCTGAGTTCGATCTCCAGAAACGAAGGCTTCGGGCTTGTGCAGGTTGAGGCGATGCTGTTCAGGAAGCCTGTGGTATCGACTGCCGTCAAGGGGTCCGGTGTGGCCTGGGGGAACATAGATGGAGAGACAGGTTACGTTGTCGAGCCGCGGAACGCACAGGCCCTTGCCGAGGCGATAGATCGAATCTGCTCGAATGAAGATCTGTATGCACGTTTTGGAACGAACGGACTCAGGCGCGCCACCGGACTTTTCACGATGGATCGCATGCTCACCTCCACCCTCGATGTGTATAATACTGTGCTGGAAGGAAGCTCAGGCCGGCAAGGGGCGAAGGAATGAATTTGGTACTGGTTACTCAGGATAGCCCGTTCTATCTGGCTGAGAACGTCGATTATCTGCTTGGCGGTCTGCCGGTGCATTCAAGGGTAGTCGCGTGTGTGCTGCTTGCGGCCTCCCCTTTCGGCAAGAAAGAGACGGACCTCGGGAAGTTGTGGAGGACCTTCCGGATATTCGGGCTAAGTTTCTTCATGCGCTATGCGTTCCGTTTTCTGTTGAGCCGGCTGGTGCCCGCCAGGAGCGTCCGGCATGTACTTCGGCAACATAGGATCCCCATTCTGGAGATCAAGAAGAGTATCAACTCACAGGTATCAAAGGATTTGATTGCAGCGTATAGGCCCGATCTTGTTGTGTCGCTGCAGGCCAACGTCATCTTCAAAAAGCCTCTCATAGAGATCCCGTCCAAAGGGTGTCTCAACGTTCACACGGCCATCCTCCCGAAATACCGGGGCCTGATGCCCACCTTCTGGGCGCTCAAGAACAACGAGACGGAGACCGGTGTTTCGGTCTTCTTCATCGATGAGGGTATCGACAGCGGGCCGATACTGGTGCAGAAGCGGGTTGAAATCGGCGATCGTAGTCTTGACGGGCTCATAAAGCAAACCAAGCGGATCGGCATGGATGCATTGATCGAGGCAATCGATCTCATTCACCGGGATGCCTACGAACTGACCCCGAACGATGACGGCGATATGACCTACTTCTCTTTCCCGACTCGGCAGGATGTGAAAGAGTTTCTGCGCCGGGGCAAGAGGTTCTTCTGATGAATATCCTCACCTTCGACATCGAGGAATGGTTCCATATTCTGGATAGCGAACACACCCATGCCGACAAGCAGTGGAACAACTTCGAGAGTCGAATCGAGGAGAATCTACTGGGCCTGCTGGAATTTCTGGACAGGACCGGCCAGGCTGCGACTTTCTTCTGTCTGGGCTGGATCGCCCGGAAATACCCCGGCGTGATAAGGGAGATAGACCGCATGGGGCATGAGATAGCTGCCCATTCGGATATGCATCAGCTGGTCTATAGCCAGTCGGTCGATGGCTTCAGAACAGATCTGGAGCGCTCTATAAAATCGCTTGAGGATATTACCGGGAAGAAGGTAACCGCATACAGGGCCCCCGGGTTCTCGATTACCGAACAGACCCCATGGGCTTTCGATGTCCTCATGGAATGCGGTATCGAGATCGATTGCTCGGTGTTCACCTCGGCGAGGGCCCACGGAGGATTCGCCAGGTTTCCCCTGAGGAGCCCCTGCCGTATCGAGCGAAATGGATCAAGCATCAAGGAGTTTCCGCTCAGCCATTACAAGATTGGGCTCCTGCGGGTGGTCTTCTCCGGAGGAGGCTACTTCCGGATCATGCCCTATCCGCTGATAAGGCATATGATGAAACGGTCTCCCTATGTGATGGTCTATCTCCACTGTCGGGATTTCGACTATGGCCAGGGGAAAATCGATGGCCTTCCTCTGCACAGACGCTTCAAATCATATGTCGGTATAAGAGGTGCGCTTGCTAAACTCCGTCGATTGATTTCGGAGTTCCGTTTTGTGGATCTCAAGACGGCGGATTCCCTGATAGACTGGGATTCGGCCGGTACGGTATCGCTGTAACATCCCCGATCCCATCCGACACATCGCAAGAGTACACATAACACGCATGCTAACTTGGTTAACAGACGGGGTCAGATCTTGAAAATTGAATTCGATTATCAAGATCTGACCCCAAGAAACGAAAAGCATTGAAAACCGATCTCATAAATGGTAAGATATATGGTAACCATTGTAGATCAGCAATGCTGAAAGGGGGTTGCTATGCGC
>JALGWN010000342.1 GCA_025774115.1 bacterium
CAGGATGGAAGGAGCCATCCCTTGTGCGACCGCCCTCAGTTACAAGGAAATGGAGGTGGGGATGGAAGTTGAGGCGGTTTCCGAAGGTCTGGATGACGGCGACCACCCCTGGCATGAGGTCTCTATGGGATGGAACGTCGGGCGCGGAGACCCGACGCTACATAGACCATTCGTTGCCACGGGATGGGCAACGCTACGAAGACAGGATTCCGCGTGGGAAGTCGTAGCGTCGTGACTCCTGTCGCGACGAACCATATCACGGCAAAGATTCGTTGCCACGGGAGTGGCAACCAACGTCGGGCGCGGAGAGCCGACGCTACAGGTTTAGTGTTCGCGGACGATTTCCTTGACGCGCATGAGCCGGGTAAGGTTGCCGCGTTCCATCTCGGAGAGTTTCATCGAGATGTAGCGGATCGTCTCCTCGAGGTTGGGAATGAGGACGTACTCCAGGGCGTTCACACGCCGGCGGGTTCTTGCGATCTCATCACCTATGAGCTCCAGGGCCTTCTCCTTACTGGCCAGCTCCACCATCCGGCCCAGGACCTTCTCCATGGCGACAAGCGCGGTATCGAGCTCGGCGGGGGTCGTTGCAAGCCCATAGGAGGCGAGCTTCCCCTCGGTCTTAAGCCCGAAAACCGGCACCACGAGATTCATGATCTGTTCCTTGCCGACCTCGATGTAGGTTCTCCGGGTAGGCACGCTTACTGCGGTTTCCACCACTTCGCGGCCGCCGGCGGATCTCGCCACGAGGAAACGCTTCCAGGCCTGCTCGAGCTCCTCCTCCACGCTTAAGCGAAGGTCCTTGATCTGGTGTACGAGACCCATGAAGCGCTTCATGAGCTCATCCTGCTTGTCCTTCAGGAGCTTATGGCCTCGGCGTGCAAGCTGAATACGCTTCCGGAGCCTCAAGAGCTCCATGCGTGTCGGGTTAACAGATAGCCGCATCTATGGTCCTTACCTTTATTTCTCCCCGGTATCCGCCGGTGCTTGCTGCTTGAATCTGGGCAGGTACTTGTCGAGCCATTCCTGCCTTATGCGCTTGAGCTCCACAGTGGGGAACACGGACAGGAGTTCCCAGCCCAAGTCCAGGGTCTGCTCGATCGACCTGTTCTCGTATTCGTCCTGGGATATGTAGCGGGCTTCAAAGGTTGAAGCGAACTTAAGGTAATGCTTGTCCATATCACTCAGGGCCGCTTCACCCAGGATCACCGAGAGCTCCTCGGCCTCTTTGCCCCTCGCATAGGCAGCGAAGAGCTGGTTAAAGGTATCGGAATGGTCCTCTCTTGTCTTGCCGGCGCCGATGCCCTTGTCCTTGAGCCGGGAGAGCGACGGCAGCACATCTATGGGGGGAGAAACCTTTTTCTTGTGAAGCGAACGCGACAGGAAGATCTGTCCCTCGGTTATATAGCCCGTGAGGTCGGCGATAGGATGGGTTTTATCATCCTCGGGCATGGTGAGAATAGGGATCAGCGTTATGGAGCCCGCATTGTTCTTGATTCGCCCCGCCCTTTCATAGATGGTGGCAAGATCGGTATAGAGATAGCCCGGATAACCCCTCCTTCCGGGGATCTCCTTCCGGGCGGCTGAGATCTCGCGAAGAGCCTCACAATAGTTGGTCATATCACTCAGGATCACCAATACGTGCATACCTTTGGTGAACGCCAGATATTCGGCGGTCGTAAGCGCCAGGCGCGGGGTTGCTATACGCTCGATCGCGGGGTCGTCGGCCAGATTCATGAAGAGCACGGCACGGTCGATGGCGCCGGTCTTGCGCATATCGGAGATGAAGAAATCGGCCTCTTCGAAGGTGATGCCCATGGCGCCGAAGACCACGGCGAAGGATTCCTCCGTACCCAGCACCTTGGCCTGCCTTGCGATCTGAGCGGCCAGGCGGTTATGGGGCAACCCGGATCCGGAGAAAATCGGAAGCTTCTGTCCCCTCACCAGGGTATTCAAGCCGTCTATAGAGGAAAGCCCGGTCTGGATGAACTCATCGGGGTAGTTACGCGCCGTAGGATTGTAATCTTGGGGCCCTTATCGATCGGTCGTCCCAGACCGTCAAAAACACGGCCCAACATGTCGCCGGAAAGCCCGAGCTCAATACCCTTGCCGAGGAATCTCACCTTGCTGTGGAAGACATCCACTCCGGTTGTGCCTTCGAAGAGCTGGATCAGCGCCTTGTCCCGGTTAACCTCGAGTACGCGGCCTTGCCTGATCTCGCCGGTC
>JALGWN010000021.1 GCA_025774115.1 bacterium
TCGACTTTGGGTTTGGAGGCGGTCCGGGGGATCGGATGCAAAGCGAGGCGCGTGCCTCTGGGGGTGGACTCCGAGGTTTTCAAGCCTCCCGGACCCGGGGCAAAACAGGAACTCAGAACCAGGTATGGTCTTCCTGAAGGAAGGCTTATTCTCCACGTGGGGCATATCTCCCCCGGGCGCAATCTCGAGGTTCTTCAGGGTGTTGCCGATGAGGCAACAAGGGTACTGATCGTATCCAGTACGACCACCAGGCGGCACCCTGAGGTCGAGGCTATGCTCCGGGGCCAAGAGGTCATACTGATGGACAGGTACATAGAACATATAGAGGAGATCTACAGGCTTGTCGATGGATACGTGTTTCCGACCTTGAGTGCCACCGATGCCATCGATATCCCGCTCTCGGTGCTGGAGGCAATGGCCACCAACCTGCCGGTCGCAACGACGGCTTTCGGAGGCCTGCCGGATCTCTTCGCCTCGGGCGAAGGTCTTTTCATGTGCACCACGGAAGCCGGGCTGGTCGAGGCCGCCCGCAGGATGCTCGATACTGAAACCATTACCACGCGGGATAAGATCCTCGGCCTATCATGGAAGAACGCAGCCGAGAGCGTCCTGGAAGCGATTGCGGCGGAGTTAGCATGAAGCAGAAGCTCGTGGTTCTCATGGGGCTCGATGGAAGCGGCAAGAGCACCCAGGCCGAAGGTCTCCGTGATTGGCTCAAGGCGGGCGGGACGTCGGCCGAGACGGTCTGGATGCGCGGGGAATCCTATCTTACCCGGCCTGTCCTGGCCATCGGCAAGACCCTGCTTCGGGCACCCAGGGAAACCAAGCGGGGTGAGGGCATCAAGGCCGGCAAGACCTATGACAGGTATGTCGGGAGTAAGCACGCTATTTTTAAGCACCCGTTGCTTCGCAGGCTCTGGACCGGTCTCACGCTGCTGGATCTCTACATCACCTTCCGGGCCGCCTTTGCCAGGCTACCGCGAAAGACCCGGGTGGTTATTCTCGACAGATACATCTATGATAGCTTCATAGACATCGATACGGCCTATGGCGAGGGGGGCAAAGAGGCCGAACGTCTGCTTGGCTCGACCATGGCCGGGCTCTTTCCCAAACCCGACATCGTGCTGCTCCTGGAGATCGCGCCGGAGGAGGCGATGAAGCGAAAAGACGACATACCCTCGATGACCTATCTGGAGGAGCGTGAGACCGTCTATGACGTGATCGGCCGGGCCGTGGGTGCGGTCAGGGTCGATGCGGCAAAACCTGTTGAGGAGGTCCAGGCCCGGATAAGAGACGCCATCAAAGGAGTGGTTGCGTGAGTAAGGTCGTGATCCTGGGTATCGATGCGCTCGATGCGGCGCTGCTTAAACGCTGGAGGAACGATCTTCCCCACTTCAGCCGTATCATGGACGAGGGTTACTTCGCACCTCTGGAGTCCACGATGCCTCCGGATTCCATCCCCGCCTGGGTCACGATCTATACCGGCATGCAACCGTGGGAGCACGGCGTTGTCGATTCGATGGACTATCTTGATATAAGGAAAGGCGCACAGGCTGTCGACACCGGCACCTTCAAGGGCAAGACTTTCTGGGACAAGGCCGGAGAAGCCGGTAAGCGGGTCTGTGTGGTGAATCCTCTGCTTGCGTATCCCGTCTGGCCCGTCAATGGGATAATGGTAAACGGCCCGGTGTTCGTTACCGGCGAGGCCCAGGCCTTCCCTGAAGAGATCGTCAGGAGCACCAAGCTTCCGGAGCTCGGTGGCATGGTGGATTTTCCGGACCGTAAGGACCTGGGCGCGTTCCTTGAGCGAACCGCGCAGGTAACCCGGGAGCAGGCCAGGTTCGGCCTCGATCTTCTGGACCGTGAGGATTGGGATGTTTTCTTTCTTTGTCTCCTTACGCTGGACCGGGTCATGCACTTCCTCTGGCGCTACACCGATCCCGAGGACCCGACCTACCCGGGTAAGAACCCATTCGAGAACTCCGTTAAGGATTTCTTCATGCTGCTTGACTCGATTGTCGGCAAGTTCGCCGACCGGCTCTCCCCCGACCGGAAGCTCCTTATCGTAAGCGACCACGGCCATAGCAGGCGTCCGACCAGGGCTCTTTACATAAACGAAATGCTGAGACGCGAGGGTCTGCTTAAGACCCCGCAGGGCAAGGTGCCGGGCATAAGTCCCGTCGCCATTGTCGAGAAGACCAAGACGGCTTTCTTAAGGATGATGCACCGGCTGGACCTCGAAGATTGGGTCTACAAGATTGCCTCAGTCATTCCGAAGGAGAAACGCAAGAGTCTTAAGTCCTCATCCTACGCGGTCACGAGAGAGGAGAGCCTGGCGTGGCTCTCGGAAACCGGAGGCGGCACCTCATTCGGAGGTGTCGAGATAAACCGGGCACTCTGCCTTGCCCGGGGAACGGACTATGAAGCCCTGCGGGAGAGGTTGATAGAACTGCTGGCACCCCTCACGAACAACCAAGGCGAGCGTATTGTTGAGTTCGCACGGAAACGGGAGGATGTCTTCACCGGACAAAACGTGGACAAGTATCCCGACGTGGTCTTTGAGCTCAGGCAAGACTACGGCGTGGACAGGACCCTCTTCTCCGGCCTCCTGGGCAAGAGCTCGACCCACAGGAAGGTCTCCGGGGGCCACTCCAAATTCGGGACCATCATGCTCCTGGGCTCCGGGGTAACACCACCAGGCGAGAAGCCCCACATTTCACAGGTCTACGGGACGATAATGCGGATTCTCGGACTCGAGTAGCCATGCGTATCCTGCACACAAGTGACTGGCACCTGGGACGCCTCTTTCACGGGGTGCACCTCACCGAGGAACAGGCCCATGTGCTGGAGCAACTCATAGACCTCACACGGGATATCCGGCCCGATGTGGTAGTTGTGGCCGGCGACATATACGACCGCGCCGTCCCGCCGCCCGATGCGGTTTGCCTCCTCAATGATGTACTTTCCCGGCTGGTGCTGGAGGCTGGTGTCAGGGTCATCCTTACAGCGGGAAACCATGATAGCCCCGACCGCCTGGGTTTCGGTTCAAGCATAATGGAGAACCAGGGCCTCCATATATCCGCATGTCTCGAGGAGACCCCCCGGCCGGTCATATTGGAGGACAAGTACGGCCCGGTATACTTCTATCCCCTGCCCTACGCCGAGCCGGCGGTGGTACGCGAGCGGCTTGGGCTGGAAACGATAAGAGATCACCAGTCCGCCATGGAGGCCCTGGTCGGCCGGATAAGGGAAGAGCGGCCTCACGGTGTACGCTCGGTACTGATCGCCCATGCATTCGTCGCGGGAGGCACCGAGAGCGAATCCGAGCGGCCGCTATCTGTAGGAGGCGCCGGGACGGTGGAAGCATCGTGCATCGAAGGCTTCGACTATGTCGCCCTGGGTCATCTCCACAGGCCGCAGCAGGTAGGCGACGCGGGAGTTCACTACTCGGGGTCGCTGCTCAAGTATTCCTTCTCCGAAACCGACCAGACGAAATGCGTGAATCTCATAGATATGGACGACAGGGGCCGGTGCGTGCTTGAGACGATAAGCCTCACGCCCAGACACAATGTCAGAACGATCAGCGGTTATCTGGATGATCTTATCGAACATCCTGAGGAAGGCCCCGGCCGTGACGATTTCCTGTCCATAACTTTGCTTGATACGGGAGCTCTCTATGACCCGATGGGTAAACTGCGTGAAGTCTATCCCAACGTGCTTCACCTCCCACCGCGCACGACGGCCGGAGCGGGTGAAGGCGGCGCCCCCACGATCGACCATCGAAAGATGTCCGAGACCGAGCTCTTCGCCGCTTTCTATAGTGAGGTCACCGGTGAGGTCCTCTCCACCGAGCAGCGGAAGGCCTTCATAGGGGTGGCGGATCGGATGATACAAGTGGAAAGGGAGGCCGCGACTTGAGGCCCCTTAAGCTCACCATGCAGGCCTTCGGCCCTTATGCCGGGCGCGAGGAGGTTGACTTCCGCCGCCTGGGAGAAAGGTCTTTCTTCCTGATACACGGCCCCACCGGCGGGGGAAAGACCACCATCCTGGATGCCATGTGCTATGCGCTCTATGGGGAGACCTCGGGCGGTACAAGACCCGGCAAGGAGATGCGGAGCGACTATGCCGATCCGGAGACACCCACAGAGATAGGCTTTGATTTCTCGCTCGGAGGGGCATGCTACAGGGTCCACCGGATTCCGGAACAGCAGCGTCCGCGAAAACGCGGCGAGGGTATGACTGTCCAGAGACCGGAGGCAACCCTCTGGAAACTCAAGCAGGGCAAGGGCTCCAGCCTCAGCGAGGCGGATGTCATTGAAACTCAGTGGAGTAAGGTCACAACCGGCATAGAGCACCTTCTCGGTTTCAAGAGCGACCAGTTCAGACAGGTGATAGTGTTGCCTCAGGGCCGCTTCCAGGAACTCCTGCTCGCCGGATCGAAAGAGCGCGCGGCAATTCTCGAGATTCTCTTCCAGACGGAAATCTACCGCCGCATCGAAGAGGCGCTGAAGGCCGCCGCGAAAGACCTGACGGACGAAATGCAGAGCCTCAGCCAGCGCCGCGATATCATCCTCGAACAGGCCGAAGTGGATGACCGCCCGGAGCTCGACCGGAAGCTCAAGGATCTCAAGACCGGATTGGACCGGGCAGAGGCGGGCCTCGAGCACCTGCGGGTAAAAGAGAAAAACACCCAGACGCGGCTTCAGGCCGGGCGAGATCTCGATGACAGGTTCAGGGAGCGCGAGGAAGCCCGGCAGGAGCTCGGCCTTTTCGTCGAGGCCGAGCAAGAGATAAGAGAGAAAAAGGAGCAATTGAAGCTTGCACGCAAAGCCGCGGGCATTGTGGCCCTGGAAGAGACCATGGAAGACCGGCGGAGGGAGGCCCGCGAGCGTGAGGCCGGCCTGGATAAGACCCGTCTGGCCATGGAACAGGCCGAGGAGCTCAAGGCTGAAGCTGCCCGGGTGCTCGCCCGCGAGAAGCGACGCGAAACCACCCGAAGGAAAGCCGATAAGCATGTCATCCATCTGGAAGGGCTCGCCGGCCAGATGACCGCTGTCGAAGAGGCAAGGGCCCGCATGGAAGAAGTCCGGAAGGGGCTCGATACCGTTGCCGGGGACGTTGACACCCGGAAAACGGCCCTCGCAAAGACCGCCGACGCCATCAAGGCCTTGGAGGTGACCCTCAAGAAGGCCCGGGAGGAGGCGGGCACCGTCCCGGCACTCACCCTCAAGCTGGAGCACTCCGGAAGGGAACTCAAGCAGAGACAGAAGCTCGAGACCTCTAGGCACGCTCTTAAGGACGAGCGCAAGACCCTCAGGGGTTTAGAGAAGGACTTGACACAAGCCGGGGTGCGTCTCGAGAAAACCCGTAAGGTACACGAACACCTGGAGCAGGTCTGGCGGGAAGGCCAGGCCGGCATTCTGGCCGCGACCCTTCAGACCGGTGACCCTTGTCCCGTATGCGGTTCGATCGAACACCCCCACCCTGCCCACCTGCCGTCCGATGTTCCGGACCAGCATCGTCTGAGCGAACAGCGAGCGCGTGTGGAAGCCGCCGAGAAGCAACGCGACCGGGCGCGGGATGCCCGTGCAGCGAAGGAACGCGAGATCTCACGTCTGGAGGCGGAGATACGCTCCCTGGAGGAAGGTCTGGGCGAGGTCGCCCGACTGACCTTAAGGTCGGCCATGTCCGCAGTCAAGAAACTCGAGCGGGACCTTGAGACCGCGGAGGCCTCGGACCGGACCGCCGAAAAGGCAACCGCGGACCTGGGACCGATGCAGAAGCAGGAGAACGAGGCCCGGAAAGAACTTGCAGCGCGAGAGACCGCCCTCAAACAGGCTGAGCATGCATTCGAAAGTGCCCGAGCCGTCGTACGCGAACGGGAGGGTAAGCTGCCCAAGGGCATTCTGACCCGCGCCGAACTCAAGACCGCGTTGGTCGAGGCCAGAGGCGATCATAAGCGTCTCCTCGACGCATTCGAGGCAGCACGGGAGCAGGATTCAGAGACCCGCGAGGCACATGCCGAGGCCAGGGCGGCTTTGGATGCAGCCCAAAGAGCCATGAAGGCCGCGGAACGGGAATCCGTAAGAGCCGAGGTGCGATTTTCAAAACGGATCAAGGCCTCCGGTTTCTCAGACCCTGAACATTACGAGAACGCCAAGCTCGAAGATAGTGAGATCGAAGACCTCGCGAAGGAGATCGAAGACCATGGGGCCGGCTTGAAAGCGGCCAGACTCAGACTCAGCCGGGCCAAGCAGGCAACCAGGGGCAAGAAACACCCCGACCTTGCCACACTTCAGCGCAAGGCCGAGGATGCCAAGTCGGTGTGTGACGAGAGGATAGCCCGGACGGCTGGTATCCGAAAAGAGCACAGCCATCTGGCCGGTCTCGGAACAGAGGTCAGGCGCACGGAGCGGAAGCTCGGGAGCCTCGAGAAACGGTATTACGTAGCAGGCAAAATCGCCGATGTCGCCAACGGCAGGAACACACAGGGTATTACCTTCCAGCGCTTCGTGCTTGCCGCACTCCTGGATGATGTGCTTGGTGCCGCCACCGAACGCCTCAAGGTCATGAGCCGCGGCCGGTTCGATCTCCACAGGGCCGGTGAACGGACCGACCGGCGTCTGGCTGGGGGCCTCGATCTTGAGGTCTACGACTCCTATACCGGCACTGCCCGACCGGTCGCGACCCTATCCGGAGGAGAGACATTTCTTGCGGCCCTGTCCCTCGCCCTGGGGCTCGCCGATGTTGTCCAGGCCTATACAGGCGGTATCCGTATGGAGACGATATTCGTGGATGAGGGCTTTGGAAGCCTGGATCCTGAATCGCTCGATCTGGCCGTCCAGGCCCTGATAGACCTTCAGCGAGGCAACCGCCTGGTGGGAATCATCTCGCACGTTCCGGAACTCAAGGAGCGAATCGACGTGCGGCTTGAGGTGAGTTCGACGCGGCGGGGGAGTACTTCACGCTTCGTGGGCATCTAGCCCGGATTATTCACAAGCCCTCTGCTGCGGCGGCGCATCTGCCAGTGTTGACGGCGTCATCCTCCCTCGCCGATCCTCGACGTATCGCTCAGATACGCCTCCGGTCGGCTCACTCGTCTTCCTTGCCACCGCTGGCATCTCCGTCACCTCGCGACGAGGTTTATGAATAGTCCGGGCTAGCCAGGCAGGCCAGGAATGCCCGTCTGCTATGTTCCGTTCGTTTCCCGTCACTGCGGCGTATGCAACTATACGCCTCGTTCCTGGAAACTTCACGCGCCTGGCACGGCTCGTCGTGGGTGGAACCACGACGCTACACAAACCATTCGTTGCCATGGGAGTGGCAACGCTACGTGGGCCTAGCATCCAGAGGCTTTTCGGTGGGCTGCCCTGTGTCGGATTACAACGGAAGTGAGACCCTCATGCACCGGCCTGCGGGCTCTGCCCCTGAGAAGCAATACGCGCTGATTAACTCCATATATATCAAAACCTTCCGGCCAAGCTGCCCCCGGTGAAACCTCCCTGTCCCGGTATGGTTCTTGCACTAACCCCCTAAAGGGACGTTACAGGCACCATGAAGTAGAGGTTGCGATCATGAAGAACAGCCGAAGGTGCAGTCTCGTGTTCACACTCGCAGTGCTTGTCACAGGCCTCCTGGTTGTCGCACCCCCGGCTGCCTCAGGCTGCATGCAGGCAGTGGGGGCTGCCGTTCAGGTCAGGTCGGCTGGGACTCCACTGGTCGAGATCCCTTTTACCCTGGTCGACGACCACATCGTCCTCCCGGTAACCATCAACAACTCACCTGAGATCGAAGTGCTCCTCGATACCGGCATGCCGATGAAGGGCTTGATGCTCCTGGATCGTGGAATCGCCAAAGAGCTGGGCCTTAAGTACTCGGGCACGGTCGACCTTGGAGGCGGCGGGGATGCCTCGGCTGTAACGGCCGATGTGATAACCGGTGTCACGCTTTCTTTTGCAGGGTTCGGTTTTCCCGGTCAGCGCATATTCGTTCTGCGCGAGACCGATTTTGCCGATGACTGGCCTGCGGACGCCGTGCTGGGAACCACCTTGTTCGACCACACCGTGGAAATAGACTTTTCTGCATCTATGATAAGACTCTATGAAGATGTCGAGGACCTGCCCCGAGACCCGGGCCATGAGTTCGGTCTGACCTTCACGATGGGCATCCCGGTGGTCGAGGCCGGGGTCGCTGTCGATGGCGCTGAGATCGTGCCGGTAACCCTGATCGCGGACACGGGCGTCAATGCTCCCTTGCTTGTCTTTCCTTACTCGCATAAGGAACTCGCCTTCCCGCACGATGCTGTGCAAACCAGGACCGGTGTTCTGAGTGAAGGCCTGTCGGGCGACGTCCACGGCAAGATCGGCCGCGTGGCCAGGCTCGAGCTCGGCCCCTATGACTTCGACGGGGTGGTGGCCGCATTCCCCACCCGGGCCAGCATGGGGCACGCAAACATACTTGGGCAGAACGGGTTCGTAGGCACGGGGCTCTTTAAACGCTTCACGGTTGTCTTCGACTATCCGAATGAGAGCCTGTACCTGGATCCGAATGAGACCTACGGCGAGCGCTTCGAATGGAACATGGCCGGTCTTCTGATGGGCATAAACCGGGACGGGTTCCTCCAGATAAAAGACGTGGTGGAAGACACACCAGGCGCCCGTGAGGACATAAGGGCAAATGACATCATCGTTACGTTAGATGACAGTGACGTGAGAGAACTGGACAGCGATACTATACATAAGCTATTCAATAAAGAGGGCGCGCGGCTGCACCTCGGGGTGCAGCGAGGCTCCGACCGACTCGAAATAACCCTTACCCTTAGACGCATCTTATGAAGGAAGGATCCCGTGCGCCCTCTTCCCTCCCCCCTACATGACACCGATAGAGATGCCTATGCGGACAATCACGATATCGGTCCTTGAATGCCGGACGTCATAGCTCACCTTGCCGCCGTCGATCTCAATCGAACCCTCTCTCAGATAGTCTGCCTCGCCTCCTTGTATGTACCTGACATCCAGGAAGATGCCAACGGACTCGAGTTTGCCGTCGTCGCCATCGTCAGCCTCCTCATCCTCTTCACCGACCTCCTCAGGCTCGTCGTTGGAACTTCCAGTGTTGGCCAGATCTGTTAGGGTAAAGGGGTCGGAATCCTCAGACGGCCCCCAAACCCTGAACATCAAGCCCGCACCAACACCATAGGAGAACGTGAAGTCACTAAGATGTTTGGTGCTTGCGATCTCCTCACTGTCACTGCCCTGATCCCTGACGGAAGTCGTGGTCCACAGGTAGTGGAAACCGACAAGCCCTTCGACATAGGGCTGAATGAATCCACGGGTCGGCTGTAATCTGAGAAACAGGTGGCCGGCCGCAAGGTTATTGCTGGTAGACACATCCACGAAAATATCGGGGATCGTCGTACTCCATGGGGCTGTCCGGTTTTCGCTGCCGTACTGCATTATATCACTCGAAAGCCTCCCTACTATCGGGGTGCCGGGAACCCATCCCATAATGTAGAATCCCCCGCCGTAGCCGTCGTTGTCGACATTGTCTCTAAACCCCTCCTGCGGAAAGCCGAGGTCGAAACTCCCACCAAAACGCGCGACGGGCTGCGATCCGGCGGCCGATGCCGCGAGCACCAGGGCAAAGGCAATAAGCCAGGACACCGTCAGTCTACTCATGAGTTGCTCCTCCCTCATCACCGTTGCTGAAGATGGAGCCATTCTATCAGCCTACCTCGGGCGTGACAAGGCCGGATTCCCCACTATGGTGTAACGTAAAGTGCTGGGGAGGCAGGTTGTGAGAGGGGAGCTCTAAGAAAGGCCACTTCGATTGGGCTAGTCACGGCGCTTGTAGCCGAAATCATCAAGACCCGGCGTGGAGGGTGGGTCTTCTCTGTCGGCAACCAGGTACTTCTTTTGCTTGGCCAGCTCGGGTTCCTCATCGGGATTGACCCTTACACTGGAGGGAATCCAGGTCCAACCGCCAAGATCGTCATAGACCTCGCAGTAGAGGTAGTTCCACTCGCCGTCCCTGTCGGTATCGAACTTGAGCTCGCGATACCATGATCTATCGGACCAGCTGAGGCTGTCCGCACTCACCCAGGTGCCATCCTCGAGAAGGTAGACAACGTCGACCTTCTCCATCCCCAGAAGGCCTTTGACACTGACGGCTCGGTGAGAGCACCCGGGAAGCAGCAGTCCGAGCACGAGCAATACGAGTAGGAAACGCATGTCTACCACTTTCCTGGAAGGTCGGCGAGGGCTAGTTGCAGACCCAACTCTGGCGGGGCTTTTTTCTATTTAAGTGTCCCGTGTTGTAGTGAAATGCACAATCCGTGCCATAACATACGGGCGCGGCGGCCGGCTGACCCCTGCGTATCCGGTTGGATAGGAAGAGGTTAGGAACGGGCCGCCGGCATCCCCTTGTTCGGCCGGCCGAGTCTCGGCCGAGAATCGGGTGGTTCTACCCAGTCCCGGGTCATTTCGCCCAGCTCCGGCCCCCAGCCGGGCCCGGAAAAACCATCGTTTCCCCGAGCTCACCGGTGGGTCCGGCCGAGGGGCAAAACCGCACCCACCCCCAGACCCACTGCGGCGCCGAACCCTGTTGCGTAACGCGACTTAACTTGCTATAATGAGCCGGTATATCTATGCCGATAGGCTTGAATGAGTATTTGCGAAGAGGAGGTAACCGGAATCATGATTAAGCCGCATGGCGGGAAACTCATCGACAGGTCCCTGTCGGGGAAACAGCTTGAAGAGGCACGTGCCGGTATCGACAAGATGAAAAGCATTACCCTGGACAGTATGAGTATCACCGATGTCCGGAACATCGGCCACGGTAGATACAGTCCGCTCGAGGGGTTCATCGGTAAGACCGACCTCGAGTCCATCCTCGGGAAGGCCCGCTTGAGTACCGGTGTGGTCTGGACGATCCCAATTCTCCTCGATGTATCTGAGGAAGAGGCCGGCGGTCTCACGGAGGGCGAGGATGTCTGCCTTAAGGACGAAGGCGGTAATGCGGTCGCAGTGCTCCACCTCAGAGAGAAGTACTCACATCCCAAGCCTGAGATTGCAAAGGCAGTTTTCGGCACCGACGACATAAAACATCCGGGTGTTGCCTCCACCATGGAGAAGAAGGATGTATTCCTGGCAGGCGATATCCACCTTATCGACGATACCAGGGAACCGTTCCCCAAGTACAATCTCTATCCCAGTGAGACCAGGAAGGTCTTTGAGGAACGCGGATGGAAGACCATCGCCGGCTTCCAGACCAGGAATGCCCCCCATCTGGGGCACGAGAACATGCAGAAGACGGTCTTAAGCCTCGTGGACGGACTGCTCATACACCCGGTCATAGGCAAGAAGAAGAAGGGCGACTTCAAGGACGAGGTGATCCTCAAGTGTTATGACGCCCTGATCGACAACTACTTCCCCAAGGACCGGGTGCTCCTGAGCATACTTCCCATGGAGATGAGGTATGCAGGCCCGCGTGAGGCCGTCCATCATGCCATAATAAGGAAGAACCACGGCTGCACCCATCTCATCGTGGGGCGGGACCATGCAGGTGTGGGAAATTACTACTCTCCTGAGGCCGCGATAGAGATCTTCGACGAATTCGACGACCTGGAGATACGCCCCATCACCCTGAGAGGGGATTTCTTCCACTGCAAGAAGTGCCGCCGCCTCGAGAGCGAGCG
Organism: bacterium; assembly: GCA_025774115.1. Classification (GTDB taxonomy): domain Bacteria; phylum Arandabacterota; class Arandabacteria; order Arandabacterales; family Arandabacteraceae; genus JALGWN01. The sequence continues at coordinate 11,696 of JALGWN010000021.1, forward strand.
CACTTGTCCCCACGGGGACGACCAGAAGATCAAGTTCTCGGGCACGGTCATAAGAAAGATGCTGATTGAGGGGGGTACACCCCCTCCCGAGCTGATCCGGCCTGAGGTTTTCGAGGCCCAGAAGCAGTTCAAGAACCCCTTTATAGAGTAGGAAACAGAAGGAGAAGTTGATGGGATCGAAGAAGAAGGTTCTGGTCATCGGACTGGATTGTGCGGCACCGGATCTGGTGTTCGACATGTGGCTCGACCAGCTTCCCCACTTCAAGCGATTGGCCGAGGAGGGCGTCTGGGGGCCTCTCAAGAGCACAATCCCCCCCATCACCGTACCTGCGTGGCAGTGTATGGTGACAAGTAAGAATCCCGGCCAGCTGGGTATCTTCGGTTTCAGAAACCGTAGTGAGTACTCCTATGACAACTTCTGGATCGCCAACTCACAAGCGATCAAGGAGCCGGCGGTCTGGGACGTGGTCTCGCGCGAAGGCTATAAGGTGGGGCTCGTAGGGGTACCCCAGACCTACCCGCCCAAACCGGTGAACGGGTTCATGATAACCGACTGGCTCGCGCCCGATACCAACGCCGACTATACCTTCCCCGACTACATAAAGGACGATGTTAAGAGGATCGTCGGCGACTACGTCCTCGATGTCGAGAAATTCCGGACCGATAACAAGGACGAGCTCCTTGAAGAGATCTATGACATGACCAAGAAGCGGTTCGACCTCGTGAAGGCCCTGATTCAGCAGGAACCCTGGAGCTTCTTCATGTTCGTTGAGATAGGTCTCGACCGGATTCACCACGGCTACTGGAAGTTCTTCGACAAGACTCACAGGAAGTACCAGGCGGGCAACAAGTACGAGGACGCGATCTTCGATTACCACAAGTACCTGGACAAACGGATAGGCGACCTCATGTCGGTCCTCGATGACGATACGGTCGTAGTGGTGGTCTCAGACCATGGGGCCAAGAAGATGGAAGGGGCCATCAATATAAACGACTGGCTTATCCGGGAAGGCTACATGACCCTCAAGTCCGAACCCGACGGCTTGGTGAAGCTGGAGAAGGCCGGCGTGGACTGGGGACGCACCAAGGCCTGGGGCCTGGGCGGTTACTACGGCAGGCTCTTCCTCAATGTCAAGGGCAGGGAGAAGCAGGGTGTCATAGACCCCAACGATTACGAGAAAGTGCGTGACGAGATAATCGCCAAGTTAGAGGCCATAACCGATGAGAAGGGTAACAACATCGGCACCCGGGCCTACAAGCCACAGGAGGTCTACAGCGGACCCAACATCGACCAAGCCCCGGATCTCATCGTCTATTTCGGCGATCTCTACTGGAGATCGACCGGTACCATCGGACACGATTCGATCCACTCGTTTGAGACCGAGGTCGGCCCGGATGATGCGGTCCATGCCGAACACGGTATCTTCATGCTCTGGGACCCGAAGGAGAAGCGAGGCAAGAGGCTCGAAGGCCTCCAGATCTATGATGTTGCGCCCACCGTGCTCAACGTCATGGGAATAGACGTCCCCGCAGATATGGAAGGCAAGGTCATTCAATTCTAAGAAGGGGGATTTTGATGGACAAGGGTACGTTCTTATGGTTCACGGGAGTTCCGGCATCGGGCAAGTCGACGATCGGCAGAGGCGTCGAGAAGGCCCTCAAGGAGCGCGGCATCAGAATCGAGAACCTGGATGCGGACGAGATTAGAGCCAACCTCAGCCCGGATCTCGGCTTTACGGCCAAGGACAGGGACCTTAACACCAAGCGGCTGGCCTTCATGGGCAAGATCCTCACCCGTAACGGTGTCTGCGCCATCGTGGCGGCTGTCTCGCCTTTGAGAGAGCATCGCGACCGGGCCCGCAAGCTGGTCGATAGCTTCCTCGAGGTCCACGTCAAGGCAACGCTGGATACCTGCAAGCAGCGTGACCCGAAGGGCCTCTATAAGCGGGCTGAGCGCGGCGAGATCGCCGATATCGCAGGGTGGCACATGCCCTATGAGGCTCCTGAAAAGCCTGAGGTGGATCTGGATACCGACACGGAAGACGTCGACACCTGTGTCAACAAGGTCCTGCTGACAATGGAAACGCTCGGCTATATCCCGAAGGCCGATGGCACTGCCAAGGCCTACTCCGACGAAGACCAGAAAAAGGTCGAGGAGCGCCTTCGAGGACTTGGTTACATAGAGTAACGAAGACCCTGAAAATAACCTCTATGAGGTAAGAAGCGACCTCCCGTCGAGATCATCGGGGGGTCGTTCTCCAAGTATGTCATAGACGATCATGGGCACATCCATAACGCTTCCCCCCTCGGCAAGGTTCCGCCCGCTCACATAGAGCATGGCATTGTGGTATGTATGCATACCGACGATGGGGCCCTTGCCGGAAAGCGTCTTCTTACCGAACGCACCTTTGGGGTCATAGCCGTCCACGGGGTTTATCACAAGATCGGGAGCCACATCGAAGTGGGGTCCACTGTAGATATCTTCCCTGGCAAGTACGTCCTTGATGACCTTGTTGCCTTCCTCATCCTTGAGATCGGCGAGGCTCCCGGCGAGCTCGTCCCGGAGCGCCCCATATTCTTCCTTGGTGACTATGCCCTCCGCTTCCCTGCCCTTGAGGTTTATGTAAAACCTGCCCGGATCCATGCAGAAAACTTTGGTCCGGGCCGGATCCACGTCTCCCAGAGATTTTGCTTCGTCCGACTTGTAGGCGAGGTACCCGGCTTCCTCCAGGAAACGGTTGAGGTAGATCTCTTTCTTGAGGTTGCAGAAGCCGTGGTCGGACATGATGATGACCGTCACATCATCGCCCACGGTCTCCTCTATGGTCCCAAGAAACTCATCGATCGCCTTGAAGACCTTCATGAACTCACCGGCATACTTGGGATGTCCGTCCTCCATGTGACCCCACATGAAGTGATAGAGCCGATCGGTCTCCATAACATGGAGCTGGGCGAAGTCCCATTTCTTTTGCTTGTAAAGATCGAGAAAGGCCCTGGTCCTGGCTTCAAAGACGCGCATGAGATCCGGATAGAGATTGTCGAGGTTCTCCCGCGCTCGCCAGGGGTCGATATCCAGCTCATACCCGCGGGCCTTGAGTTTGCCTGCCAAGTCGGCGGGATAGGTCGCCCCTTCCAGCTTGGGGGCCAGAAAACCCGAGACCAGATAGCCCTTCACCTTCCGCGGCGGGTAGGTGACCGGCACGTTCATGACCAGCACGCTCTTTCCACGCTCGCTCAAGGTCTCCCAGAGGGTCTTGGCGGTCATATTGGATCCGTTTGGGATATATATGGAATACGTCCCCGGTTTCCTGTCTATGAAACCGAAGATATTGTGTTTCGCGGCGTTCTTGCCTGTCATGTAAGTGGACCAGGCGACACATGAGACGAAAGGATGGGTGGATGTTATCTCGACCAGCGAGCCCCGGCTGAAGATCTTCTTGAATGAGGGCAGCAAGCCCTCCTCCATCCTGGCCTTTACGAAAGACAGCGGTGTTCCATCAAGCCCTATGACCAGGACCCTTGGTTTTTTCTTGAACCACATGCCACCCTCCTGAAGACAAGGCCGGCAGGTAGTAGAATACCTGCCGGCCTCAAGCAAACTTAGAAATCGAGTCCACCCCAACCCCACCGTACCTGGAATATAAAGGAATCGACGGGGTCAAGCTCGCCTTCACCTACGTCCTCCTGCGGATCCATCCTCTGCCAGTTGAACTGGAAGATTACACCGGGCGCACCCTTTATGCGCTCGGTGATATTATAATTGAATCCGACAACGTAAACATTGTGTTTTACGTAGTAGTAGGAGGCATCATAGTCGCCCGGAATCCACCACGGGCTGGGCACCGACGAGGGGCTGCTCGCAAGCTTCCCCGGAGACGCCGGCATCCAGATCGAGTCATCGCAATCGGTGTCCGGGTCCCAGGAATCGTACCTTCCCACGACCTCGAACTTCTCCGAAAGCCTCATCATCGGGAAGATGCTGAAGCCCGTCCCGGTCACGTTCGCCACCTCAGTGGGATCGTCACGATCGGGTATCGGGTAGTCGTAGTAGAGGTACTCACCCATCAGGCTGAAGGGACCGCTCCCCCACTTGGCAAACGCCGAGACTGCGGTCTCATCGGCATAGCCCAGCTTGTTCGCGTAGGTGACATCGTCCCAACCAAAGACCCAGCGCTTATCCTTAAGGAACGAGAGACCCACCACGCTCTCCATGACCGGTGTAAACCGCACATTGGCCATGACATTGGGCTGCTTGTCCGCCCAGGCAGGGCTCAGGCCGGAATCAAAACCTTCACCGTTCATAAAGGCCAGTGTCCACTCGCCCAGGCCTTCGCCTAACGGCCCCATGAAGGCAATACCGTAGTCCCGCTCCTGAACCACACCCACGGCATCCGCGAGGCTCCGCCTGACGGTCAGGTATTTCCAGTCATAGACCGTACCGAAGTAGTTCTTCTGAAGCCCCACGCGGGCCTTGCCCCAGGGGATCAGATTGTCGACGTTCACATAAGCATCTCTCAGTTCGAACTGCCAACCCGAGGCCGCCGACTGGCCCGGGGAACTGAACACATTGACGGTCATCTGGCCGCTGATATCGTTGGTCCAGGCGTAACCCAGGCCGAAATAGCCCCTCTCTACATTAAAGGCGCTTCTCTGGGTACTCTCATCCATCCTGTCCATGTGATATCTGAACCAGAAATCACCACCGACCTCGGTCTGGCCCACCTGACCAGCTGCAAGGCAGGTCGAGCAGCCGAGCGCTAGTACTGCCACTATGAGCAGCGTAGTCTTCATACTGTGCACCCTCCTTTTAGAAGCCAGAACTAATGGATTCCGAGCTCGCTCGCCTTCACCTCCTTTTGCTTCTGAGGATAGGTGCCCGCATAACCTTGCACAACATATTCGCCCACAACTAGATACCCGAAAACCTTCAGGCAACGTAGCAGCATACCCCGAATTCTGTCAAGCATAAAATGAGTTAGCCCATATTTCCGACCCCGGGGTGGGACCTTGAAAATCGAATTCAATTTTCGAGATCCACCCCCGGGGGTTTGACAATGTGGGGGGCTACGCTTATGATGGCGGGGTGAAGTGCCTTGACTTCGTGAAAGGAGACATCATGATAAGAACATGCGTTGCCCTGATCCTCATGGGGGCCCTGGCCCCGGTAGCGGCCGGCCTGGCGTCATGCCCCGGGGATGTAGTCACTACCTTCCCTACCGGCGATTATCCCACCGGGCTTACCTGGGACGGCACCCACGTCTGGCTCGCGGACAGGGATTGCGGCCGGCTATATGCTATCGACCCCACAAGCGGCGCGCTTGTGGACTCCGTCGAGTGCCCGGCTTTCTCGCCTCTGGGGCTTGCTTATGGAGAAGGCTCTATCTGGGTATCGGGCTACTATGAGGACGGCATATATAGGTTGGATATGGCGACGCGCAAGGTGGTCGATGTGATCTCGGCGCCGGGGGATCTTACCACCGGGCTTGCCTGGGACAACGGGTATCTCTGGGCCTGTGACGCCTCGGCCAAGGAGATAGTCAAGCTCGATCCCCTGGATGGTACGACGATAAAAACCATCAGGGCACCGTCACGCTATTCCAACGGCCTGGCCTTCGACGGGAAATACCTCTGGGTGTCGGACAGGCGCAACGACAAGATCTACTCGGTGGTTCCGGAGACGGGGCTCGTGGTCCTTGCCCTGGATTCACCCGGGCCCTACCCGAGGGGCCTGGCCTGGAGCGGAGAGGGACTCTGGGGTGTGGATTACCAGCAGGATTCCCTTTATTCGATTCTCACCGACGGAGACAATCTCCGGAAGATCTCCGAGCCGAAGCAGGCAAGGGTACGCTTCACATTCAAGGTGCGAAGTCAGGGGCCTGATCCCATCGATGAATACAATATCTATCTGGCGCTGCCGCATGCCGATCTCGAGCACCAGAGCCTCCTGGAGGAGATAACCTTCGACCCCGGTCCACAGGACTTCTTGCTGGATAAGTGGGGCCAGCGATTCGCTCACTTCACGCTGGCCGATATCGAGCCGGGTGAGACCAGGCGGGTCGGCTATGAGACCGCAGTCGAGATCAATGACGCGCACCTCTTCCTTATCCCTGAGAGAGTCGGCAGCCTGCAGAGGATTCCCGGCGATATAAGGCGTGAGTACACGGTTGATGGGGAGCGGCTCCTCATCGAAGACCCCGTGATCCAGGGGGCCATAGCGGAAGCCGTGGGCGATGAGACCAATCCCTACTGGATTATGCGCAACATCTTCGAGTACGTGAACGATCACGTGGAGTATGAGCGGGTCGGTGGCTGGGACACGGCACCCAATGTTCTTAAGAGGGGTACCGGTTCGTGCTCGGAGTTCTCCTTCGTCTTCATGGCCATGGCCAGGGGTGCGGGCCTTCCCACCAGGTTCTGTGCCGGAGTCATGGAACGCGGAGATGAGGCAAGTATGGACGATGTTTACCACAGATGGACCGAGGTCTATCTTCCCGGCTATGGCTGGGTCCCGGTAGACGCCAGTGCCACGGCCGGCGAGTGGCAATCGGACAGGATCAGGGCCATCGGGTCTTACACGAATCGGGGTCTGATCACGACAATCGGTGGAGGGGACTCCGAATATGTGGGCTGGGGGTACAACTACGGTTTCGCACAGTCCTATAGCGGCAGAACCTCGGCAGACCGCTCGGTCTATGCCGACTGGGAACCGATCGAGCAATAAAGGGCGAGGCCGGTCCGGCTAACCGGGCTGGTGGGCATTGGTCTCCTCGTGATTCTCGACGGTGGAATCACTCACCACCATAACAGGGCATGGCGACCTCTGAAGAAGCTCGTTCACGGCCGAACCGAAAAGCTTGCGCGATATGTTCGATCGCTCCGCACGGGAGACTATGATGTCCTCCACCTTCTTCTCAGCGGCAATCCGCAGGCTTTCGTTCACGAAATCCCCCCTGCCGACAACCGTCTCACACGCTAGTCCGAGGTGCTCGGCGCGCTGTCTGACGTCTTCAAGTTCACGTCTCCCCCGTGTCTCATAGTCGCTCAGGATCGCGTTCTTAAGCTGCGTACTGACCCTGTCGCCCAGGAATCCGATATCCACGATCCTGCCCGATATGGCATCCGATACCTTGGTATCGACTATGAAGACTGCCAGCAGAGACCGCTTGGTCTTCCGGACAAGCGAAAGTGCCAGATCCACGGATTTGGGATTATGCCTCGTGGGTGAGAGAATGAGCATGACTTTACCCATATAACAAACCCCCTCTTAGTACATTCCGATCTTCGGCCAGTAGAACTTGGCCACCAATAGAAAGACCGCCAGAGCGGTCAGGTTGAGCAGCACCCCTACCTTGAGCGAGTCGCGGATCCTGTGGTACCGGGCGGAATAGGCTATAGCATTCGGCGGCGTGCCGATGGGGAGCGAGAAGGCCAGACCGGCAGGCAGTGCCACCGAGAACAGCATGATCATCGGGCTCACACCGGGCACCGTGTCACCCAGCTCGAAAGCGATGGGCAAGACGAGCGCGACAACCGCCGCATTGCTCATGGCCTCGGTGAGCACTATAGAGATGAGAGCTACGAAGGCTATCAGCACGAACGGGCTGAGCTCCACGAAACCGAGCAGGTAGGTCACAATCCACCTGGCGGCACCGGTTATCTGGAGGGCTGCGGCCAGCGCTATGGCACCGCCATACATCAGGATGACACCCCAGTTTACATATCTTTCAACATCATTCCAGGTGAGGGCCTGGACCACGAAGAGGGCTGAAGCCCCCAGGATTCCGATCGGGGCAAGACCCACCCTCTCGCCCAGGATTATCCATGCGAGGATGGTCCCGAGCATAATCACCAGGACTTTCTTCTCTGTATTCGACATCGGTCCGAGATCGCGGACCTTCTTCTCAATCAACTCCCTCGCCGGCCTGACATTATCGATCTCGGGAGGGAAGAACTTGAAGATGAAGAGGTGGAGCACCAGCACCAGAACCAACGGGATGGGAAACACCGCATACATCCAGCCGCTGAAGCTGATCGCAAGGTCGTACTTCTCCCTCAAGAGCGCTATTGCAAGCGGGTTACGCGCCCCACCCAACAGCGTGGCAACGCCTCCGATAACGCAGCCCCAGGCCATCGATAGAAAGATGGCCTTACCGTAGTTGCTGACACGCGGCTCAAGCTTGAGGGCCGATGCAATCTCCAGAACAATCGGGAACATGAGCGCAGCAACCGCATGGGCCGGCATCCACATGGCCATGAAAGCGCAGGAAAGGATCACCCCCGACAGCAGCCGTTTGGGGCTTTTCTCAAATCGCTTGAGGAAAAACAGGGCGACCCTGGCACTTAGACCCGAACTCATCATGGCGGCAGCGAGTATGAACGCGCCGAGAATGAAGAAGACGGCACGGTTACCGAATAGCGCAAAAGCCTGATCGGTCTCAAGGGCTCCGAAGAGAGGCAGGAGGGCGATCGCAAGCAGACTGGTCACCGAAAGGGGTAGGGCGCCCGTCGTCCAGAGGATAAAACACATGGCGAATACGGCCAGCGCCGCCTGGCCTTCCCGGGAAAGACCCTCAGGTGCCGGAGAGAGAAGGATAATCAGAGTCACAACCACCGCGAGAATGAGAAACGGCGTTTTTACCTTCGGCATGCCTATTTCCCTTCGAGCACCTTAGCCCGGATTATTCACAAGCCCTCTGCTGCGGCGCCATATCTGCCAGTGTTGACAGCGTCATCCTCGCTCGCCGATCCTCAGCGTATCGTTCAAATACGCTTCCGGTCGGCTCGCTTGTCTTCCTTGCCGTCACCGGCATCTCCGTCACCTCGCAACAAGGTTCATGAATAATCCGGGCTAGCAGACTTTCGATCATAGTCCCGATCAGTGCCGTCATCAAGACCCAAATCGCAAGGCACAAGTCTGGCGGTTCACGTGCGGGAATGCTACCACACCCGGGAAGCCCGGTCAATGAAGGCAGGGGCCGGGCAGCGAGGCGTACTTAAAGGAGCGAACATAGCCTTGATAGCCCCCCAAGACGAGCCTTCGGTAAGCGCTAAACCGATGATCTTCTCGCGCGCGGGGTACATGGGGATCTCCTCAACCGAGAGCACCGTCCAGCAATCCTGGCAGGTGCCGCGGCCGACGAAGTCGAAGTCCATGAATACATTGCGTACCAGGAAGAGCATTGGCTCTTCACCGGGAGTCTCAAAGGTGAGCCATATCTCGGGCTCGATTCTTATCCCGACGATCCTGCTGCCTTCGACCCAAGAGGTGTCGCGGGAGTACTCAATGTAATCGAACTGGATTCCGGTTACGTTGGGGTGCTCGAATATGGCGGTCATAGTCTCGATGTCTTCCGATTTGGTCCACCAGGGGGCTTCGGGCGGCAGGTGGAGACTATCCGCGATGTCATCTATGAAGATAAACCTGTGGTCGAAATCCAGACAATCACCATAGAGGCTGATAGCCTCGGTCTCGATGGCGTCGATGTAGGCCTCCAGCGCGTCGTCAACAGTACGCTTCATCGCAGGGGCCTTGAGAAAGATCGACTTGATGTGACCGAACGTGGAAGGGGACGTACCCAGGCAGGCACCGCCCGCG
>JALGWN010000131.1 GCA_025774115.1 bacterium
GCTCCTGCTCTTTCCTGGCCGCGTCGGGGTCTTTGGCTGGATCCAGGCTCGCGAGCTCCTTCCTGATGTCTGCCTTGAAGTCGAGAAAGCCGCAGCGGTAGATCTTGTCATCCAGAATCGCGTGGCCGGGCGCGCGTTGCTCCATGAATTCGGTGAAGACCCCGGCATCGAAGGCCGCTTTCCACTCGGCAGTCATGGAGGCGAACACGCGTTCGCGCATGGTTTTGCCCTTCCAGTATGGTATTATCTTATCACTATAACTTTTTCTCACATCATCAGTTACACGAAATGGGATTCGCTCTCTTGAGTCGAGTATGTCGAGATCGCCGAGTGTATGGCAGCAGAGTTCCGGATAGGTGGGGGTTGCCTTGGGGGCGGGGCCACGCTCGCCCACTATGAGCTCCCCCGGGTTGATACAGACGGCCTTGTTCTCGAGGAGATATCTGAAGGCGAGCGCACGGGCCACGGGTCGAGAGACCCCCTCCGGGGCGCCGCTCTGGTAGAAATCCGTAAGCAACTCGGCCCGTTCGGCCGAGACATAGGGTCTGGTTCCGATACTCTGCTCGCGGAGGAGCCGGACCCGCTTGTTCATTGTGCTAACCTCCGATCCGGATTTTCAGACCATGCTCGGCCAGTTTCGTCTCCGTTGCCTTGAGGAGCTTCGCGGAGGGCGGTTCGAACACCGCGGGCTCCCGTGTCCGGATAAGGCCCCGGTACTTATCCATCCACGCCCTGTGGTAGGGGAGGATGTCGATTCTATCCACGTCATCCAGCGAAGTCACAAATGCACCCATAGCCCGGATATTGGATTCATGGTCGTTCACTCCGGGAATGAGTGAAAACCGGATGATCGTCGGCTTGCCCAGCCGGGACATCGCCTTGAGGTTATCAAGGATCACGGAGTTTGAGACCCCGGTGTGTTTCCGGTGCGCCTCATCGTCCATGATCTTGAGATCCCACAGGAAGAGATCGACGTACTCGGCGATCCGGAGAAGCAAAGCCTGCTCGGCATAGCCGCTTGTATCCAGGGTTGTATGGATGCCGCTCTGCTTGGAGGCCCTCAGGATGGCCCCCAGAAAGTCGGCCTGCATGAGGGGCTCGCCTCCGGAAACCGTGATGCCTCCTCCGGATTGTTCGTAGAAGACCGTGTCCTTCTCCACCTCGGTCATTACCTCATCCACCGTCATCTGCCGGCCCACCATCTCCAGGGCCTGCGGATAGCAGGATAGCGCGCATTGGCCGCAAAGGTCGCAGAGGTTTCGATCGATACGCAGGCTCCCGTCGGCGAAAGATAGAGCCCCGGTGAGGCAGGTGTCCTCGCAGTCCCGGCATCCAATACACCTTTGCTCCCGCCAGATAAGCTCCGGCACCGGACTTATGCCTTCCGGGTTCTGGCACCAGGGGCACCACAGGGGACAGCCCTTGAGGAAGACGGTCGTACGTATGCCCGGTCCGTCATGGATCGCATACCTCTTGATGTTGAAGACTGTTCCTTCCATGTGAGGGCCCCTCATTAAGCCATACACCTGATGGGGTTTCCAAACCGGATAATAACATGATGCACGGGCATAAGGAAATGCGTAGCGTCGTGACTCCTGTCACGACGGGTCGTCGGGGGTGGAACCCCGACGCTACGGAGAGTGCAATAATGCATGTCTGACACCGTTATGCGTCTGCTCGAATGTCAACCGTCAAAATCAAGGGGTCAAGTCGATGCGTAGACTTGATCCCTAGGTTGTGTGGGCGATGACGATCTTGATACCGATGACGATGAGGATGATGTACCGACAACGCACATTACGAATGTGACAGCCCCTATGACCAGGGCCGGCAGCAGGATGGAGGTATCAAGAAAAGAGAGGCTGAGGCCTACGGCGAGCGCATCTATGCTTGTGGCAACGGCCAGAAGGAAGAGGATGGAGATCCTGGTCGGGTCAAGCCTGACTCGAGATGCCTCGTCTTTCCATGACTCCCAGATCATCTTCACCCCGACCGCCAGGAGGAGCAGGAAGGCTATCCAGTGATCGAAAGCGGCGACATAGGTGTGCACCCAGTTGCCGGCGCTCCACCCGATAAACGGCATGATTGCCTGAAACCCTCCGAAGAATGAAGCAATCAAAAGGGCATGACGGATTCTGACCCTTTGGATAACCGCTCCGCTCGATATGGAAACTGCGAAGGCATCCATGGCGAGGCCAACTGCAATGCCAAGAAGTGAAAAGGTCGACACCAGCGATCTCCCCCAGGGTTCCCGATTAAGACGTTACAGCGCCTCGGGGACCGGGCCACCTGATCTAGCCCGGATTATTCACAAGCCCTCTGCTGCGGCGGCGTATCTGCCGGTGTTGACGGCGTCATCCTCGCTCGCCGATCCTCGACGTATCGCTAAGATACGCCTCCGGTCGGCTCACTCGTCTTCCTTGCCACCGCTGGCATCTCCGTCACCTCGCGACGAGGTTTATGAATAGTCCGGGCTAGGCAGGCCGGGCGCCCCGTCTGGGCATATCCTCGCCCTCCCCGACGGCCTACCAAGGGATTCTACGGCCCCGGCAACACCCAAGTCAAGGCCCTGCCCGGAACCGATTGCTTGCTCAAGTGTTCTAATAGTAGTAGATTGGCTGTAAAGGCGTGCTGCGTAAGAGCGACCAGCGATAGCTATAGCAGGCGTCCTCTTGAGTCGAAGTATGGAAAAGGCATGTGGACGATGAATAAAAACAGGTGGATTCGTATTTTTCTCCTTTTGTTCTTTGTATGCAGTTCCCTTTCATCTCTAGACGCCTTTGTCCTTTGTTCGGCTGACGGCGACACTGCACGCTTGGAACCTTTCCATCTCGCCCATGCGCCTTGTATGCGCGAATCGGCCCACCAATACAGCCACGCTGAGGACCCGACCGCCGAAATCAGCCATCGCCACATACGGTGTACGGACGTTGGACTGAGCGGTCACCCGGGCCTCGTCAAGGAACGCGTGAAGCTACCCGAGATTCTTTGTTTGTGGATTTCGGTGTCACCGGGGCCCCCCGGCGACCTCAGCAATACAGACGGACTTGCCGCTGCCGGCGGCGAGGCTCCGGTCTCCAGCCTTTCGAATCACCCACCAGGCATCGATCTTGAATCCGTAGTGCTCCTCATTTGATTTACCTGTAGACCTGTACCAACGCATTGGACTATTCCGGTAAATGCTAAGGACGGGCAGCCCTGGCTGCCGGTTCCGAGAACCAAGAAGATTGAAGGGAGCGATGCTTATGCTAGGTGCCATCACCGTAACTGTGACGGGGGTCTTGCTGGCCCTTTCGGCGGTGAGCCTGCCGGCCGGGGCGCAGACGCTTGATTTGGCCAAGGCCAGGCAGATGGTCTTGGAAAAACATCCCGGTCTCAAGGCACTCAAGGAGGATCTTTCGGCCGCTGAAGAGGCCATTCGCCAGGCTTCGGCTCTTGAGAACCCCGAGCTCGAAATAGGGACCGAGGAGTTCGGACGGAACGAAGTCGAGGTCGTAATTACACAACCGATACCGCTTGGCGGGGCCCGTGGCGCGGCCATAGACGTTGCCGAGGCTGAAGCGGAGCTTGCCGGACTTACGGCGGAGGGCGAGCGGCTCTCGGTCGAGGCCGAGCTCCTCCGGCGGTATGTTTCAGTCCTCGCTGCCGGCCAGCGGCTCGCGCTGGTCGACTCGCTGATCGAAGTGTCTGCGGAGGGTATTGAGGCGGTGAGAAGACTGGTCGAAGCAGGGGCGGCCATGGAAATAGACCTGGTCCGGGCCGATCTTGCGAGAGACGAGCTCCTGCTCGAGCATATTGGACTCGAGCGAAGTCTGGCCGAGAACCAGACCATACTGGCCGCACTCTGGGGCGATGGCATCTTCCGGTTTGATGGCGTGTCTGGGTCTATTGGAGGCGTCTTGGAGATTCCATCACTCGGCAAGCTCGCCGAAACCATGGAAAATCACCCGGCCTGGAGGCTGCCGGATGTCGAGCAGCGGCTTGCCCAGGCCGAGATGGACGAGGCGCGTGCCGAAAGGTGGCCGGAACTGGCCTTCAGTGCGGGATACCTTCAGAACAATGAAGCCGATGAGGGGGCCGTTCTTGCCGGGATCTCGCTTGCCTTGCCGATCTTCGACCGGAAGGGAGCCGCTGTCGCCGAGAAAGGCCACCAGGCAGCCGCGACGAAGTACCGGGCCGGCCTCGATCGTCTGGAGAGATCGACCGCCCTTTCGACCCTCTACTCCGAGATCGAGGGAAGCAGGAGCCGTCTTAGCACCCTCTCGGGAGAACTTCTAGCTAAAGCGGCACGCATCCATACCGAGCTCCAGGACTTCTACGGCCGGGGGAGAACCGGGATTCTGGATGTGTTGGAGGCAAGAGGGCACCTCCTGGAGGTAAGGATGAGGACGCTCGATCTTATTGAGGAACAGGCCATCCTTGGGGTCGACCTCATGGAGCTTACCGGTTACCCAATCGAAATCATAAGGTGAGGTGAAGATATGAAACGCAGCCATTTTAAGTTTGCAATACCGGCGGCAGTCGTCGGCCTGCTGTTGATCATAGGAGGTGTCTACTCCGGCGGTGAGGGCAATCACCTGGCCTATGTGGATACGGCGTATGCGCAAGGGGAGTGCCCGGATCACCATGACCATGACGACCACGGAGATGTCGAAGGCCATGAATCAGACCCAGCGGATACGGATCACGTGGAGCACGAAACCGATACCGAACACGACGACCATGCGGAGGGTGAAGTCCATAGTGACAACGGCGAGGCCGAAGACTCCCATGCGGGGCATGACCATGATGCCGCGGAAGGTGTCGAGTCCGGCCACGAAGGCGACGATCATGCCGCCGAGGACGTCTTGCACCTCTCGCCGGTGGCAATCCGTCTTGCAGGTATAAGGATCGCCACGGCCGCTGTGGGCCGGCTCCATCGCACGATAGAGCTGCCCGGTGAGATCGGGTTCAACGAGGACCGCATGGTGCACGTAACCCCCAGGTATCCCGGTGTCGCCCGTGAGGTGCACGGCCGGCTGGGTGCATTTGTAAGAGAAGGGGATGTCCTGGCTGTGCTCGAAAGCAATGAGAGCCTCTCCAGGTACAACATAACGGCCCCGATCTCGGGCAGGATAATCGAGAAACACCTGACCGTGGGCGAGTTCGCGGCAGAGGACCACGACATGTTTCTCGTAGCCGATCTTTCGACGGTCTGGGCCAACTGCGAAGTCTACGCCAGGGACATGCCTTACGTGACGCAGGGCGCGAAGGTCAGGATAACCGCCGTCGAGGGTGGACGGTCCACAGATGCGACCCTGGCTTATGTAGCACCGGTTTACGACGGGGAGACACGTAGTGCCCTGGCACGCGCGGTCATCACCAACGATGGGGATATCTGGCGGCCCGGCGCCTTCGTAAGGGCGGAACTCGAGGTCGAGATGGAGACCGACTGTCTCACGGTCGAGAAACACGCCGTCCAGACCCTGGTGGAGGAGAAGGTGCTCTTCGTGCCCGGGGACGAAGAGGGTGCGTTCGAGCTCGTGCCCGTCGTAACGGGTATCGCGGGCGAGCACTCGGTGGAGATCCTGAGCGGCATCGAAGCGGGGACGCAGTATGTCGCTTCCGGAGCATTTGAACTCAAGGCCAAGATGGTTACCGCAAACATGGGTGCCCATGCGGGTCACGGGCATTAGAAAGGAGGGCACTCATGCTTGAACCAATTGTTGCCTGGACACTGAAGAACCGCCTTGTGATGGTGGTGCTGCTCGTTGCGGTCATCGCCTTGGGGGTGTTCCAATACCGCCGGCTTCCTACCGATGCCTTCCCGGACATATCCCCGGTGATGGTATCGGTGTTCGCGGAAGCCCACGGTATGGCACCCGAGGAAGTCGAGCGGCTCATCACTTTCCCTATAGAGTCGGGGATGAACGGGCTGCCCGGTGTAAGGCTCATCAAATCGACTTCGGCCTTTGGGATGGCCGTGGTCTATGTCTATTTCGAAGACGATATCAACATGTATTTCGCGCGCCAGATAGTGGCGGAGCGCCTGGCAGGGGCTATGGCCGAGCTCCCCGAGATGCATGAACCGCCGGTCCTGGGCCCGATATCGACGGGTCTGGGGGAGGTCTTCATGTACTACCTGACGGCGGATGAGACCGCCGACACGGAGGGTAAAGACCGCCTCACGTGGCTACGGGAGATAAACGACTGGGTGGTCAAGTTTCAGCTCCAGACCGTCCCCGGAGTCACCGAGATCCTCTCGATGGGCGGTCACGTGCTTCAGTACCAGGTTAAGGTCGATCCCTATGCTCTTCGCAAGTACGACGTGGATCTCGAGGAGATAATCGATGCTGTCACCGCAAACAACGCCAATGCCGGCGGCCAGTTCCTCGTGATCGGTTCCGAAGAGTATCTGGTGCGGGGTCTGGGGCTCGTGGAGGCGCTGGATGATCTGCGCAGGGTACAGGTCAAGGTGGTAGGCGGAACACCTGTGTATCTCGATCAGTTGGCCGAGGTGGCCTACGGCAACGAGATCCGGCGGGGGGTGGTGACCCTCAATGGGGAGGAGGAAGTCGTCGCGGGAATCGTGATGAAGCTCTTCGGCGAGAACACCTCGAACGTGATCACCCGGCTCAGTGTCAAGTTCGAGGAAGTGCAGGAGTCGCTTCCGCAGGGGGTCACCGTTGTCCCCTACTACAATCAGAGCCGCCTGGTCAATAATGCAACCGGCACGGTAAAAAGCGCGCTGCTCCTGGGTGCTCTACTGGTTCTCATCACGCTCTTTCTCTTCCTGGGTAATGTGCGTTCGGCCCTGATTGTCGCCCTGGCGCTGCCGTTGTGCGCCCTGATAGCGGTGATTTTCATGGAACTGACGGGCCTTTCGGCCAACCTCATGTCGCTTGGCGGAATAGCCATCGCCATAGGTATGCTGGGCGATGCCTCCATCGTTATGGTGGAGAATATCTACAGGAACCTGAACGATGGAAAGCACAAACTTCGGAGCAAGGTCGAGGTGATAATCGTCTCGGCCTCCGAGGTGGCGAGACCGATCATCTTTTCAGTTGCTATAATCGTCATCGTGTTCCTGCCGATCTTCACGCTCCAGGGGGTTGAGGGCAAGATGTTCTCACCGATGGCTTTCACCATCACATTGGCCCTGCTGGGGTCGGCGGTGATCGCGATCCTCTTGGCACCGGCCCTCTCCTCGCTTTTCCTGCGTGTGGGGGAGGCACGCGAGTTTGTGGTGGTCAGGGCCATTAAGCGGGTATACAAGCCCATGCTGGAGGCGGCGATCCGAAAACGGAAAGTGGTGGCGGCCGGGGCCGTCGGGGCCTTTGTCGTAACCCTGCTCCTCATTCCCCTCCTGGGTACCGAGTTTATCCCGGTTCTCGAAGAGGGCATAATCCAGATCAACCTCGCGATGGCGCCATCGATATCGCTTGAGAAAGCGACCGAAACCGTGATGAAACTTGAGCGCCTGATAAGCCGGTATGATCCTGTGGAGGAAACCCTCTCCAAGATAGGCCGGCCCGAGGCGGGGAGCCATCCTCATCCTGTAAACTCGGCGCACATACAGATTGCACTCAAGCCCCGGGACGCCTGGAAAGAATATGGCAGCAAGGCCGAGCTGGTGGAGGCCCTGAACCGGGACCTTTCCCAGTATCCGGGGGTGCAGCTCAATTTCTCGCAGCCTATCCAGAATCTCTTCGACGAGCTCCTGTCGGGCGTGAAAACCCAGCTTGCGATCAAGCTCTATGGCGAGGATCTTACGGTCCTGAGAACCAAGGCCGATGAGATCACCGCCGCGATCGAAGGCGTACCCGGGCTGGTGGACCTTGCAAGCGAGCAGAGCTTCGGGCAGCCGCAAGTCCAGGTCGTTGCCGACAGGGCAGCCTGCGCAAGGTATGGCGTTAACGTATCTGATATTCTGGAACTCGTGGAACTTGCCGTCGGTGGGGAAGTGGTTGATCACATCTATCTCAATACAAGACGTTTCGGCATACACATCCGTTACCAGGAACGCTATCGGGACGATCCGGAAGCCCTGCGGAACCTTCTGGTGGGGACCAGCGAGGGCTATCATGTGCCGCTTTCCCAGGTCGCAGAGGTGAAAGAGGTGGTAGGGCCGATCCAGATCAACCGCGAGAACAACCATCGCCTCTGGACCATCAGTGCCAATGCAAGGGGGCGTGACATCGGAGGGGTGGTCTCCGATATCCAGGCCAGAGTGAAGGAGGAGATTTCGCTCCCATCGGGCTACTGGCTGGAGTATGGGGGGCAATTCGAGAACCAGCAGCGTGCCATGAAACGGCTGGGCGTAATCGTGCCCACCGCTTTCCTGTTGATTTTCTTTCTGCTCTACCTGTCACTGGGCTCGGGACGATCGGCGGCACTGATTTTCATCAATGTCCCGCTGGCTCTTGTGGGCGGAGTTGTGGGTCTCCTGCTTGCAGGAGAGTATCTCTCCGTGCCTGCCTCGGTGGGCTTCATCGCCCTCTTCGGGATCGCGGTCCAGAACGGCCTGGTGCTGGTGACCTATATCAACCAGTTGCGTGAAAGGGGCCTGGAGACGACCGAAGCAATAGTCATGGGTGC
>JALGWN010000132.1 GCA_025774115.1 bacterium
AGTATCAGGAACCAACTGGCGGCCCTGGGGTATTTCCTGGAGGATCGGCCTGAGGGGACGATAATCCGCAAAGGCTAACCAGGTCGGTGAAGAACACGCATCCACTGCGTTACACTTGTCCCTCCTCTGTGCATTTGTAGCGTCGCCCATTAAGAGGCACCGTCAAGCAAAAAGTGATCCCCTAATGCCAGGGGCCACGTAGTTCCTGGTATTTTTTTCTCAGTTATCAGCATCTCTACCATTGCCGAGATTTCAATCGGTTTCGGTTACAGTCTTCACTGCACCAGTCACCCATCAGGATTTAGGTCTCCTAGGATGTATCACCTGGGACCCTTTCTGCCTTTCGCAGACCAGAAAACCTTCGGTTCCAGACCGTGTCCAATCGGACTTATCACAGATCTCGTGGTTCTTATGCCCAGCCACTTAATGGCTCACGGCGTGGGCAGCAAAGATACCGATAACTCTATGTCACGCGCTGGGACGGATTTCCAATCGGGTCTCGTGGCTTCACACCAACGCTACAGCTGGTTCACCGTCCCAGCCCTTCTATCTGAAACACCTCTCAGGAGAAAATTCACCCCCATCTCTCATGATGTAATAGGCCGCTCGAGCCAACTTGTGGGCTACGGCGCTATGAGCTACCATCTTATTAGTTCTCTGCCGCTTCCTGTCATAGAAAGATCTCACCGTGGGGCTATAACGCCTGGCCAACTCACTTGCCTCACTGAATGCCCAGGCCAGGTACTTGTTGCCATTCTTCTTGTTGCCGCTACCCTTCCTCTTGCCATTACTCATCCACTCGGTGGGCACCTTACGACAGTAGGAGGCATAGTTGCCTGCACCGGCGAACCGGCCTATAGGTCCGGTCTCGAGCATGACGGTCAGGGCAAGGATCTTACCCACCCCGACGATAGAGGTGAGTCCCCGATACTCATCTGTCAACTTCACCCGGCTAAGGATTGCTCGCTCGATGATGTGGATCTCCCGGGTAAGGTTATCTATGCTTCTCTTACTGACCAGCCCGGCCAAGTGAAGACACTCATCACCCTCCAGAAGAGGTGACACTCTGTCCTCGGTGAGTACCTTGATATCCTTGGCACTCGGGCTCACACCGTAGTTCCTCGTGATGATGCTCTCCAATCCCAGGATTAGTGAGGTCCTTAGCCTCACAAGATGAGATCGCTTCCTCAAAAGATCCCTCACCGGTCGCTCGGCCTTAGGATAGATATAGCCCTCAGGCAAGATACCCAGCCGCAGCATCTCCGCCAGCCAGAAAGCATCGTGCTTATCATCTGCATGTTTCAATCCCTTGTACTTCTGGACCTTGCTGGGATTGGCCAGATGAGCCCTATAGCCGGCGTCCATCACGGCATCGACTATCCAGTACCAGTTGTAGGTGCTCTCAACGACCACACCCACAACCTCACCAGGCAAGGGCCTGAGGATCTTCACCACCGTCTCCGGATCATTATGGACCTTCTTGGAAAAGAGTCTCTTACCATCCTCATCCACCACTGCGACAACACTACTACTTGAATGCACATCAAAAGCGATGTACAATTGCATCGGGCACCTCCTTTCAAAGTGTTTGCCCAAACTGAGCATACCAGAGATGGTATGCTCGGGAGGTGCCTCTTTATGATTATCGGGTCTCCGCGCCCGACGGCCTTCGTCACTGTCGACACTGGGTTCGCGTCGGGGGTGGAACCCCGACGCTACAGAGGACTTTCATTGCCACTGGAGTGGCAGCGCTACGCAAACCTTGCATCCGGATGTTTCTGAACAGCCTGAGGTGGATGCTTTTTCAACCGCCCGCAACATCTACTTCACAAGAGTCACACGCTTCACGAGGCATCCGTCCTCCGTGGCAAGCCTGCAGAAGTAGGTGCCGGGGGCGACGTCCCGCCCCATCGCATCCCGCCCATCCCAGACGACCTCGGCCGGTCCGGCGGGTCGGTACTGATCGACCAGCCCTACGATTTTACGCCCGGCGGCATTGTAGATCTCGAGGCGCACGTGCTGTGACCTGGGAACTTCATATCTTATGGCGGTCGCACGTCCGAATGGGTTGGGTCGGTTCTGCCCGAGGCTGAGCTCGGCGGCCACGGACAAGTCCCTGACACCGGCATGCGGTACCTCTTCGGAGGTGTTGAGAATCCAATTGTCCGGATCGATCTCCACGGCGGTAGGCTCATCCTCCATAACCAGGTCGAACACCTCATGGTCCTCATCCACCAGGAGGGTGAGCAACGAATCGCCCGACGCCATGGTCACCAGCACCTCCACGGGCATCGTGAATATCGTGCCGCCGGTTTGGATCTGGTCTATCACCAGGTTGAGGTCGTACCCACCGGGGGTGCTGTCCGCCAGCCAGGAGTACTGGTACTCAGGATAACCTGCCTCATAGATCCACTTGGTGAAGAACCAGTCCAGGTCCTGCCCGCTGACCGCTTCGACCTCAGCTTGGAACTGGGGCGTTACCGCGCTGCCGTATTCATAGGCGGCACGGTATGCGGCAAGGGCGTCGAAGAAGGTCGAGTCGCCGATTACATGTCTCAGCATGTGAAGTACGCATGCGCCCTTCTCATAGGTGGTGGTTCCCCACAGATAGTTGGGATCGTAGATGGGGAAGTTCTCCCCGCTGTTGAGGACAGGATTCATGATGTTCTGCTGGATGTAATTGTGATAGGCGGTGGGCCCGCCGGCGTGTTCCTGATAGATCGCCTCCGAATACGTGGCGAACCCCTCGCTCAGCCAGACATCACGCCAGTCCCCTACCGAGACACAGTCTCCCCACCACATATGGGCCATCTCGTGCGCAAGGAGCCAGTCGTAGATGTGGTTCGGCTGAAGCACGGTGTTAACGTGTGTAACACAGGTCTGGTGCTCCATGTCCCCCTTGGCCTCCATACAGTAGCCGAACTTGTCGAAGGGATAGGGGCCGTAGCGGGCAAGGAAGCCTTCCATCATGATATCGCAGTTCCCGAAGTGGATGAGCGCATCTTCCACGTCGCGCAAGTTGACCCAGTAATAGATCCAGTCATAGGTGGAATCCACGAGTTCGGTGAACCTGCCGGCGTTGACGGTCATCACGTGGGGAGCTATCGGGTAGTTCGCCTCCCACACATAGGTCGCGGTGTTTGCCACCGTGTCGATAACGGTGTCAACGAGGATGCCGTTACAGATCGCCTTCTTGATGGTACCGGCAACCGTGATGTGGTACTCGGCGGTCGCCTTGTCACAGGGCCAGTCCCAGCAAGGGAACCAGTATTTGCCCATGCTCGATGGATCGGCGTCCAGGCCGACACCCATCTGGAATGCCTTGACGGGGAGCCCTTCGAAGTAGAAACCGCCGAAGCCGGCAGGGCCTTCGTTGCCGGGCTGACCGTGGTAGTATACCTGTACCTCGAAGGTGTCACCCACCGCATATGTCCGGCTCAGGTCTATGGTAAGCACAGGGTCGCTGTGGAGGTAGCCTAGGGCGCCCGTTTCCCCGACGACCGAATCCACCGTGAGGATGGTGAAATCCAGATCGATCGAGGAGAGATCCGCTTCCTTCGCTTCGGAGGCGACTATCGTATACCCATCGATCGACTCGGTGATAAAATCGATGAATAAGGCGATGTTGTAGTGAAGCACATCGAAGGAATGCGGGCAGTTCTGGGTGAGGCTGTCGCTCAGCAGGGGCCGGTACTTCAAGGCCTCTACGGCCTTGAACCAGTCCCTGGATCCGGTTTCATAGTCTGCCGGATTGGGGAAGTTGTCAACGGTCATGCGATCCGGCTGCGGCGTCGCCCACGCTGAGATGCTCAGCGCGACGCATACCGCGAACAAGGCAACAAGGCTCAGTGAAGCGCGTGTCATGATAATACCCCCCTCTGCCCGGCTCTATGCGGCGTGTCTTTTCACAATTCCACCTTTATATCATACCAGAAGTGAGCCAAAGGGGTCAAGTCTATGTCAAACGCAGACTTGACCCCTTCTGCGATATGGGTATTATTGAAGGTAGCGGTTTGAGACAACCGGGGCTCCCGACGTGTCTGAAGTAGAGTGACCGGTGGCTACCCCGGGGATAATGAGATTTCTGAGGCTTTAACCAACTGCACTCGGAGGAAGCCATGCACCAAGCCAAGACCAAACATGTTGTAGGTTTTGTGGGAAGCCCACGCAGCGAAGGTAACACCGACATCCTGGTGGATGAGATCCTCGCCGGTGCCAAGGAGGCGGGAGCGACTGTCGAGAAGGTGATGTTGGGCGATCTCGCCGTTAATCCCTGCAAGGCCTGCTATGCCTGCCGGCCTGGAGGCAAGTGCATCCAGGACGACGATATGACCGATCTCTATGAGAAGATGCAGGCAAGCGATGTCTGGGTCATCGGCACGCCGGTCTACTGGTGGGGCCCCAGTGCCCAACTCAAGGCCTTCGTGGACCGGTGGTTCGAAAAGGCAGGCGACAAGAACGACCAGGCGAAGACCTTCAAGGGGCGCCGGATAGTACTCGCGCTCCCGATGGGTGATACCGATCCCAAGACCGGTCGCCATATCGTGGGTATGTTTATCGATGCTCTGGCCTTTGTGGGCGCCGATCTCTTCGATTCCGTCCTGGCACCCGGAGCCTATGATGCCGGCGATGTCAGGGCCCAGACCGACATCATGGAGAAGGCCCGCAAGGTGGGCAAAGCGGCCGTAGAGATAAGGTGACAGTTAACTTATCTCCGTACTTATCTGACCCCAAAGAGGATGGCCACCCCTACTACAGCCACCCCCGCGCCGGCGATGCCCCTGAGACTTGTCTTCTGGCGGTAGAGCAGCCAAAGGATGGGGATCACCATGACCGGCATCAGAGCCATCAGGGTCGCCGCCACACCTGCCATGGCATAAGTGACTGCAACCATCGAGAGCCAAACCCCGATGAAAGGCCCGGTCACAGCCCCGGCAAATGTGCGTCTTATGGCGGTGCCGTCCCGGCGGGCCTCGAGAACCCGTGGGAGCCGGCCGGACGCGGCCACAAGCAACCATACGACTGCGGCAGCCACCATCATTCTGATCAAGGTTGCGGAGAGCGCGTTAAGGGGTCCGGCCCCCTGACCTCCCGCCACAAGCATCCCGTACTTGGAGACTACCAGACCGAGACCCTGGCCCACGGCGCCCCCCAAGCCGGAGAGAATGCCATAGACTTTCTGTCTTGTAGGTATAGGGGGCTCATGGGTGTGTATTTCCTTTTCGAGTATGACCCATAGTACACCTGAGAGGGTCACGATTATACCGATTAGATTCCAGGGGCTTAAGACCTCGCCCAGAATGAAGTAGCCCGAGATCACCGAGAAGATGGGAGCCATTGCCATAAGCAACACACCCCGCCTCGGGCCCAGGAAGACCAGCGCCCCGAAGTAACCGAAATCCCCCAGAGCGAGCCCGGCCACGCCGCTCAAACCCATATAGAACCACTGGGAACCATCGGCCGGCGGCAGGACGGTGCCGAAGAGTATAAGATGGGTAATGCCCAGCAGCACCGTGGCCATTACTATGCGGTAGGCATTTACACTCAGCGCTCCGATCCTTCTCCCCGCAGAGGCGAAGAGAATGGAGCACGACGTCCACAGGGCCGCGGTAACCACCGCGGCGGTCTCGCCGATCAGATATGAGTCCATAGATCCGAGTCCCCGCGATCAGCCAAGGCTTAGAGCCACAAGTTGATAAGAATATAAGCCATTGGACGGCCAATACAAGCACAGGGTTAAGAGGTAGGTTGCTACTCGGTATCGGCCGGAGCCGACTCCGTCACACGCGCTGCTTCCAGGTCGGCCTTGGCCGCCCAGTCACGATGCTTTAGCCCGGTAAGAAGGCATGAAAGCGCGCCGCCTATGAAGAACCAGTTTCCCGATACGAGGAAAGCCACCAGGAAGAGCACGGCGAAGCCCAGTATCTCCACGGCGGAGAGCCTCAGTGAGAGCCAGCGCGGATACTCGATCCTGCCTTTGAGGCCTTGCTTGCTCACGAGGATCTTCATGAAGGCGATGTTCCGGACGTGTCTTATGTGGGCGGTGGCTTCAAGACAGATGAGGGCTCCCATCAACAACGAGAAAGCATGGGGGATACCCACCCAGCGTACCGAGATGACCCAGGCCACCGCGATAATCACGATGGAGAAGACCAGGGCCCTAAGGAACCTGAGGCTCAGGGTCTTGAGGGCGTTTATGTCCTCCTGGAACTGGGGGGTTATCTCAAGACTGCCGGTGAATGTGACGTGTTCGCTGGCACCTTCCTTGTAGAGCTTGGCAGCCCAGACGCTCAGGAAGTAGTCGGAGATATAGATGGCCGTCCACACAGATATGGCGACCCATACGTTTTCTACCAGGATGACACCTAGCAAAAGGGAGCTCCTTTCGACCTCCGGACCCGGGCGGAGCAGGAGTGAAAAAAGCGGGGTCAGGCGAAGCAACTGAACCTGAAATGTTCTACTCCGACTACTCCGAGAAAGCTAGGTGAACAGGTATTACTATGTTGGCTATAGGTACCAGCATCAGGACGCCCAGCCAAGCCGGCCTCTGTCTTGCCTCTGCGATCCTCATCCAGACCATTACGGTCGCCACAAAGTTCACAACGGGAATGAAGAACAATAATACCCACCAGCCGGGCTTCCCCGCTATCTTGCACATCAGGTAAACGTTCAAGACAGGGACCCACGCCATCCACGCATCGGACGTGCCGGTCTTACCTGCAATCATCTGCAGGCTGATTGCCATAAAGGCATAAGCACCTAACCATATCAACCAGTAGATACCGCTCATTGTGTCACCTCCCCTTCTGCCGGCGGCCAAACGGCCGCCTTGATTGACGCTACTTCGCCTAACGCCCCCCGGGTCACACACCAGCGTCGGAGTTTTCCTGCGGAGTACCGACAGCACCTCCGTCCGCACCCGCGGTCCAACACCAGGCTCAAACACCACCAAAGCGGTGTTAATCC
>JALGWN010000022.1 GCA_025774115.1 bacterium
GAACGGGTAGAAACCGCGCGCCCCGGCGGTTGCGGTGAGATAAAAGGCCAGTACGAGTATGCCGGCTCCTGCCAGGAGCTCGGCAATCTTCGACGCGTTCGTCGTTATCTTATCAGGCATCATCCCAGAGTGAGGATACCATCAATCCATCACTTCCAGCAAGTGAATCAGACCTGCGTTTATGAGTACGACACCCGCAACGATCTTCACGACGTTGCCGGTATTACGTGCCGGGCAGCACTGGTACTCCTCGACTTCCCATGAGGTGATGCCCCAGGAACACAGAAGTATACCGCTTCCGAGAAGACTCGCTCCCACGACGGTCCTGGCCCGGGAATCCGCTTTTTCCGCCCCCCCCTCCCCGGCGTCACCCGGGGTAAGGTCGACCGGAGGTTGGTCTACGCCGGCAACGGGGCCATCCGCGAAAATCGAGTGATCGACCCCGGCAGGCCATGCCCCAACAGTGGATATCCCGAGGAATACAACCAGCACCCACGGCGTCACGCCGCGGATAAACCACCTCCCCAAGAAACCCTCCCTGCTGCCTAGCGCAAGCAGCCTAGGCTATCTTAAGACCACCAACTTGCTTGACCGCACCCCCACCCTGCCTTCGGTTCTCGCCACATATATGCCCGGGACCACTTTCCGACCCGACCGGTCGCGGAGGTCCCACGTTACGGTGGCAGCACCCGCCGGTTTTTCCAACCTGGCGACCAGCCTTCCGTCCACGGTGAAGATGTCGACCGCCATTCGCTCCCGGACACCACCGAAGGATATCGTAACATCGCCGTGCACGGGGTTGGGGTGGAGGCTCAAGTTTATCCGGCTGGTTTCGGCAACGGGCTCCTCAACGCCTGCCGGGACCGGTACCGTGCAACCGAAGGCGATATCGTCTATGTACATGCCCTCCGCAACATCATTGTTATCGCTTGCGAACCGGAACTTGAAGTTAAGTGTATCACCGGGGGCCGCGTCCTCGATCACCATTTCCCACTTCACCCAGTCGGTGATGATGTTGAGGGGCGCCGGATCGATACCCTCAAGCGCGCCGCCGCTCCCGATGAAGTCAAGCGTGTCGGGCACACCGTTTAGGCGTGCGATCACATAAACACCGTCCACGCCATAGGTCGTAAAATTGTGCCAGAACCAGAATGACAGCCTGTTGTCCTCACCGGCGACGAAATTCTGAGAGACAAGGTTGCCTCCCGCGCTCGAGGGGTACCGATGGGTGCTTTCATAGCCAAAATACCAGCTCATGGAATCCGAGTGGCACCTGTAGGACGAGAGATGCCAGAGACCTCCATAGGTCCAGACCCCCTCCCCGGACTCGCAATCGTCGGCAAAAGTGAGATCGCCAACCGTGAAGTACACCGTATCCTCGAAGGTGTTACCCATGATCGTCTCTATTTCGGCCAGAAGTCTCCCCACATGGGTCCCGGGGCATGCACCATCGACCGTCACATGGTGGAGAGTGTATCCGGCAGAGCCGGGTTGGATCGTCCCGGTCTCCGTCACCGAATCCACGACCGCCAGATAGGGGTCGAGGCTGGTGAGATTAACCTGCCCGCCGTCATAGGTAAGACCGCTGTTATAGACCTCCAGGGTGAGAAGCATCGACTCATCGGGTTCGGCCACGAAGTCACCATCTCCACCCGACATATCGTTTATGCCATATGAAGTGGGAGAGAAAAGCGAGGTCGCCATTACAAACGGAATCAGCGTCGGCCACTGGCTCGCCGAA
Source organism: bacterium (assembly GCA_025774115.1). Classification (GTDB taxonomy): domain Bacteria; phylum Arandabacterota; class Arandabacteria; order Arandabacterales; family Arandabacteraceae; genus JALGWN01. The sequence goes on from JALGWN010000022.1 coordinate 1,742, forward strand.
GAATCCACGAGTGAGAATTCGAGAACCACGGATGCCCCATTGGTGAGCGAACTGTCGAATTCCACCCTGGGCGATGTGAGCCCTGCCACCTCGGCCCCGGCAGGCATGTCCCCGAAATAGGCCACGCTGTCCAAGACGGTGCAGGAGGCGTCTGTGGCCCGCAGCACACCCCAGACTCCCGAATCCGGCTCTGTGCCGTAGTTCTTTATCGTGATACCCAGATCGGTGACCTCACCGGGGTTGACCTTGGCGTCACCCCTGTCGAGGACATCAACGCTCGTCAGCTCAAGCAGTACACCTTCGGTCACAACAGGTATCCTACCCTGATAGTGGGAGTGGTTGGGGGCGGTTACCGTAAGCAGGAGCGAATCCGGGTCGACGGTAGAAACGCTTAGGTTTATCGTGCCGGCCAAGTCGGTCCTTCCCTTCTCATACACATCACTGTCATTCATCACGCAGACCAAGGCATCCTCTACGAGTCCATCATCATCCTCTACGATGACCGTCAGGTCATCCCCCGATCCCATCACACTCGCGGGTGCGGTGACATAGAGATCCGCCGGATCATCCGTCCACACCGGCATCTCGGGATCGCCCAGCAGATTGAGCTGGAACTCGTTCCATCTGTAGACGTTCTCGTCACCGGCGAAACTTATGAATAAGGCTTTGTGCTCGGCGAGCGATTCACCCAGAGGCAAAACATCATTGGCGAAGATAGAGCGCGCCCATTCATATTGGAACTTATCCGAATAACCGAAACCCGGATTTCCCGGCGAGCCCCAGCCGTAGCGGCAGTTGCCGATGAAGGCCACACAGCCCCCGTTGGGGTTGTTCATGAAATGCTCGGCGATGCAATCCCTGTCTATGGCCGCCGGCCAGCATCCGATCGAGTTCAGGATGAAACTCTTCGGCGCGTTGGAGAGGGTGTCGGCGTCGCCGTGGTAGATGGAACCATCGCCCGCACCCATCACATACTCATTGCAGTGTCCGTCGTGGATTACAAAGTTCTGGCCCTCGGACATAGCGGCCAACACCGACTCCCTGGACTCGTTGCCCAGGGACTCATAGAGCTTCAATATGGGATCGAAGCGCGGAGGGATAAAATCCTCATCGATCCAGTTGAGTCCGATCCCCGAATCGGTGTAGGGACTCGACCACAGTATCTCTCCAGGCATGACCATCTTGAGAGAATAGTCGCTCGGCGGATTCTTCTCGTAGGTGAGGACCTTGCCTACGAAAATCACCACCTCGGCGACATTCTTCGCGGGGGCCCGGCCTACAAAGATATCGGGGTACATATCCACGTTGTCCGCCACCTCACCGAAGGGGGCCAATCCGTTTTCGTTCCAGGTCCCATCCAGATCGGAGTAATAGAGGTCGGAGCGGATCTTGTTCCCAGTGGGGCCCATCTTGGCATCCATGGCATATACCTTGCGGCTCGGCACAAGACCGGTGTCGCTGCCCAGGAGTATCCAAACCGTGCCCCAGGTCTGGTATGCATCCATGATGAAATTCCTGATCTTGTCCTGAGTATCGACCCCTGTGTAGTTCACATCTATCCATTCCCAGGTCACGCACTTGGCCGGCACCCCCTTCTGAACCTTCCATTCCACAAGGGGCGCGAAGGACGCAGCCAGGGAATCGAACGTGACCACCACATACTCGTAATCGCCGTCCTCAAGCATCGACGCCCCAAGGAGCGCCTGCGCGCCGCGGGCGGCCTTGAAGCGCTCGATATCATCCGGATTTGCGACCGTCCGCTTAACGGCTTCTCCAAACCGGTCGGGCCCACCAAGGTGCGGCCTCATCGGGCGAGTCACCAGTGAAGACTCAAGCTCGATGCGGATCTCGATCGCTTCGCAGAACGCGAGCCGGCCGGAGACGGGATTCCACACAAACGGGGAGACATGGAAGCTCAAGAGCCTGCTGTCACCCATGAAACCCTGATGAACGCCACCTACCAGCTGCTCAGGATAGAACCTGTCGTCCAGATAGATCTCGGGTCGCCCGGTCACCCAGGTGACCGCGCTCGTCCCGAGCACAGCCGGAGGCTGAGTGGGGACGATATCGAAGGTGCCGCCCAGCACAATTCGCGAACCATAGGAGGCATCTACACCGACCACACGTTTATCCCAGGGGATCGCTATGTGATAGGCTTTCTGTGGCAGGCCCGGCACTCCCACATCCGGAAGATATGCAGTTGCGGTCCCGCGGATGTAATCGTAACCACCTACTTTGTGGAAGCTGAACTCGGCCAGGTTGTTCTCGACCATAACGGTGAGCTCGTTCTCTCCCGTCTGATCCACGGCAGTCGCGCTGCAGACCCCTGCGGAGACCATGAGAAGACACACCAGCCACGCTGCAACCTTGTTCATTGTCATCTCCTTTGCTGGTTCGCTCGCCAAAGCGTACCTACCCGACTGAAGGGTACACACATCAGTTCATTTTACCACAAAACCAGCCTCCCAACAAGGTGCTAACTTGGCCGGGGACGGCGCGAAAGGCCCGCTACCGGCGTGGGAACCGACCCAACGAGCATGAAGCAAGACCCGCGCAAGACCTAAGCGAGGCCCGCGCCAACTTCCCCAAGAAATTACGCGGTTGTTGACGGGGTGGGATGGCGGGATTAGAATATGGGTGTGCGGACACGTCGGATGACCTTAGGGCTTATCGGTATCGTGGTGCTGGTCGTGGTGGCAGCTTTCCTGCTTTGGCCCCGGCCGGGAACCCCTCGCTATGTCTTTCTAATTTGTCTGGATGCGGTAAGACCCGATCACCTCGGATGCTACGGCTACACCAGGGCCACCAGCCCGAGAATCGATCAGCTGGCCGGTGAGGGTGCTCTCTTTGAAGATGCGATTACCCAGGCCCCCTGGACCCTGCCTTCGATTGCCACTGTGCTTTCTTCCACCTTCCCCTGCCAGCACGGAGCCCGGCGGACGGAGGGCACGCGTGTCGCATACGGCGGTGTCCCCCTTAACTTTGTCGAGACGCTGAATTCGCACGGCTTCGAGACCTCACTTTTCACCGGAGGCCTTACCCTGAACGGCAAGGTACCGGCGGCTGAGCTCTCGGAAGCAGCCCTGGATTGGCTGAGTGAACGCCTCGACCGCAAGTGCTTCATCGTCATACATCACTATGATACCCACAGCCCCTACACGGCGAGCCCCGAGTGCATAGAGCGTCTGGACCCGGGCTACCAGGGACGTTTCAGATACAGGTTCGGCGATTTCGAAATGCTCAGGCAGGCCAGGGTGGGACGACTTGCCGAAGTAATCGACCTCTCCCCGGAAGACCTCACCCACATCAAGGCTCTCTACGACTGCCAGATAATGAGGGGTGACTCGTCCATCGGCATCATAGCGGATTCGCTTCGGGCCTGGGGCCGTCTCGAAGAGGCGATGATCATAGTCTTCGCCGATCACGGCGAGGAGTTCCTGGAGCACGGAAGCATAGACCATGGACAGACCGTACACGAGGAGATCCTGAGAGTCCCTCTCGTCATCTATTGCCCGTCACTCATAACCGCTCCGAGGCGTGTCGAAAGACAGGTCGGTCTTATCGACATAGGCCCGACGATCCTCGACGCGGTCGGAGTCGATAAACCTTCGTATTTCGAGGGCCTGAGCCTTATGCCGCTGGTGTCGGACAGGTTCGACGCCCCGGGCTCGGAAAAACGCCCTTGCGGTCTTCCCGCGAGCTGCTTGATCTCCGAGTCGATCGCCCGCAGAAGCGAGAAGAAGGCCATCAGGCGTCCACCGTGGAAGCTGATCTACGACCCTTTCTTCGGAGCAGGCGAACTCTACGATATATCCAACGACCCCTTCGAGCATGATAACCTGATCGAGATCCATCCTCTCACAGTCTCCCGCCTCACCGATACACTGCTCACGATGCAGAGGTACTACCCCGGCGGATGGTGTATAGCGTGGCGGGATCTCCAGGGACATGGGGCGGTCCGAGGCACGGTACGTGTAAGCGGAAAGATCATCGAGGCCTTGGGCCACAATATCTTCCCGGAGATAGACCGCGAAACCGACTTGCTTGTGGTGGCCGATGATTGGAAAACCGTCCGCTTCACCGCAAGGGCGGGTCCCGACTGGCAGGGTATAGAGATCAGGATGGGGGGCAAGACCGATGCGGATCTCGCCATCACGCTGGGAGGACGTTTGCCGGCAAGCACCGCCATCGGTTACAGCGTCACCCAGCCGGAATTCCCGCTGGCTTTAAGTCCCTCCCAGGCTGCCGTCGAGCGAAGCAATCTCCACACCCTCTTCGGCAATCCCGAGGTGGAGTGCGTCATCTATTGGATTGCTCCGGGAACCGAACCGACCGCAACCCGAAAGAGCCAGGCCGAACTGCGGCAGCAGCTAAAGGCGATCGGATACATTGAGTGACCGGGCGCGGGGTGGTGTCTCCTACTGAACGTAACCCAGGGCCTTGAGCTTCTCCTTCTCTTCCCGCGTGAGCCTCTGTCTGTCGCGGCGCACCCGGTCTCCGAGGACATCCTGCCGAAGATGCTCCACCAGGGCTGCGGCCATCGAGTTCAATCTGCCGGCATAGGCGGCATCATCAAGCAGGTTGATTTTCTCATCGGGGTCGGTCCCTATGTCGAAAAGGAAGTACTCGTTTGCTTCGGTATGGTGCACAAGCTTCAGGCCCTCTTCGATGATCGAGTACTTCCCCGGCATTTCCGAGAATACGGGATGGTTCCCGGGGCTTCCGTCGAGGAGGTCGGAGCCGTGCAGAGTCTCATCAGCCTTTATCCGGGCGGCACCGAGTATCGTAGGAACGATGTCGGCAAGCTGGGCAAAGTCCTCCCGCAAGCCGGCTTCCTCCCTCCCGCGGCGGATGACGAGCGGCACGTGAACCAGGCTGTTGTAAACATACTCACCGTGCGCGAAATAGTAGTCGTGCTCACCCATGCCCTCACCATGATCGGCGGTGAAGATAATGAGCGAGTTGTCATAAAGGTCCAGGGCTTTGAGCTCTGCGACCAACCGCCCGAAGTGCTCGTCGAAATATCTTATCTCCCCGTCGTACCGGGCAACATAGTGGTTGTAGCTCCGAATGCCGTCGAGGTCCTGATATGAGGGTATGCCTCCCATACCGCTTACCGTATCGTTGACGGGCAGCTCCCTGTCCCCGTTCGAGCCGACGGCAAACATGGTGTCAAAGGGCGGCCGGGGGGTGTAAGGGCCGTGGGGGTCCTGATAATGCACCCACAGAAAGAACCTGCTCCTGTGATGAAGCCTCAGCAGGCTTATGGCCGTCTCGGTGGTCTTCTCGGCAATCCTCTCGGGTATGCCCCGTACCAATTCCAGGTCGTCCATCTCGTCGTCATAGTAGTCGAAACCCTGCTCGAAACCGCCGCCTTCGCGGAGCACGAAATTGCTTACCACCCCGATGGTTCTATAACCGGCTTCCCTGAGTCGCTCGGCCACCGTCGTGACGGGCGGCGAGAGGTTGTCGCTGTTGTCGAATATCTTGAGCTCGTGAGGATAGTAGCCGCTCAAAATGGTGCCGCAGGAGGGGCGGGTGGTGGGCGCCTGCGCGTAGCACCGGGAAAACAGCATGCTCTCCCCGGCAAAGGCATCGACACTCGGCGAGGTCTTGCGGTCGTAGCCGTAGCAACCCAGATGATCGGGTCTAAGGGTATCGACACTTATCAATATGATGCTCGATCCCTTTTCCCCGAAGGGACCCGCCAACCAGAGTGCGGCCAAGACCACCACCAATGCCGCAATCGGGATGAGATGCTTTGCCTTCATAGTCGGTACGCTTCCTGCCTCACCATGTAAGGTAAGACTTGCAGCGCGAGGATGCAATCTGCATGTGGCAGACCATCGGGAATGACCATGGACCGAATTAAGGTGACAGTTAACTTAATTCTCTGTCGAATTAAGTTAACTGTCACCTTAATTCAATTCGGGCTAACCCTCGGTCTTCTCCCGGGCTACCTTCTTCAGCTTCTCATTGGCGTAGATGGCCACCTCAACCCGTCGGTTAAGCGCCTTGCCCTCGTCCGTCATATTATCTGCGATAGGCTGCGATTCCCCGTAACCCATGATCGTGAACCTTGCCGGGTTTGCTCCCTCGCCGGCAAGAAAATTGGCTACCGACTGGGAGCGCAACCGGGAGAGATCCAGGTTGTACTCCTCCGTCCCGGTGTCATCGGTATGGCCTTCCAGCAGGATGTCTGTGTCCGCGTATTTCTGCAGGATAGCAGCCAGGTTAGTGAGGTCGGACTTGCTCCTGTACTTGAGGGTGGCCTTGTTGACATCGAATAGTATTCCCGAATCGAAGGTGATCTTGATACCCTCGCCGACCCGCTCCACCGTTGCACCTTCCAGATCGCGTTCGATCTCTGCCGCCTGCTCATCCATGTAGTCGCCGATATAGGCGCCGGCGGCGCCACCTACTGCCGCTCCCACAATCGCCCCAACCGCCGTGTTGCCGGAAGCTTTACCGATCAGGGCGCCCACCACCGCACCCACACCCGCGCCGGCAGCGGCTCCTTTTTGCTTCCGGCTCCAGCCCGAACAGCTGACACTTCCGATCACCAGGATGGCCACGATAGCAAGAATGACGAATCTGCGCATAACTCCCTCCTTCGCGTTTTCCCAACAAGTTAGACGACCATACAGAGGATAGGACAATACCCACCCCAAGTGCAAATGGGAATTAAGCACGCGTCAAATCTCGCTCCCCGCTACCGCCACTCCTGTGGGGACGGCAGTTGCCGGGAGGTGGTGTCCCGAAGCGTGAGGCTTGAGCCTAGGCCGGATCATTCACAAACCTCGTCGGGGATGGAACCCCGACGCACAGACCCCGTCGGGCACAGAGACCCGACACTACACTCCCAGGCTATGAATCCCCGTTTGACGCCCCCGCGGCCCGGCCGGCGCTAGCCGGTGGAAAAGGCGAGCATCCATCTTCTCAGCCGATCGTGACTCCGGTATGCTACATCCCGGCCGAAACCCCGGACACAAGCGGCCAGCTCTTCCTCGGTCGGAAAATTCTTGACCACTTCGAATTCCTCCCCGCTCGGGAGTTTGCGCGGATGAATGAGGTTCCCTTCTTCATCATGGTGTGTACCTAGATAGGTCAGGTTTTTCGCGGGAAGCATATCCACTATGATCACTCGGGAGCCGGGCACAAGTTTCGCGCAGACTGCACTCAGGAACGCGGGTATCCGTGACTTCGGGATATGGGACCACCAATCCGCAGCAAACGCTGCATTATAGGTGCCGGGGAGCCCGTCTAGGGTATATGCGTCGGCCACCTCGAAACTCACCCTGTTTGAGGCATAGGACTTTAGCTCGGCCATATCCAGCACCGACTTATTGACGTCGGTCGCGGTCACGGATCGCGCTCGTCGGGCCAGAACCTGAGTCCAGTTGCCGGTACCACAGGCCACTTCGAGAATGTCGGCACCCTCGACATAGGTTTCAAACCAACGGATTATCGGTGCGAGCAGGTCCTCCATGCTCGGGTTGTCCCCATAACCCATGTAGGTGTCATGCCAGGGTGCTCTCCTGGAGTAATACTCGTTCATCCGGTGGACCAGTTCGTCGGCTTTCATACGGTAGGCCTCACTCGATGGCCGGAGGCGGGGATATCGGCTCAACCGGATATCCGGCTCTACCCCACGCGAGGTAGCCTCCCTCCAGCGCGTACACTTCCTTCCAACCGCGCTTGACAAGTTCTCGCGCCACACGGACGCTCGAGGCCTCACTCGGTCAAGTGCAGTAAACTACAACCGGGTTGGCTCGCGGGACCTCTGAGATGTGGTCCTCGATATCATGAGGCGGGACACGCACAGCGTCCGGTATCTTTGCGACCCCCACATCCCAGGCGCCGGCACTCCTTGAGTCGACGAAGACCATCGTCTCGCCTTTGTCCAGCCTCTCCTTGACTTGCTCAACAGTGATCCGTGCTATCTCCACCTGAGGCACCACGATCTTCCGGCCGCATGCGCCAAGCAAAACCGCCGCAAGGATTAGGCCGCAAAGCAGCCATAGCGTGATCCGCGTTCCCGGCTTTCCATGCATATCACACTCTCCCTCCGAACCCTATGCCAACTGCCGGATTCCGGGCCGGCAGGTTTGTCGTCATGGGAGTGACGGCGCTACGTACAGGGCCCGAACCCATTCGGTCTCCGCGGCGTTGTCACACCACCGACAGCGCTGCGCCGACCAACTCAAGGGTATTATGCCCGGATTGTCATGTCAATCATGCCGCAAGGCTTTCACAGGATCGACACGTGCCGCCCGCCCCGCCGGATAGAGGCCGGCCAGGAGGCTGACCACTATCGAGAACCCGACCGCGCCCAGGATCAGCCACAGGGGAAAATAGAAAAGATTCACCGGTTCCTCACCCGACGGCATGAACCTGACATTGACAACCATGTTCGCCACCCTTGTAACCAGCCAACCCAGAATCAACCCGAAGACGGCCCCCACAGTGCCGATAGTGGCCGCCTCTGCAAAGAAGATCGTTCTTATTTCCGCATCACTCGCCCCGATGGCTTTCATTATTCCGATCTCGCGGGTGCGTTCGAGAATAGACATCACCATGGTATTGACAATACCCAGGGCGGCCACGAAGAGGGCCACCGTTCCGATGGCGGCAAGCACCGAGTCAACGATGACGAAACCCCGTCTTATCTCAGCGAGCTGATCCGCGATGGAGAAAACCGAGAGTCCCATGTCATCCACCAGGGCGGCCCTGACACTTTCCATATCCGCCATGTCCTCGACACGGACATAGATCGAGCCGTACATACCTTCACTATCGCTCTCCCCGAGAAGCTCCCACACGCTGGAGAAACCCAATCGCGGGATGCTGTCGGCGACCTCTATGGGGACAAAGATGCCTCCATGGAATCCCTGCCCCGAGAAATTGCTGGACTGTTTGAGGATACCGGTAATCTCGAACTCCCTGGCGGCTTCCTGAAATGCCCCCCCCCGGGGCATCAGCCTTGCGAAGGCACCCATCGGTCCTCCGGATAGATCCATTACAGCCGTTATGACACTCACGGTCCCGCCGATCACCGAGTCCGGTTCCACTATCTCCATATGGGAAGCCGAGTCTTCAGGGGCTGCCGGGGCCTCAGCCTCGGCGTCGACCACCGATAGCCCCATATCCTCCAGGGTCTCCATCCGGATGATCGCAACCCGGCCGTCATCAGCGGAGAAATACTCGCCATAGATGAGATCATTGAAAGGTCTGTATCTGCCCATAGAAGCCGGGAGACCCCGGAGCGTGGTTCTGGTCTCATGCCCGTCCATCTCCAGGCGTACGGGGAAACTTATCTCCGGAAAGGCCATGTCCACACCGGGAATTCCGCGGATCGCAATCACGGTGGAATCGGTCAGAGGCGTGGGTGGCTGCCGCATAAGATCGGCAACGTCATCAGGGTCGGTGATATCTCCAATATCGGCGGCAGTCACGAAAAGGCTCGTGAACAGGTCGCTATCCCTGAAGGCTTCGGTGATGTTCTTCTGCATACCGGTGCCGAAGGACACCATCGAGGTCAGCGCCCCGATACCGACGACGACCCCCAGTACGGTCAGCACCGTCCTCAGCCTGGTACGAAGCAGATTCTCCAGTCCGAGCCTTATCATATCCGGAGAGGTCATTGGCTTGCCCCTCCACCGGAACGCTCCACGATACGGCCGTCGAGCAGGCGAATCATGCTGTCTGAGACCGTTCGTGCGACATCTTCTTCGTGGGTAACCAGCAGCACCGTCAGACCCCGCTTCCGGTTCAGTCCGCAGATGATTCCCATAATCTCGTCGGCGGTGCCGCTGTCCAAGTTGCCTGTCGGCTCATCCAGGAGAAGCAGATCCGGCTCATTCGCAAGCGCCCGGGCTATGGCGACGCGCTGGGCCTCCCCACCGGAAAGTTCCGCGGGCTTGTGATTCATTCTGTCGGCAAGGCCCACGTTTTCCAGAAGCGCGGCGGCCCGCTGCTTCCTCTTGCCCCTCGGCAACCGACCGAAAGTCAATGCCAGGATGACGTTCTCGAGTGCCGTGCGGTGGGGGATCAGATTAAAGGACTGAAACAACATACCGACGGAGCGGCGGCGGTGGCCGGCAAGCTCCGCGCGCTTCATCGCGGCCAGGTCGGTTTCCCGGAAGAGGATCTGTCCGCAAGACGGTGTGTCCAGGCCCCCTATGAGATTCAAAAGCGTGGACTTGCCCGATCCCGACCTGCCGACAATAGAGATGAATTCACCTTCATCCACGCCGAAGGTGATATCCCGGAGGGCGGAGATCTCGATATCACCCTTCGAATAAGTCTTGGAGAGACCCTTGACCCTGAGCATCAGTCCCCCACCCGGTAAGCTCTGACCGTGTTGCCCGTGAAACCGGGAATCACCAGGAGACCGGTCTCGGGTACGAAATCCAGGTCGGCACAGTTCTCCAGCGGTCCTGTCACGGCAATATCCACCTCGATCACACCGTTCTCGAACTCCACATCGGCCAGATGGGCCGCTCCCATCAAAGGGATGGGGGAGCGACTCATGGCGCCTCCAAAACGCCCCTGCCGGGCCCCCTGCCCAATCGAAGCAGCAGGGCGAAGACAAGAGCGACAACCCCCAAGCCGGCAAACATCAGCATACTGTAGCTATACTCCCCCGTCGCCTCCCGCAACCACCCATTGAGGTAGGGAAACGACATGAGGCCGATATTTTGAACCAATGTCATCAGGCCGAACGCTGTTCCCATCCGCCCCCGCTCCACTATAAGAGGAACCGCAGGCCAGAGGGCCGCGGGCACAAGAACGAAGGCCGCACCCAGAAGCGTCATGGGTCCCACCGGGGCCATATCGCTCAGACCCAAGGCGAGGAAGCAGGGTATCATCAGGAGACATCCAAGGACCATTATGGTCGCCCGCTTGCCTATGCGGTCCACAAGGGCGCCGGCCAGGGGGGCGAAGATCATCGATGCAAAGACAACGATGGAGGTCGTCCCCGGGGCGGTGGAGAACATGTGTCTGAAATTGGCAAAGACACTCGTAAGAAAACCTCCCTCAGCCGCCGCTGCAAGCGGGAGTCCCCATTTCTCGTGGAAGAAGTTGGTCGAGAGAGCGGTGAAAGGAAAGATCGCCGAATAGAAGCACAGGCACAGAAGCGTAAGGTGCCAATAGGAGATCTTGAACCGGAAGACCTGCCCCCATTTTATCCTCCCCGCCTCACCTTCCTCGCGGAGTCTGAGCACAGGTTCCGCATACCGGTCCATCAGTATGTAAACGAGGTTGACGAGCGCACTGACCCCGCAGAAGCCGGCCGCCACCCAAAGCGCTCCGACCGGTCCCAACGCCTCGGCAATCAGGGTCTCGGTGTTGAATGAAAAGAGGGTCCCCAAACGGAAGATCATCAGGCTGGCACCGAAAGCAAATGCAAGCTCCTTACCTCTGAACCACCGGGCCAATATGGCGGCCTGGGTCACGATAAGTGCTTCCGAGCCGGCGCCGAAGATGAAGCGGCCGGCGAGCATGGTCCGGGTCCCGGGGGCCGCCGCCACTACGATGGCTCCGAGCGTTAGCACCCCCGAAAAGAGAATGCTCGACTTCCTTGTCCCCACGCGGTCGATAAGCCATCCGGCCGCAAGCAGGGTAAATATCGCACCCCAGCTGTAGAGCGAGTACATAAGGCCGATCTCGGATTGGCCTATCCCCATCGATTCCATCAGGTAGTCTTCGATGGCACCCACGCTATCGTAGGCGAAGTAGCTGCCGAACACCATGAACGTGGCTACCAGCAGTACAGTGAAACGGTATGGTCGTCTTGAAGGATGAAATAAAGCCAATTCCCGGTAGACCGGCATGTTCCTCTTTTTCCAGGGATACTATCTCAGCGAATCAAACAGTGCCGTCAGTCTTGTCGAAGAACGTTCCCCATTTGAGCAGATGCCGGTTGCCCGGTCAACCCAAATCCTCAAAACCGAGATTGCCGGGTTCGGTGGGCATGTCCGTGATTTTCTTCTTGAGATCGGTGACATCGATGTCCTGGCCGACTTCCTCGAAGGCGAAGTCATCGGCCCAGGCCTTACCCTTCCCTGCCAGAAGCACCCCGAAGGAGACATTGACACCGCTGTCCGGGACGTCGAGGACCACCTCGTATTCTTCCCAGCCGATAGTGCCCCTGATCGGTCTGTCCTGCATGTTGTCGAATGCCAGGATCGCACCGCCCGGTCCATCAACCCGCATCCAGAGCCCGGCCCAGGTCTCCACGTCCTCGGTCTTGATGTAACCGGTCATCCTGACGCGCTTGCCATGGTAATTGTCGGCTTTGAATACCTGCATCAGGGTTCCGAAGCCGGTGGGCTTGTCGATCTTACAGGTTATGAAACCGCTGGCCTTGCCGCTATAGTGTTCATTCCGGTCGATGCGCACCTCATACTCTTTGGGTGCCGAGCCTGATGCGAACCACCCTGAAGGAAACTGTCGTAAGGACGATGTCTGTTCGGAGTCCATGCCGGATGCCCCCTTTCACGTGAATACAAGTCCCGGCCGGAACTTGATCGTTTCAAGATAACCCCTGCCCAAGGCGATATCAAACCTAATATGACCCATTCCGCCCCGTCATGTCCGCCCTTCCCTATCCCAAGATGCCGATTGACCCGACGGGCCCCAGGCTATATGCTCGATACTTCCGGATCGCGGTTCACAGGAGAACACATTTTGAAGGGCAACACCTTCAGCAAGGAAACCCGGCCTGCCGTTTGGCGGCGCGAGCTCCTGATCTTCGCAGCTATCGTTGTGGCGACAACGGCTGTCTTCTGGGCAACCGATCTCGATATCAGGTTCTCGCGGCTCTTCTATATGCCGGACCATCCCGACGGCCCCTGGCCCCACTATGAGAATACGCTCTGGAGAATACTGTATGAATCCGACACATATCTCACGCTGGCCCTCGCGGTGATAGCAATTGTGACCGTCCTCATAGGAGCCCTGAAGCCCGACCGAAGGCGGCTTGTCGGCTACGGGCTCTTCATTCTGCTGAGTGTTCTCTTCGGAGCCGGGCTTCTCACCAACATGGTCTTTAAGGAATACTGGGGCCATCCACGGCCGGACAGCGTGACCGAGTTCGGAGGCGATCTTGCCTACCTCCCGCCGCTGGCTAAGGGTACCGCCGGGGACGGAGAGTCCTTTCCGTCCGGGCACGCCGCGATCGCCTTCTCATTCATCGCCATATGGTTCGCCCTGAGGCACACACGGCCCAGGGCCGCGACCGCGATCATGATTGCGGTGCTCGCCCTTGGAGGCCTTGAAGGCGCGGGAAGGATCGTAAGGGGACGCCATTTCCTTTCAGATGTGCTGTGGGGGGCCTATATCCCCTATCTTGTCTGCTTTCTCCTATATTACTTCGGCTTCAGGTTCCACGTGCGACGGGCCGGAAGGTGAGCGCAACACAGCAGATGGGTGTTTTTCAGCAGCCCGATATAACCGGACTCCTCTCTTAGCCCGGACTGCCTGCCTTGTCAACAAAGAGGCGGACGGGTATGCTAAAGTACCATTCTTCCCTTATCCATGACCAGCGTGGCTTTCCCCCCGGCGCCCGTTATTTCAATCGTCGGGTTCCTTATCAAGCCGTCCAGGTGTATGAGGGCCTTGGCATCCCCATCATAATTGGACCCGATCGCTATGTGGCATGTTCTGAATACCTTTTCATCTTCGAGCATGTTGCCCACGATCCTGGCTTTCTCGTTAAGCCCGATCCCGAGCTCTCCGAGATTCCTGATATTCTCCAGGTAGCCCGGAAGGTCTCGCTTTGCCACCTTGCCGTCGGCCGCGAACTTACGCGTCGATTTCCTTGCCCTGTCCAGCGTCGCCCTTAGCTGCCCGGCCTCAATCCCACCCCGGATCTCGGCCACAAGATTGCGTCTGACCTTGATCCTTATGGGCTCCTTGATCAGGATGACCCCCCTGTCCGAGGATATACAGCCGTCATACACCAGCGTACCTTCACTGCTTCCCAGCTCCGGTGAGATACATATCTCACCCGCCGGCAAGTTGCCGCCGGTTCCCGGCTTCGAGAAGTTACCGTCGTCGGTAAAGGCCTTCCGGCCCCGGAGGCCGATCAGGAGATCGGTCCCCAGATCCGAAGTGATGTGTGCCGTGTACGCCTTGTCAAAAACCTTCTTGAGTTTGGCTGAGGCCCTGCGAAGGGCCCTGTAATCGATCGGGACGGTCCTCTGAAACATGTTCACGGTCGCAGAGGGCGACCAGAAGCCCCTGGTCTTCTTGCTTCCCAACAGGTATTGGAAGATATGATCGTATGTCTTCTTACCGTGCCGGTACTGCTTCTTCATTCCGAAACGGTCCTTGCCCAGCTTCGCGTGACTCACGGAGACGGCAATCTCCGGCTCGGCCCGAAGGGCGTGGATGACCGAATCATGTGCGAAATCCAGCTGAGACTTGACCGGCTGAAAGACGAGCGTCGCCAAGGCCCCGCATTCAGCAGCGGCATCATAGAGGGCTTCCGATATGAGCCTTACTTCAGGGTTGGGATTTGTTATGATCAGTATGCTTTCGCCTCTCTTAGCCTTCAGGACTTTGCGCACGGCGACTCGCGCGGCATTCGTAAGCCTGGGTGAGACCCGCTCGACATCACTGAATCTCACGGGGTTCATGCTTGCCATCGAAAACCCTCCTTCCCCCTTGAGGTGTCTCCCTGTTTTCGGGCGACCACCCAAAAAGCCATTCCAGTCTACTTAATACTTCCCAAACCGCGAGTCCAGGGTTAGTAGAGTCTCCGGCATCTTCACAGCGTTGCCACTCCCGTAGCGACGGTTGTGTGCTTCGGTTGCCGTTGGATCGCCGTTCGGAACAACATTCGTCGTGACAGGAGTCACGATGCTACGAGGCCCTCTGCTGCGCTACCGCAGCAGAGGGCTTGTGAATAATCCGGGGTAAGGGTTTTGACATTGCGCGGAGGCTTTGCTAAGTTCTCCTAGATGGGTAAATGGATAGGCATAGTAGCGCTTGCGCTGGCGGTGATCGTGGTAGTGCTTGTCCTTGGACGAGGACCGGCACAGTACAACGTACTCCTTATCAGTATCGACACGCTCAGACCCGATCACCTGGGCTGCTATGGCTACGAGCATATAGAGACCCCCAATATCGACGGGCTGGCCGAGGAGGGTTTCTTATTCCTCGATGTTATCGCCACAGTCCCTCTTACCCTGCCATCGCATGCGTCTCTGCTGACCGGGCTCCTGCCCACAACAAGCGGAGTGCGTGACAATGGTACGTTCGTGCTCTCCGATCAGTTCACGACCCTGCCGGAGATATTCTCCGAACTGGACTACACCACCGGGGCTTTCGTGGCGACCTTTGTTCTGGACTCGCGTTTCGGTCTGGATCAGGGTTTTGAGGTTTACGATGACGACATGGGGTCGCAGAGCCAGCAGAGCGCTTTCCTCTGGCCGGAGCGTCGGGCGGATGCCGTGAACGACACGGCACTCAAATGGTTCGCGAGGGCTCAGGAACCTTTCTTTGCCTTTGTGCATTACTATGATCCTCACGATCCCTACACACCCCCACAGGCCTTTGCCGACGCCTACCCGGAGAACCTCTATGACGGCGAGATTGCATACACCGACTCCATACTGGGCGATCTCCTAAGCACTCTCAAGGCGAATGATCTCTACGACAACACGCTCATAGTGTTGGTTTCAGACCATGGTGAGGGCCTCAACGAGCACAATGAGCCCGGGCACGCTGTTCAGATTTACGAAAGCACGATGAGGGTGGCCCTCATGGTCAAGCTGCCGAAAGGCTACCGTCTGGGCGGCGACCTTGAGGCACCCGCAAAGATAGACTACCCGGTGCAGCTCATAGATGTGTTCCCGACAGTGCTTGAACTCGTGGATGTCGAGCCGGAGCACAGCGTCGACGGTGTAAGCCTGGTGCCGGTCCTCAAGGGGGATCGGATAGACTCGAGGATGCTCTATTTCGAAAGCATGTATCCCTACTTCTACTTCAAGTGGAGTCCGCTGAGAGGTGTGCGTCACAACAACTGGAAGTACATCCTCGCTCCTGAGGAGGAGCTCTACGACCTCGCCGAAGACCCCGGAGAGCTCAATAACCTTGCGCCCGCCCGGATCGAGCGGGCCGACGAGATGAGAGCCAATCTGATGGTAATGGCAGGGCGGGAGACCGAGGCGCTCGAGTCCGCGCGGACTTCAATGTCCCAGGAGGATGTGCATAAGCTTATGGCCCTCGGGTACCTGGCCGGGGGCCGGCCCAAGCTGCCCGAGAATATCGAACCCGGAGGGCGAGATCCCAAGTACATGATGAAAGACCTCGAGAAGTATCTATGGGGCGGACGGAAATACTTCGACAATGGCGATTTCGAAGGGGCGGCGGGCCTATTCGGACAGATGGTCCTGCGCGATCCGGGCAACCCGCAGGCCCACGTTCATTTGGCCAAGGCCCTGATGGAGATGGGAGAAATCGATATAGCTCAGGCTGAGTTCAGGAAGGCCATCGAGATAGATTCCACCCACAGCAGCGCTTTCTTCCCGATGGCCAACATAATGCGGCAACAAGGCAAACTCGACAGGGCCCTCTTCTATCTTCGCCTCGGGGCAAGCCTCTCCATGGAGACGCCTGATGTTCTTTCCAGCATGGGGGCCGTTTATGTCGAAAAGGGAGAACCCGACAGCGCCATCCAGGTATTGGAACAAGCCCTTGAATTGAACCCTAAGGACCCCATGGCTCTCCAGAACATGGGACAGGCTTATCTCGCTAAGAATCAGCCGGAGAAGGCCATGCAGTGGTTCCGCGCGACGCTCGAGGTCCAGCCGCGGAATGTGAAGGCGCTGGGAAACATCGCCCGGGTATTCATCCAGAGGGGCCAGCCCGACAGCACCATCTATTACTTCGAGCGGGCCCGCCAGGCCGATCCGGCCGATGCCACGGTCCTTGCCAATCTGGGGAGTGCATACTGCCAGAAGGGCATGCCGGCCGAGGCCGGAGAGGCCTTCGAGTCGGCACTGCAGTATGAGCCCGGAAACACCATGGCCCTGTTCGGACTCGCCGCGGTCCGTGCCCAGGAAGGCAAGACCGGGGAGTCGATAGCCCTTCTCGAACGGATTCTCGACATCGATCCGGATTTCCAACCTGCAATAGGGGCCCTTCAGGCCCTCAGGTAGCAGCGCAACATACACGCCGGACCCGGAGTTCCAGCCCGGATTATTCACAAGCCCTCTGCGTAGGTGGATAGAACACTTACCGCAGTCGAGTCAATAACAATAATCACAAGATCCGGGCCCACCGAACGCTCTCAACTCCGACCCTCTTGTGAACGATAACTAGAGGAGAGCCGGAATGAGAAGAAGACCGCCATTGTCTCAGGACGGCAACATCGAATCGTTGCCGGCGCCTGGCCCGGTCGGTGTGAACACCCCCCCCAATGGGGTGGGAGCAACAAGAGAGACAGCAAGAACTCGCAATGACCAGGGCCATAGTAGAATCGAACATCAAGGACCGCGCAACGGTCACATCCTCCAGGCAAGAGCTCATAGATATACAGAAGACCATCGTAGAAGACCTCAGGTGTGAGATTCGGGCCTCTGTAGGCGGGCAAACCAAGGAATACCATATCTACCTTCAGGAATACAATCGGCAATTCCGGCATTACGAGAGGCGCTCGAGCATGGAGGAGATGCTCGACTGCCTGAGGCACGCCGACATAATCTACAACGGTGACTACCACACCATGGCCCAGGCCCAACGGATTCCGCTCAGGGTTCTCCGACGCCTGATACATCTTCGCCCCAGGATAACCCTTGCCGTCGAGGTTGTTCGCATAGATCATCAGCACCATCTGGACCGATATCTGACCGAGGACATCTCTGAGGCCGAGTTCCTGAAGGCCATAGACTACGAAGCAACCTGGGGATTCCCCTGGGTGCAGTACCGAGACCTTCTTCTCTTCGCCAGAAAGCACAAACTGAGAGTGCTGGGGATCAACAGCCAGCCCAAGGGAGGCAGGTGGACGCTTAAGAAGCGCGACCGGGCCGCCGCCCGCGTGATTGCGAAAGAGGTGCTGGAGAGACCGGAGAGACTTGTCTATGTCTTCGATGGGGATCTCCATGTCGCCCCACCACATCTGCCTCGAGCGGTCGACACCCTCCTTTCGGAATTCAACGAGGACCCGCGGAGTGTCATCATCTACCAGAACAACGAGAACATATACTGGGAACTTGCCGGGCACCGCCTCGAGCAGGAGACCGACGTGGTACTCATTGCGAAGGATTGTTTCTGCATGATGACCACACCGCCCATAATCAAGTTTCAGTCATATCTGAACTGGATCGACAAGACCAGGGAGCTGGCATCACCCTCCCTTCGCGGTTGGCAGGGGGACATCTTCGGGGATGAGGCCCTGTACAGCCAGATGCTGCAGATGGTCCACATCATATCCCAGTTCCTCGAGATCGAAGCAGACGGCCTGGAAGACTTCATTGTTCACTCCCCGGCCGATCTGGATTTCCTCTACCGTTTGAGGGCCGACAAGCGGATGACACCGGGGGAGGTTGATGCCATCGCGGCACACATAAGAACAAACGAATCCTACTTCATCGAAAACGGCAATATTATCTATATCGCAAACCTATCGGTCAACCATGCGGCGGAGGAAGCCACCCATTTCATACATAGGGTGAACGCAGGTTCCAGAAGATCCGATCTCACCCAGGTTGAAGACTTTTATTGCCGCGTGATGAGAGAGGCTTTGGGGTTCTTCGGCTCCAAGATCATAAACCACAAGCGCCCCTGCTACAATCTGGACGACTTTAAGTACCTCAAGCGGAAGCATCCCTCCATGCCGCCTGAGAGGATCCGCGAGCTCCGGGCGGTCGGCAAGTATGTCGCACTCCACAAGCGGCGGGAAAGAGGATTCCTCTCAAGCGGAAAACCATGGAGATTGCGCGGCTCCCTGTACGAACTGCCCCTGCCGGTACACCTCGGCGTTACCCACACTCTGGGCTACATGTTGGGAGAACGTCTGTTCAGAAGCATGCTGGAGGGGCTCGTGAGAAAGGCCGCCATTCGCGAGCTATTCCACATGGACTTCTCCGATCTCGACCAGGCTTTCACCACCTACCTCGACCTGGTATCAACGCCGACGGATAGCGGCGACTGCCTCGATCCCCCCTCATGCCGGTAACCGGATTCGAGATCACACCCTTCCGATAGACTCTAATAAACACAACCATAGCAGAGCCGGGGTCGGATCTTGAAAATTGAATTCAATCTTCAAGATCCGGCCCCGGCTATTATCGGTGATGCCGCACCCGGTCAGACACGTTGTCGACGATCCAAGCAGG
>JALGWN010000343.1 GCA_025774115.1 bacterium
TCCCATCGATCCCGACTTATCAAGAACGATGGCCACATTCAGGGGTATCCGCTTGGGCATCACCGGGACCGTCAGGCCCTTAAGACCGACCTTGACGACAACCCTCTCACCCGGCGCTCCCAGAACCACCGGCTTATCCACATTCGCATACACCCCAACCCGGGGCTCGGCCTGAAGACAGCCGCTCATCACCAGAACCGTCAAACTCAGCGCGACTACCAATCCAAAGTGTCTCATCACGTACCTCCTTCTTCTTTAGCGGCGCCTTACCGGAATCCGGCGCTCACTGTCTTGATCTTCGGGGAATGCCGCAAGATGAGTCACGGCATCCCGGTAAACCAGCTATCGACCGCATACAGCTCAAACCCCTGGTCGATAGCGGACCTTCTTACATAGTGTCTGTCATGGAACTCGCGCAGAAAACGAATCGCATCAGGCTGGGTGATGGAGCCTCTTCCCGAATCGCAAAATGCTGCCAGCGCGGATGACCTCACCAGTTTGGGCCACAGGCGCTTAAAAAGGTCCGGGTTGGCAAAGATGTCAACACTGCTGATACGGCCTCCCACACCGATCACCGCCCCGATCGCGTCGGGATAGAGATTCGGTATGCGCTCCATGTGCTTCTCCACCCTGGAGATTCTCCTGCGGGTCTCGTCTGACTCATAGGCTTCCTGGAACCGGCTCGTGCCGGAGCTGAGCCCCATGGACTCGTTTATGGTGGATACACGGTCCCAGATGTCCATCTGTGCACTCGGGGCAGCCTTCTGGCCCTCGGCGCGGAGCCGGCAGGTCCCGAGGTTGCGCTTGCTGTGGAAGGTCTCCGACTCATAGGTCCACCGTCCCTGCTCCACACAGTAAACGGGTATGATGACGTTCCTGGCCCGGGGCCTTAAGAGAACGCCGCGCCCCACGATGCGGTCCTGGCGGCACCCGGTCAAGATCTCTCCACCCATTATGAAGATGTAATTGCCGGAGCGATTGGTCACCTTGACCTTAGGCACGCTTCCACCATCGACCTCGCTGATTTCGAGCCAGCCACAGTCCAGGGCTTCATCCAGGGTGCTGTAGTGCCTGTGGTCCTGGATGCAGGTGGAGTAGACCGGAATGATGGTGAGGTTCTCATAATAGATGGGCTCTCCCACCTCGAGGGCTTCGATCAGCTCCTCAATCTCCTTACCGGCCTTGGCGTCCACCTCAGAGCATGCAAGCCCGAGGACACTGACGGCGGTCACCAGTGCCAGAATAAAGCGTACGGTCTTGTTCATTGTCTTCACCTCCTCACCTTTCAGATTTCTTGGCTTCATCTCTTTCCTCCTCTCACTAAGATGTTACACGCGTGCCGGGAATTAGTTGTCACGGTGGTGTAAAGGGTTTGTAAAAGGATGTAAAATGCGGAAAGGGGGATTCGGACCGGGCTCTGCGAAGGGCCCGCAGCTAGCTCAGGTTCTTAAGAGAAGCATCCTCGGCTGCTGCATCTTATGACTTGCGGCAAGTGATCAGTTTGCTCTTACCTGATCCTGTATGTGACAAAGCTACATCAGCAAAGATCTCCTCAAACGGAGCAAGGCCTTGTTTGATGAATTCCCTGGAGTCAGATGAGCTCAGCGTACGCAACCTCAAGTAGAACAGCATTCTCACGAACAATCTACGCGGTACCGTATGCTCCATGATCAATACCGATCCACCAGGCTTGACCACTCGTTTCATTTCCAGGAGTGCATCTCTCCTGACCCGGCCCTCCAATTCGTATAGCGCGTGAGAACAACAAACGACGTCAAAGACATCGTCTCCAAACGACAACCTCGCGGCATCGCCCCTGACAAAAACCACCTTGTCAGATGAGTCTTTCCTCTTTGCCTTACGTAACATGCCAAGAGAAAGATCATATCCAATCGCCAGAATATCAGGGAAGCGTTCTGCGAAAGAGAGAACAACTGATCCTGTGCCACAGCAAACATCCAGCACTCTGGGTTGCGCCTTGTCTTCCAATCGGGTCGAGTCAACGAGGAATCTTCGAGTCTCATCCCTGTAGTTGCGGGAATGCAGTCTTATAAACAGATCATAGAAGTGGGAAAAGACATCATAGAACTTCTGCCGACCAGTTCGTGATTGTGACATGACCATAGGTCATTTTAGTCCAATGGAGCACAGTGTGCCAGTTTCTTCTGTGAAGATGGGGTACACTTTCGTCCCGGAGCGGAAATAG
>JALGWN010000133.1 GCA_025774115.1 bacterium
GCGAATCCGGTAGCGGAGTCCCAGTCGATCTTCTCATACAGCACCTTCCCGCTTGCTCCGACACTCAGGGTCGGATGGAGCCTGCGGGCATAGGTCGCCCCTATAACGAGGTCGTAGAACCTGAATGTACCCTGCTTCACCCCCCAGGCGTCGTAGCCGTCAAGGGGATCGGCATGGAGGCCGGTCACCGAGATTCCGAAGGCATGGCTCCGGCTTGTTGTGCCGACGGCAAGGGTCTCCAGGTTTATGTCCTGAAACCAGGCCGTGTGAGTGAAGGTGAGAAGACCCCCGTCCACATTTGTAAGATGCGACGGATTGACGTCCGCCCACGTGGCGTCGGTTACAGCAACCCCCGCGTCCCCCATGGCGGATATTCTCGGCAGGGTGGAAATCTTAAGGAAGATCATGCAGGGGGGGGTAGCGGAAGCCTCAGACACAGTGACAATCAATAAGCCCAGGAGAATCCAGAATCCCAATCCCCTCATTCCCATCTCTCTGCTCCTTTGTTGATCGGTCGAACGGGCTGCTTACTAATCCTAATACCACCTGCGACCGGGTGTCAAGCCCTCGTAGCGTCGGGCCTCCACGAGCAGCTGCGCTCCAACACCGCCTGCGCAGAACCGTGTAGCGTCGGCTCTCCGTGGCCGACGTTGGGCGGGGTTCCGCTCCTAACGTGCCCCGTCGGGCACAGAGACCCGACGCTACCAATACTTTCGTCCTCACGGGAGTGAGGACGCTACGATGTCCGGGCGGAGGGAGGCCCTCCCTTCGCACCACCCGAATTACGAATTACGTATCATGTCTTCTACGATTTGTTCAGCTTCCTCTAGAGCCTCGGGAGCCTTGCCGGGGTGCTTGCCTCCACCCTGACAGACATCGGCCCTGCCACCTCCCTTACCGCCGACCACCTCGCAGGCCGCCTGTATGGCTTTGCGCATGTCGGCCCCGACATCGGCGGAGCGCGAGAAGACAAGATGAAGTTTCTCCCTGCCGGAGGCCAGGAGGGCAACCGTACCCGGGTTGCGGGTGAGCGCGGCAGCGATCTCCCGTATCTCCAGGGGAGTGCCTTCCTCCAGGTAGGAGGACACGATACGGACGCCCGCGACATCGCGTGCACCTGCGAGAAGATCGCCGGTCCGATATCCGGCCAGGTCGCGCCTGAGGCCCTCCACTTGTTTTAAGAGCTCCTTCCTTTCCTTGAGCATCTCCGGGATAAGTTCGGGCAACCCCTCATCCTTGGTGGTGAGATCCTGGGCCAGATTGACAATGAACCGGCTTTTCCAATAATAGTCTTCCATTGCGAGCATACCGCAGACAAACTCCACTCTGCTCGCGTCCCTCACCCTTTCCCACCGGAGAATCTTGATGGGCCCTATCTCGCCGGTGGTTCTCGTGTGGGTCCCGCCGCACGGCGACTTGTCGAAGTCCTTCACCTCAACCACTCGTATCACATCCCTGTCGACCGGCATCTTGACCCTCAGACCCTCCACCTCGTCTTTGCCTGCCTCGAAGATCTCGACGGGGCGGTTCTCATAGCCTATTCGGTTTGCGAGATCCTCGGTCGCTTTCGCCTCCTCCCAGGTGAGATCAGGGGCGGCGATGTCTATGGTGGAGTGCTCCACGCCCAGCCTGGATGAGACCGTCGCGGCGCCAAGCACGCGGAGGAAGGCCTGGGATAGAACATGCTGCCCGGTGTGCTGCTGCATGTTGATGAGTCTTCGCACCCGGTCAATGGAAGCTTTCACCCCGTCACCGGGGCCGAAACCGGGCCGCTCGGAGGTAAGGTGAAGCACGCGCTCCTCGTCCTCGACAACACCTTCTACGCGGACGCCCTCGATCTCGCCGGTATCCGAGGGCTGACCGCCGGCTTCAGGGTAGAAACAGGTTTTATCCAGCTCGATGGCATACTTGTCGGCGCGCGGCGAGACAGCAACAACCCGGGCCTCAAACTCGGTGCGGTAGCTGTCTTGCTGGTAGAGAAGCTCAGTCAAGGCCTACCGCCCCCCCTCACCTTCCGCCCCATCCCCGATCCCGGCCTCGGCCACGTGGAGCTCGGCCGGGCGCGGCAATATCGCGTCTACCTTCTGGGTTGCAAGCAGATAGACAATATCCGAATTTGTCCTCTTTGCGTAGGTCTGCCGCTCGTCATTCCGGTTTCCGAAGAGCAGTTCTTTCCAGAGGCCATCGGCGGTCCGGAAGCCGACGGTGGAATCGGGTTCGGCCAGGCCTGAGGCGGGTGACGGCATTCTCCCGGCTAATTCGTCGCACCTCAGGTACGCGAGCGTTCTTACGAGTCTGGCGACCCTGTTCTGCTCGCAGGCCGAACTTTCAGGCTCGCTTATGAACCACTCGCCGGCCGCGTTGCGCCGTAGGGTGAGGCTCTCTCCGGGGCGGCCGATCTTGATCTCTTCTATCGTATCCGGCTCAAGCGCATAGATCGTCCGGTCCTGCCAGGTCCGTTTGCCCCTGTCGAAGACCGCGCGAAGATACCCCGGCGCAAGCACGACATCGCCGGAAGCCACATCCCGGACGTAGGTACTCCGGTAATCGAGCCCGGGCTTGCCGACGACAAACCCGACCAGAGTGTCGCCATGGGCATCCAGGATGCTCACAAACACCCCCGCCGAATCGACCTTATATAGGGCCTGCTTCTCCGGATTGGAGGATATGATGTCCTTGCGCGAGAAACCCGTCACCTTGCCGAGCATATCCTCCACCACCCCGGCTTCTGCAGGAAACGAATCCTCGCTCGCGACAAACCAGGCATCATCGGATTCGGTGAGGACCACCGTGTTTCCCCCACCCTCTATCACAAGGCGGGCGGCCTCTGCCGGCTCGAAATCAGGAAAGAGCGGTCTCTCCCTGTCCCTTCTTCCCCCACCGAACCTGATGGCCAGGAAGACCACGATCAAGATGGCCAGCACCACAACCAGAACCGTGCTTACTCTCAAGTTCTCACCACCTATCCGCGTCGGTCCGGGAACCTCAGGCCCAGGGGAGGACCCCTTTCCGGAAGGACTTCATGTAACGTCTCATAAGCCCCCAGATAATCAGCAGTATCGGTATCCCGAATGTGGAAGCGAATCTCACCGAAGACTTGGCACTCTCGCTTGTCTCCTTGAGCGGCCGCGCGGTCACCACTCTCGATCTTATGCCGATCAGGCTATCTCCCAGGGTGAGCCAGTCCACAGCATTCAGAAAAAAGGTGCCGTTTTCCGGATACTGGGAAAGGTAGTCGGACTGTATGAACCGCGAACTGCCCATCACTATGATCTGTGTCTCAGCGCCCGCATCCAGCTTGGGGCCCGCCCAGGGGGGCACGTTGTCTCCGGGCTCCGGGGCCGGAAGGCCGCTGAAGAAACTCGGGAAGCTGCCACCCAGGAGCACCGCCATATTGCGGGCCCCCAGGGGGGGGGTGGGCCGGAAATCGCGCTGAGGATTGAGATCCAGGCGCTCCGTCTCCGTCCACGACTGCGCCGAGCTTCGGGCAAGCACCTCGATCTGCGGGAAGATGTCCGGGTCCTTCGTCAGGTCGATGCTGCTTACCCATGGGAAGACCACCCGCTCGAGCTGATTGGTGACCGGGGAATCCTCGTTGAAACCCGCCTTGGTCACCATCGGCCACAGCATGTATGGAACCGTGTACCGGAAGAAGCCTGTAGAGAAGGTCGCGTTTCCGCACTGACGATCGAAGACAAGATCCGGGTTGACCCTGACACCGTAGTGGGCAAGCAGCGAATCCACACCGGTCTGAGCAGGCACTGCAACGAGCGGCCCCTCATCGGGAATGGTCGTACCGTCGATGAGAAACAGCGCCCGCCCGCCCCGCATCAGGAACTGATCGATCGCGAACGTCTCCCACTCGCTAAGCCCGAGCGGCCGTGCAACCACCAGCGTATTGACCTCGGGCGGCACCATCTCGCCGCCGGAGACGGAGACCGTGGTCACACTGTATTGCTTCTGCATCGCTCTTCGGACTGCCTCGTAGGGATCCCCGGACAGCGACCTGTCCCCTGTCAGGAAACCCACGGTCTTGGGTTCCTTGCTGGTCACCTTGAGTATGGCGGAGGTGAGCTCGTACTCCAGATAGACGGCTCCCCGAACCACGGGGATCACTTCCTTGCGGTCCTCGAAGAGAATAGCGATGCCCAGATAAGCGTTCATCACTTCGGCCTTGTCTTTCTCTATGATGTTGAGCTGGACCTGCGGAATTCCGAGCGACCTCACCCGCTGTTCGGTCTCAGGATCAGCCGCGGGGTCTTCGAAGTCCACAACCAGGTCGGCCCCCGCATAGGCCCCGTATTCGTCGATCATGTCCCTGATCTCCCTGGTCAGCGTGGTGAGATAGGGAGGCAGCTTCTCGGAGAAGTAGACCTTGATGTTTACGATATCGTCCAGGTCTCTGAGGACCGTCTTGGTGGACTCGGATATGCTGTAGATGTTCCCCTCGGAGAGATCCAGTCTTCCGAAGACGCTCTGTGAGATCAGATTGGCAAATATGATGATTGCCACCACGATCACAATCTCCACAGCTGTCCCCGTCCGCCTTTTCGAACTCATTCTCTCTCCTACCTCCTTGCCTCAATCGATTTCACATTGAGATAGAGGAAGAACCCGATTACCGAGAAATAATAGACCAGGTCACGGCTGTCCACCACACCGCGGCTCACACTGTCGAAGTGACCCCCGAGCCCCAGAAAGCTGAAGATGGGCACCAGCCGGTCCGGGAGCCCGAAGAGCACGAAGTCAGCTCCCAGGATAAAGAGACCGAATATTCCCACAACGGAGATAATGAACGCCACGATCTGGTTCTCGGTCAGACTCGATATGAAAAGGCCAATGGCCAGATAGGCTGCGCCTATCAGAACGCATCCCAGGTAACCGCCGACTATCTGCCCGGCATCCGGGTCCCCGAGCGCGGCGATGACGATGGGGAGCACGAAAGTGAGGGAAAGGCTGAGGAGTAGAAATGAGAAGCTGGCCAGGAATTTCCCAAGCACAGCTTCGGCGTCGGTGATGGGCAGAGTCATTAAAAGTTCCATAGTGCCCACCTTCTTCTCCTCAGCCCAAAGCCTCATTGTTATAGCCGGGATGAATAAGAGAAAGATCCATGGGACGAGGTCGAAGAAAGGTCGCATCGAAGCCTCGCCTATGACAAAGAAGCCTTTGAGGAAGAGCCAGCTGGAGAGCCCCAGATAAACCGTCAGGTATATGTATGCAATCGGCGAGTTGAAGTAGCCGGCGAATTCCCGCTTGAATATCGGTATAGCGTTCTTCATGCCCCGGTCAGGTCTCCCTTGTGGTGAGCTTCAGGAAGATGTCCTCAAGACTCAATGTCTCCCTGCGAAGCTCGTTGATCTTCCAGTTGCTTTCCACGGCAATCCTGAATATCGCCTCACCGGTGTCCTCATCATTGCCCGCCTTGACGAGGTACCGAACGTAACCCCCGCCGGCATCGGTCATTCTGCTCACCGAGGTCACCGATCTTATCCCGGCCAGCTTGGCATCCACGGGCTCTTCGCCGGCACTTATCGAGACGTAGATGGTATCCTCACCACCGGCTATCGCCTGAAGCTCCCGGGGCGTACCGCTTGCGACTATCCGCCCCTCATTGATGATAAGGACCCTGGAACACGTTGCCTCGACCTCCGGCAATATGTGGGTACTCAGGATGACCGTCCGCTCTTTGCCTATTTCCTTTATGAGCTTGCGGATCTCGATTATCTGGGAAGGATCGAGCCCGGTGGTGGGCTCATCCAGTATGAGGATGTCGGGATCGTGTATCAGGGTCTGGGCAAGACCGACCCGCTGCTTGTACCCCTTCGAGAGCTCCCCGACGTTTCTGCCGAGCACCTTCTCCAGGCCGCAGGTGTCTATCATTCTACGGATGCGCCCGGGCGTCTCCACCCCGGGGATCCCCCTTACGGCGGCTATGAAAGCGAGATAGGACACCACGTCCATATCCTCGTAGAGAGGGGCGTTCTCGGGTAGGTAGCCGACCCGTTTTCTCACCTCGAGTGACTCATCCCGTATATCGTAACCCGCAAGCGTCGCCGAGCCACGGTCGGGAGTAAGATAGCAGGTGAGAATCCTCATCGTCGTGGTCTTGCCGGCCCCGTTGGGGCCCAGGAAACCTAGAACCTCACCCACGCCCACATCGAAAGTGATGTCATCGACCGCAAGCGTCCTGCCGAAGGTCTTGGTAAGATTTCTTACGGATATCACTGGCAAAACCCCGGTCTTCCACTCGGTGTCAAGGAACCAGCTAAACTAAAACCTTCCAAGGATGGTACACCCACACATCTCCGAAAGGTTCCGCTTGCCTATTGTATGCTTGAACCGTTTATTGTCAACCGCTAATTACCCATCGGACCGGCCCCGGCCCGGATTGTCCCCAATCTCTTCGGCATCCAACCGGCTTCGCCGAGACTTCGGCGGGTTATCCTCCACAGGGCACGCCCTGTGGAGGATAAAAAAACGGGGCACTTGCGTGCCCCGGCCGGATAGAAGCGTGACAGCTCCGGGTTCGCACCCAGTGAGCAACCACCATACAGCTCTCGTGCCAAAGACTGGTTTTCTTATGTCCATGGGGGACACAACGTGCCCCCCATGAACATGGAGCGTGACGGCACCCCTAAGACCAAACGAATGGTCCATGAGGATTCGTCGGTCTATTTCTAAATGCAGGTTGTATGCCAGAACCCAGCTCCTGTGGCCCGATGTGCAGAAAAACCACCTGTCCCCTATACACATCGATAAAGCCGCCTTTTAACTGCTTTGTTATCAAGTCGTTAACCCTACCGATCCTCTTGAGGCTCACCACATACTACCCCCAGCAACCCCAGTACCTGGCAGATGAAGCAGCCCCCTACATCTTGGTCTTGCCGAAAAACCGCAAGACCCTTCACCTCGCA
>JALGWN010000134.1 GCA_025774115.1 bacterium
CAGCCCGTGGGTACCCACCGGAGAGGCATGGTTCAGTTCGTGATCGTAGGCAAACGCCGAGTAGTAGTGGGTCCTGGCCACCTCCACCCCACTATGGATGAAGCTGCCTTCCGACCCGGGCGGCGCCTCGAACCGCCCGTCGTTGCCGTTTGGAACAGGGCTGCCGCTATCCGGATGCGCAGGGTACCCCCCGGTCGAATAGCGGATCCGGGTTCCCAGGTAGTCCTCGGTGAGAGGATTCCTCCACCTGAGATGGAGATAATCCACGCCGGGGGTCACGGTGAAATGCGAGACGGTGTCGGGCGGATTCTTGTCCAGTGTCGTGGCCGAGACAAAGGCTCCCGAGGAGAAACGGCCGAGATCGTCATAGGCGAAAGCACTGTAGTAGTAGGTTGCATCGCTCGGCAGACCGGTATGCAGAAAGGATGAGTCCGAACCCGGTTCGCCCTCGAACCGCCCGTCGTTGCCGTTGGGTACGGGCAGACCCTCTGTGGGGTTCTCCGGAAGCCCGTCAACCGAGTAACGGATCAGGGTCCCATGGAATGCCGGGTCAACGGGGCTGTGCCAGGAAATCGAGATGGCTTCATCCCGGCCGAGTGCGGCGAGACTGTCCAGGGGATCTACGAAATCATCCCATATGGCAATGCGGTATGATGATAAGCCGCCGGCAACCTCAAAGGTGCCTCCTGTGACCAGGCCTCCGTCCCAGACGGTCAGTGCATACGCCGACGAATCCAGCCCACCCAGGCATTGCCACGAAAACCCATCCCATCTGGCGATGTTGTAACATGGTGAACCGAAGTATCCCCCGGCCACCAGACTTCCGTTGTAGACAGCGACATCGAGGACCCCACCCCAAGAGTCCGGCCATCCGGTATCGCCGTCGAGACCCGCTCCCAGCGGACTCCAGGAATCACCGTCCCACGCCGCGATGCGTCTGGCACTCACCCCTCCGATTTCATAGAAATCACCGGCCGCCACAAGCACCGGCCCATGCGCCTCCAGACACCCTATTGTTCCGTAGGTGGTCCCAAGCAGACTCCAGGAAGTGCCGTCCCAGCTTTGGATGGAGTTTCTGACCGACACCACAAGATTGCCGTTCCAGACCGTGACCTGCTCGACGGGGTGGCCGCGGCCCCCTCCAACCTCACTCCAAACCGATCCGTCCCACATTGCCAGGTTAAGTGCCTCTACACCGCCGGCCTGACTGAACGAACCGCCCGCCACCAAACCGCCTTCATAGACCGTGAAATCGTGAATATCCCCGCCCACCCCGGTACCGACCTGGCTCCAGGAGGTGCCGTTCCAGCGTGCGATATGAGACAGCGACTGGCCCGCAATCCGGGTGAAAGCACCGCCGACAACAAGATAGTCGTTGTAGGAAATCGTGGCATTGATATGTTCGTCCACCTGTTCGGCAAGAGTCTGCCAGGCCGCTCCATCCCAAGCCAGGACCGAGGCCGGCCATGTGGCTGCCACGAGGTCATCCCCGTAAACACCCAGAACCTCAACATCGAAGTCCAGGCCGCAGCCCTCCTGTCCCAGATGGGAGAATAGATGACCGTCCAGCACTGCGATATGAAAGGCATCCGTGGTATCAATCTGGGTGAATTCGCCCCCGAGGTAGATGACCGAATCCCCTGGGCAGGCGCCGATCGCATGTACGACCGAATCGAGCCCCAGTGTGACAACATCCCAGTCAAGGAGCGAGCCGCTTCGGGCCCGAACCACAAAGCCCGATGACTGGTTGCCCCCTCCCCCATACAGCAACGAGTCGGAGTCATCGGTGCGACAGATACCCAGACTCCGAACAACCCCGGGGATGCCTGCGGATGCGGTCGTCCATGAAGTATCGTCCCATACGGCGATGAAACCCGTGAAATCTCCCGCCGCCACCAGGCGGTCCCCATAGACCGCGAGCGCGTAGACGTTACCATCCAGCCCGGCGCCCAATTCCGCCCAGGACGACCCGTTCCATCCGGCAACATGGTTCGCTGCCTTCTCGTCGGCCTCCGTGAACTTTCCGGCAGCTATGAGATCGTCTCCAAAAACCGCAAGTGCAAGCACCTCCCCGTTCATCCCACTCCCCAGCGTATTCCAGACACCACCGGTATAGGACGCAACATAGCGCTTAGCGGGGATGAAGCCGCCGGCCACAAGGTCGCCTTCATAAAGGGTCAGAGCCTTCACCGTCGAGATGACCGGATCGCCAAGGACGCCCAGTTCACTCCAGGAGATTCCGTCCCAGACAGCAACGATGTCGTGTACGTCGCCACCGGTTATGCGCCCCCCTACGACGAGGAGCGGCCCATACATGGAGATTGCATAAACGCCGACATCGTCCACCCCCCGGCCCGGACCCCACTGGGGATCGCCCAGCGCGATCCAATCCGAACCGGTCCATCCTGTAAGATAACCGGCTGCGAGGTGGCCCGCTCTTTCGAAGGCACCACCCACGATGAGCATGTCGTCATGCCCGGCGAGACCGTACACAGGGCCGTTGACACCCGGCCGGCCGAAGATGTCCGTCCACTGGCCCTCCGCACCCTGATAGACAAGGGCCTGCCGCACCGGCCCATTCCACTCCAACCCGACCTCGGATGCAATAATGGGAGAGCAATCGGCTGCCGTAAGACCCAGTCCGCCCTGGATCGCGATCATGAACGATATGCAGAGGGCACCGAGGATAATCGGGGAGATGCGATCGTCTGTTGGGCTCAGGGCCGTATGCGATTGCCGGTCATGCATGCCTCAAGTTTCTCCAGAATGATCGGAAGATGGACATGCTATTGTCTCATATGTCGCACCTGTAGTCAATCGGCAGGCATGCATAGGCCTACAGGGCGGCTTCGGAAGACTTGGACTGGAACCGAAGGTCCCCTAGCCCTCATACAAGCGAACTAGATGCAGTGTTTCCTTGAGTGCCAGTTGTCCAAAGAATGGGTGCACCTCATATGCTGATCCCGTGAGCTACGTTTTCAACAAAAGTCTGTCCGCATAACACTCAGGAACTCTCTACGACTGTTTTACAGCACCTCCTGACTTCTGTCAACAGGTTTGCCCCATCCAGCGCCCGGCGGCCCCCTAAAGTGCAGCTTAGAGTATAACCCCTACGTGTCCAGATTGTGTCGACGGCGAACACGAAACCGCACATGGGATTGGCGCAGTCAATTATAGGAATTTGCTTTTCCTACTTGCGGCGGGGTGCGAGTTTGAGGGGCATTTTTGAGCGGTGGTAGTCAGTCGGATCGGGGGTGGTGTGACCAGATTGAGCTGTTGGGTTTGTGATATGCGCTTTGTGCGGCCGATGGCGTTATGTCCGGTTAAGCAAGAGCCATATACGGGCAGAGTGATCCCTGAGATCGGCTTTGGGGTGTGCGTAAACGATTGTGTCAGTAGAGTTCTTCCTGCTGGTGAGGTGGTGGAGGCCTGCTGGTCCTGAAGGTAATCCCCAGGTGGTGGATGATCTGGTCTATGACCTCGTAGTTGGTGATAAAGGCGATTGGCTTCATCTCGGAGCCACATGCAGGACAGACGAGTGGATCGACCTCGTACACCTTCTTTATGAGTTCTCTCCAGCCTGGTGAGGTTATTGGTGCTGAAGGTGGTTCGACTATTGGCAGTAGTGGGCCGGTCTTGGCTCGCTTCCTCTCTTTGCCCCTGTGGGCATTCGAGTAGAGGCCATAATAGCGTATCATGACCTGTCCCTTATCGGGGATATGGGCTGTTACCCTGGCAATAAACTCCAGGTAATCCATCTCAATGTGATCATCATCGGTCTTGCCATACCGGTATATGACCTTGCCCCGGGCCTCATCGAAGGCAAGGCGTTTGAGAGCCAAGATTGGCTTAGCCATGTACCTTGCCACCCTCTGGGTCTCTTCTCTGGTGGTGGTCCTCACTTTGCTGTGGACACCGAAGCCGGTGTGATGCCAGGAGAGGATCTTATCTGCGATCTCGGTGCTTACCAGGTCCCTGGCTACCAGGAGTGCGAGCACCTCATGAGCGAAGAGACGGGTGATGGCGGCATCATTGAAGATCGGCACGGGGTAGAAGTCACCATCCCTTGATGTGCCCCCCTCTGTGACCAGGAAATGGAGGTGGGGATGGAAGTTGAGCCGGTTTCCGAAGGTCTGGATCACCGCGACCACCCCGGGCATCAGGTCTCTATCGGTACGAATCTCCATATACTTACGTGTGGCTCTCACTGCACAAAGGCACAGGTCACTGAGGAGGCCTCTGCTGTATCTGAAGAAGGGTCTCACCATCTTGGGGATGGTAAAGACCACTTGCCGGTGAGGCACGCGGAGAAGGAGATGCCGGCCCAACCAGATGCTCCAGGCTTCCCGGCGTTTGGCATGACATGAGGGGCAGAAATGCCTTGTCTTACATGAAAAAGTGACCAGGTACTCTCCCCCGCACTCCGGACAGCGAACCCTTGCAAACCCACACATGGGGTTGGCACAGTCGAGATATCTTTCTACCACCTCCCGGACCACCGGTCGGAAGTATCCATATTGACGCTGGAACAGGGTCTCATACTGGGTCAGGAAGGTATCGAAATGGGTGGCGAGCACCCGGTAGAGCACGGTGGTTTCCGGATGCCGCTGTTTGTATATGGTTGCCATACAGGCAAGGAGATCTCACAAGAATCGGGCCGGATCGCCTATTGGGATGTAACCGGCAGCGGAGCAAAGGGTTAGCGGTAGGCAATGCTTGAATCAGAGGCTCGTCTACCGTAAACATGCAGTGACATCTGTAAACGGGGTGATACATGACAGGCGTCGTCATTCGATTGCCTCGGGCGGGCTCAATACGCGAGGACCGGTGGCTAAGGCTTGATCAAAGGTTGGACGGAGGGGAAGAGGCTAAGGTCGGTATGTGGCAGGAAGAGGGCGCCGGTGTATTCATTCATATTTGAGGGTTCGGGATTGGCCTGGAAAGATCACCACTCAAAGGCAGTGGCCCATGGGATATGGCCAGCCATGCGAATATGACGATTCCGCCCAGCAGACCTGATAGAAGTATCTCCTTTGTCATCGAGTGACTCCTTTGCCTTTCAGGGGGACAATCCATATTTCTTGTTGTTCCATACTCATTCTCTCTTTTTGTGTATCGGTGTGCTCAGCTCGAATGAAGTCCGAATCCTCACGCAGCCCGGCGTCTGGCGCAGACGGCGAATCACCTCGGACATCTACATTTGGTTTTCTTCTTCTATAAACCTGATGGCGGATTCAAGCTGAGAATCAATACCCTTCAGCAACATCTCACGGTCTAGCCCTACTTCTATGTCCGGCACCACACCATGGCCTTCCAGCACTGTGCCATCTGGAGTGCATAACTGGGCCACAGGATACATAAGAATCGCCCCGTTCGGGAATATCATTGCGTCCGATTCCATAACCAATCCAGGGCTCCGCTCGCCCACAACCACAGCTCGGTCTATCGATTGCAGGCAGGCAGCAAAGAGTTCACTAGCCGACCCGCTCGTCGTGTCAATCAGCAAGGCCAATGGACCATCGAAGGCATCGTCTGCGGGATCAAAGAAGACGCTTGTCTCACCGTTTCTGGACTTACGGAGATATAAGAATGCCCTCTCTCTTAAGAATAGGTCGGGCATACCCTCAATCTCTCCCCCAGAATTCCCGCGCAGGTCGAAAATGATCCCGCGAAGACTCCCCATGGATTTGATGGCACTATGTAGTTGGGCCGTCAGTTGAGGCTGAAAAGTGTTTAATCGTATGTATCCGATTCCATTCTCCAAACGCCTCGCTTCAAACTCTACTGCCAAGAAAATCGGGCCGACAGCTGCTCCACTCCGCTTTGTGCGCAAAACTTGACGCTCCCTTTTCTCCCCTCCTTTATCTGAATAAACGATGGCAATCTTCGTCCCTGGCGCCCCGAAAACGCGGCTCAGTATTGCTTTTGTGACTCTCGCGTTTCGACTGCGGCTGTTGGAGGGAGGAGATATTCTTGATTCTGCTTCCTGTGCTATCTGCTCGACTAAAATTCCATCGAGGGCATGAATGACATACCCGGGACGGAGACCTGCTTTATGAGCGGGAGACTCG
This sequence comes from bacterium, assembly GCA_025774115.1. Taxonomy (GTDB): domain Bacteria; phylum Arandabacterota; class Arandabacteria; order Arandabacterales; family Arandabacteraceae; genus JALGWN01. The sequence continues at coordinate 6,072 of JALGWN010000134.1, forward strand.
GGTCTGATGGATGTAATCACTGCCGCTCCATCTATCAGTCGGATATCTATACCCGCGCTGCCCTCAGCAAGCACAAGGGGTTCATAAAGGGCAAAAGATCCAGGAGGGACCAAGTTGGCATGTGATACCTCTAGCTCCCAAAGCATGTCATTGATAAGTTCGTAGAATTCTTTGTCGTTCCTGACAGTGGCAATCCGTGGCTCGTAACGGTCATGCACTTCCATCCAGTTTAAGCCGCCAAATGTCGGATCAAAGTGACTATCATTCACCTTGTTCCATACAATCTCGAAAGTTCTCAAATACTCCTTGGGCTCGCTCCAACCCGGCGTCGCCTGAACGAGTAAGCCCATCGCTATGAACAGAACAATGATTCTCAGTCTCATAATTTCCATCCTTTCCATATTCTCGAGCAGTACATCACCGTCTCACCTCTATAGCGGTTCAATGATAATGTCAACGAGGATGATCGCGCCATCCTCTGAACCTCATCGACGATCCAAGCAGTAATTTCGCGCTTTTGTTTAGATGACGGTCACGAACTGCCCTCGCCGATCTCCAGCTTTATCCTTGTTCACTCCCCGAGTTTCGGTTTCCGTTCACATCGATCGCCCTTCCCCGCGACCATGAATCGAAGATCCATCCCCCTGCATGTTCTATTCGTACCGCAGGGATTCGACCGGGTTGCGCGTCGCCACCCTAACGACGTGCACGCCCACCGTCATAACGACGACCGGTAGGCGAACCGCGCCAGCCACCGGCTCATGACCGCGTAGGAGAGGGGACAGGCAACGAGTCCGGCCGCGAGCACGAGCAAGACGAAATCCCGCAGGAGCATCCCGACGATCCCGGACACGGAAGCGCCGAGCGCCTTCCTCATCCCGATCTCCTTCCGGCGCCGTTCGACAGCGAACGACGAGAGCGAGAACAGGCCCAGGCTGGAGACGAAAACGGCAAGAACGATCGAACTGCCGAGAATACGGCCCATGCGGCGTTCGGAGCTGTAAAGCCCCTCGAACGAACGTCTTCGAGGAGCGCGAGGGCGTTCCGAACGCTTCCTCGCGCTGGCCGCACGATCAGGAAGTTCGGATATGACCCGATACGGACGACAAGCGGATCGATCCCCGAATGGAGCGATGTGAAATTGAAATTCTTCATGACGCCGATGATCGCGCCCCTCGTCCCGCGTACATCGAACCACCGGCCCACGGGATCGCCGAGGCCGATCATCTCGGCGGACGCCCGGACGCGCGCGTTGAGACCGAGGCATGCATCGACGAGCGGGGCCGGCTGTTGATCCGGGTGAGGGGCAACGGGCCCGGTGTCGTCGATGAGGCGCTCGAGAAGATCTTCGTACCGTTCTACAGCACAAAAAAGGGTGGTACCGGCATCGGGCTCAGCCTCTCACGCCAGATCATGCGGCTCAACCGCGGGGACCTCACGGCCAGGTCGATATCCGGGGAGGAGACGGTTTTCACCATGCGGTTCTGACAGGCACTCCCGGCGAGCGGTCCCGACGACATGGTCGGCTACAGTTATCCTTACCCGGACTCCGGCAGTCTGCTCAATTCTGGGGGCAAGAGCTATCCCACAAAACCGCGCTTTCAGACATTTGTCCGGGGACCCGGTTCGACGGACCGGCGTCAATCCCCGGAGTCCGATCAGGGGCCGGCTTTGAAGCGATCCAGCTGCTCTTTGTAATAGGTGCTCTCCGCGTCTATTTCGATGGCACGTTCGATAGTACGGATCGCAGCCTCCCGATTGCCCGACCGGAAGTGGACTTCCGCCAGGGTATCCAGTATGTAGGCGGTCTCGGGCTCGAGGGCGGCAGCGCGTTTTGCAGCCTCCAGAGCCTCGTCGAGGAATATGTCGCCGGTGGCACAGAACCATGCAAGGTTGTTGAGATAATCAGCGTCCTCGGGTTCTCCCTCCAGGGCCTTCGCGAGCATCTCGCCGACCATCCTGCGCTCCCGGTCGGCCATGGCCTTGTCACCCTCCGCATCATACATGTCGGCGTATCTTATGTGGGCCTGAAGAAGGTCGGATTTCCGGTTGATCTCATAGAGTCTTATCAGCTCGTTTATAGGATCCTCATGGTCTTCAACCCTGAGGTCTATGTAGCGATGTTCGTACTCAGGATAGTGGTCGCTGGGGCGCACTACCAGTATTGCAGCCGACTGCATGCCGCGTTTGTCGCCCCCGGCGGCCTGAGCGGCCACAAGGGCGGCCAGCAGCCGGTCGGCCAACTCGCCTTCGGTCATCTCGAAGGCCTCCGCCATCGCCGTGACCACAGCTTCGGAGGCAAGAATGTTGCCCTGGCAGGCATAATCCGCACCGGTCGCTCCACCCGCCCAGTCCAGACAGCTCGATCCGGTGAAATTGACTGCCTCGCCGTCAGCGTCTATTATCCCAACCTGCCTGTTTTCCCTGCCTTCATCGCCCTCCAGGAGGATTCCCAGGACCTGTTCGCTCCTCAAGCCTGCGCCCAGAAGCTCGAGCCCTCGGGGGCCGAAGCTCATGTTGGTGGAAGCCTGAGTGGCTATTGCCCCGGCTCCCGCCTCCGCCCAGGCGACAGCCGCCCCCACTCCGAAGAAAGCCACAATCGAGAAAGTCCCGGTCGATCCGTCCATTGCAGCAACAGCCGAGCTCAGAAGGAGTGTGCCCACAAGCAACATCAGCGAACCATAATGAATCGATTTCATGGCTTCCCTCCTTTTTGAGAGTCCCCTATTCCATGAGCGGCGGCACTTTGCCGCGGATACGGTCGGGGATGGAACCCTGACCAACGTCGGCCGCGGAGACCCGACGCTGCATCCGGCGTTCGTCGCCACAGGAGTGACGGCGCTACGTTTGGCATGGTCGCTCACCATCAAGCCTGTAAAGCTCCTTCTCCAGAAGATAGAGGTTCACAACGTCATCCTCATTATAAAGGAGAAGTTTCCGCAGGGACCGCCTGTCGCCCCGACGCCACTCCTCCCACAGCCTCATCGCATCGACGCCGCTCAACCCATCCGTCCGGCGCTCGATGCCGAGCACACGTTCCACCTCTTTCAGTCCGCCGTATAGGCCGTGCCTATGACAGTGATCGGCAAGATCAATACTGCGGAAAGCCTCTCGAAGGTTCACTCCCAACCACCTGTTTATCACAGGCAGATCGAAGCGATGTCCCCAGTATGTTAGGACCTCATCAGTCCCATCGAGAGCCCCGAGCAGAGCCTCGCTGCTGATGTCCGGATGGGTTAGCTGAATCAGCTCGGCCGGCGGTTTGAATATACCAAGTACGGTGATTTCGCCCGAGTATGAGGTCTCAATATCCAGATAGGCTTTGCCGAACAAGACCTATCCTCCCACCACCAAGACGTAATCATTGATGTAGGCCCGCATCTTGTCTATCACTTCGACTCTGAAGTTCCTTGCGGCTAACGGTTGCTCGAGACATACGTAATCGAAGAGGATATGCGGTACAAGGTAGCCATCCTCCGCCACTCTGCTGACATGGTCGAGATAGTCCCCCTCACATATGGTCGAGTCGCTTTCCGAGAGAATCCTCCATGCGGCCGCCAAAGCCATGAAGCAATCGATATCCTCCTCATAAGTCCGTCGGTACCGTGTCACCCCCAGGGTGTGTTTGAACTTGCCTTCATACCGCCATACAGCCCTCTGGGAAGCGAATACAATCCATGCGGTGGCCAGGGACGGGCAGTCCTCCAGCGAGTCATCGATCACCAGGTCGTAGTGGCGTCCGCGATCCTTGCGCACGTATCCCAGTACCGGTATGTCATGATCGGCTACGGTGAATCTCTCCACAGCCCCCAGTATGTGGAGGTTTCTCCAGGCTTCGAGATTGGTACGATTGTAGATGACCGCGTCTATGAGGGCCTGCCTGGCCGAGTCAGGCTCGCCGGTGAACATATAGCATCGTGCGAGCCCGACAAGCGCCTCTGAGTTGGTCGGGTCCCAGCTCAAAACCTGCCTGAAGAGGTCCAGGGCTTCATTTGTCTTGCCCTGTGCGAGCAGCAGCTTACCAAGGAACACGTAAGAGGGCCCATGGCCGGGGTCCAGCTCCAGAGACTTGCGGATATGCATGAGCGACGCCCGCCCCGCACCTCCCCGGAATCGCCTCACCGCCTTATAGTACTCGAGACGCGCCATGTCCCGGTCCGAGAGGGCTTCCGACCCGGCCGGATCCGGGGGGGCGAAGGCCAACTCGGGATCTAGCGCCCCTTCGAGATATGTGGCCGCCCGTTCGGTTTCCACACTGTCGGCGAATCTCTCAAAACGTATGTGATAGATCCGCGGGGAGCGCTCCAGCACCTCAACCGGATTGAGATTAGCCCCCCCGATGCCTGTGACTCTGGGACTACATGAAACCGACAACACTGCAAGGGCCGCCGCAGCGGACAGCCAAATCCGGACCATTCGCTTCAACCAGTTATTGAATTGGGATACTGCCGGCATTAGAATCATCCCTGCAATGCGAGTCTACTGAGAAAGCATAAGCCATTCGCCGGACCAGCTAAAGGCTTTTCTTGAAGAGGTCGGGGACAATGCGGCGGTGCAGACACGAGAGACCCCATTTCAGCTGGAAGGCTGCACTCATTCCATTTGAGAGCACTTGTGAGATACAGGGTCTGATTGCAGAGACCTGGAAGCGACAGATGGAGAATTATCTGGTCTTGGCTGTGAACTTCGGTTATATAGGTGGCAAAGTGGCATATGCGGTAAGGACGGATCTGGATATCAG
>JALGWN010000135.1 GCA_025774115.1 bacterium
CTGGTGGCGGCGCTTGCCACTTTCGCGGCATCGCTGGTGCTGGGGAACGTCCAGTGGATGATTCTGCTTTCCCTCCAGGGCATTCGTCTGACTTTCAGGAAGGCCCTTTCCTTCTATTTCGTTGGGGCTTTTTTCAACAACTTCCTGCCTGCCAATATCGGGGGGGACGTGGTCCGGGTCTACGATGTCTACCGGGAATCGGCCGAGCCCCATGCCGCGATAGCGGCGACTGTGACCGACAGGCTCTTCGGTATGGTGGCTCTGGGCCTCCTGGCCATGCCGGCCGGGCTCTACGTGGCCTTCCGCTACGAGGCGCTCGGCCTTGACCGGGCCTTCGGGCTCTGGAGTCTGGTGATAGTGTTGGCCTTCGTGGCAATCCTCGGCTTAACGCTTGCCATGATCTTTAACCGGAGCCTTGCAAGGGTGGTGGAGCGAATCGTGAGGCCCCTGCTCATACGCGGCACCCGCGACCGCTTCAAGCAGGTCTATGAATCTTTCCATATGTACCGCAAGCACATGCAGAGTCTTGTTGCGGTGCTGGGTGTGGCTCTGCTGGTCCAGACATGCCGGGTGCTGGTCCACTACGAGGTCTCCGAGGCCATGGGACTCGAGATTCCGGCAATCTATTTCTTCCTTTTCATACCTGTAATTGCTATTTTCATAGCGATGCCCATCTCGATTGGTGGCTTGGGTGTGAGAGAGGGTCTGGGCATCTTCTTTTTTACCGGGGCGGTGGCCGGCCTCGGCAGCGAACAGGCCATGGCCATGGAACTCCTGGCCTATATCGTGGGAGTGGTTGTAAGCTTGGGTGGTGGTGTGATATATTTCACTAGGGGCTTAGCACCGGCCCAGATGGAAAAAGAGTTCTCGGAGGGGAGGCTGTCCGATGCTGGCTGATGAAGTTCACTGGAGATGGAACAGGATTGTTGCCGGACTTGTGTTCGTGGTGGTGCTTGCCGGTTATGCGATCACGATATCTCCCACCGTCTCCTTCTGGGATGCGGGTGAGTTCATAGCCACGTCTTATATCCTCGGTGTACCCCATCCGCCGGGCACGCCTTTCTATGTACTCGTGGGCAGGGTGTTCTCGATGCTTCCTCTTGCCGGACCGGCCCTGGGGATAAACCTGATGTCGGCCATCACGGGGGCCCTGGCTACACTCTTCCTGTACCTTATTACCGTGAAGATCCTGGTCCACTGGCGCGGCATACCCCGGACCAGGCAGGAAATGGTCGTAGTCTATGCCTCGGGCGCGTGCGCGGCCCTGGCCGGTGCGTTTTCCGGGAGTTTCTGGACCAACTCGATCGAGGCCGAAGTCTATTCACCAAGCGCTTTCATCATGGCCTTTACAGTCTGGCTCATGATAAGGTGGTCGGAGCGTTACAGGGACAAGGGGAGCCGTAACAGCCTGGTGCTGATAATGTATCTCCTGGCCTTAAGCGTGGGGCTTCACCTGGGAACGGTCCTTGTCCTTCCGGCTTTCATCGTGTTTGCACTTCTCATAGACTGGCGGCTCTTCACCGATCTGAAATTCATCATGCTGGTTGTAGTGGTGGGTCTCCTGGGTCTCAGCAACCATCTCTTCCTGCCCGTCCGGTCGGCCATCAATCCGGCCATAGACGAGGCCAATCCCGAACACTGGGACGCCTTCAAGGACTGTCTCCTGAGGAAGCAGTATAAGCCCATGACCCCCTTTGTGAGACAGGCCCCATGGTCCTTCCAGTTCGGCATGTTCTGGCGCTATTTCAGGGAACAGTGGACCGTGCCCGGCAGAAGCTGGACCGGGCTTCTTATGCTTGCGGGGTCGGCCGGGGCGGTGGTGCATTTCCTCAAGGAGAAGAAGACCTTTATTCTTATAGGAACACTTTTCCTCATCACGAGCCTGGGGCTCGTCATCTATATGAATTTCACGGATCATGAGGTGAGGGAGCGTGACTACTTCTTCTCCCACGGCTTTTTCTTTTTCTGCATATGGATCGGTGTCGCATTCGCCTATCTGACCGACCTTGCGACCGACCGCCGGCGCCCGCGTTGGGTCTCCTATGTGTTGCCTCTGGCGCTTGTGGCATTCACCTTGTCGGCCTTCTTCGTAAACTTCAGAACCCATGACAGGAGCGGGGACTATAACGCCTACGACTATGCCTACAACATGCTGGCCACGGTGGAAGAAGACGGCATGATATTCACCAACGGCGACAACGACACTTTCCCGCTATGGTTCATCCAGGAGGTCAAGGGTTTCCGGAAGGACGTCCGGGTCTTGAACTTAAGCCTCCTTAACACGCCGTGGTACATATGGCAGCTCAAGCACCTGGAGCCCAAGGTGCCCATGACTTTCTCCGACCAGCAGATAAGGCAACTCAGGCCCTACAGGGACAGGGACGGCAAGATCGTAATGGTCAAGGACATTGTAACCGAGGACATCATAGCGACCACGGGCCGTAGCAAGCCCGTCTATTTCGCGGTCACGGTTGCCGACTACATGGGTCTCGAGAACCGGCTCAGTCTGGAAGGTCTGGCCTTCAAGTTGCTTGAGGAGCCTGCGAGGAATCTCGTAGATGTAGAGACCACACTGAATAACCTCTACAGGGTTTATTCCTATAGGGGCCTCCTTAAGCCTGAGAATCCGGATATCCCGATGCCGGCCCCCGATCTTACGGACATTCCGGAACCCATAGCCATCGAGCAGCTCGATCTCACCGACCCCTATGTTTATGATACCGACGTCTACAAGGACATAAATACGCGAAGGCTTGTAACCAACTATGCGGCCGCCCACCTGAGGCTATGTATCCACTATATCGAGGGCCGGGAGTTTGAAAACGGGGTCAGGGAGCTGGAGCGGGCGGTGAAGCTCTCGCCCGATTACGAGGGTTACAAGGACCTTGCCATCGCGGCCTACGGGTATGCAGGCGACGTGGCAAAGGCGGAGAGTCTGGCTACGGAGTTTCTGGCAATGGAACCCAGGAACGCTAACCTCTACATGCAGCTCTTCAACGTATACAGGAGGGCGAACCGTTCGGAAGAGGGGGAGCAACTGCTTCAAAGACTGATCGCTACGCTTCCCGACAGCCCGGAGGGCTACTCCCTTCTTACCTCTTTCTATCGCGAGCGGGGCGAGTTTGGGAAGGCCGCGGATGTCGTAAGGCGGTGGCTTTCGCTCCATCCTCGCGACCAATCGGCTTCACAGCTGCTTGAATCCCTGGAACAGCAGGCCCAAGAAGCAGGTTCCTAAGAACCTTTATGCGTAAGACTATTGTAATCGGACTAGACGGCGCGACTTTCGATCTTCTGGATCCGCTTATGGAGCGGGGCCTGCTTCCCAACTTAAAGGGCCTTGCCGACCGGGGCATCCGGGGGAAGCTCCGCACCGTGATCCCTCCGGGTACGGGCCCGGCCTGGTCTTCGATCGTAACGGGTCTGGATCCAAGCAATCACGGCATCTTCGATCTCATAGTGAGGGCCACCGGCTCCTATAACCTGGGGTTCCTGAATGCGGAATCCCTGCGGGCGCCCACGGTGTGGGATCTTGCGGGGGTCTTCGGGGGGAAGGTGCTGGTCTTGAATGTCCCCATGACCTATCCGCCGCGCGAGGTTAACGGGTACCTGGTAAGCGGCCTTCTTACGCCGGCGGCAAGCGAGCGCTGCACGTACCCTCCGGACCTCCTTGGCAAGATAAGAGAGATGGAGCCGGGGTATAAGATAGTACCCGCACAGGCCTTTTCTCCGGCGCGGATCGGCGCTTTCCTCGATGAGCTTGAGCAGGTCTTCGATGCCAAGGTGCGGGTGATGAAGGAGCTCCTGAAGCAGGGGGACTGGCGGTTTGTGATGCAGGTTTTTAACGAGACCGATTTCCTCCAGCATGCGCTCTGGCATGTCCTGGATCGCGAGCATCCCCGTCACGATCCGGCGCTCCACGGCCGGTATGCCGAGCGCATCTACGGCTTCTACGGGCGGGTGGATGCCATGATAGGAGATGTGGCGGCCATGGCGGGAGATGATGCTTCGATCATTGTCATCTCCGACCACGGCCACGGGCCGCTCCATGAGTTTATCCACGCCAATAATCTCTTTATCGAGAAGGGCATAATGAAGGTGAAGCAGGACATAAGGTCCCGGCTGAAATACGCGCTCTTCCGTATGGGTCTGACCCCGCTCAATGTCTATAAGATGGGTAGTGCCCTGGGACTTGCACGGCTTCGCATGGGGCTTCGCTGGACGAGCAAGGGCTACCGGATGCTCAGCCGCTTTTTCTTCTCCTTTTCCGATATCGACTGGAAACGCTCTACCGGCTATGCCATAAGCGGGGGTGTCTATGGCGGGGTCTTCATAAACCTCAAGGACCGCGAGCCCCAAGGGGCGGTGGACAAGGAAGGGTACCGGGAGGCCCGGGAGCGTTTGGCCAAGGTGCTGATGGGGATGCGGCACCCGGGAGACGGCGGGCAGCTTGTGACCGAGGTGCTCGAGCGCGAAGAGGTCTACAAGGGCAGGTTTACCCATGAGGCACCGGATCTGTTCTTTCTGCCCAGGGACCCCACCGTGGGGGTATTCGGAGACTTTGAATTTTCATCCAACCGGATAGTGGAACCCGCATCGGAGGTGATCTCAGCCCAGCACAGGATGGACGGCATTTTCGTCGCCGCGGGGAAGGACCTGAAGCAGGGGGCTGAGGTGGAGGGGATGAGGGTCATCGATGTTGCCCCGCTTCTTCTTTATATTATGGAACTCGGTATCCCAGAGGGGCTTGACGGGAAGCTCAATGAGGGGCTTTTCGCCGAGGGTGCGCTCGGCCGAAGGCCGCCCTCTTACTTTAAGCTCGAAGATGTGCTCGCCACCGCAGGCGGTGACAGACATACCATGGAAGACGAGAGCATAAAGGAGAGGCTGAAGGGTCTGGGTTATATATCCTGAGTAACGAAACGGCGCGGGGAGTGGGCTCCGGACCTCCGGGGCAACGCGGTACTCACAGTCTCTGCGCCGGGGAAGGACAAGCTTGAGCCTTAAGATCGGCAGGGTTCCCAGGAAGTACGCTCTCTGGGTCCTGGCTCTTGTCCTGATGGCGGGCTTTGTCTACTGGGGCCGCCGCAATCTCGACAAGATACTGACCCTGGAGCCCCTCTATGTTGGGCTCTGCTTCGTCTGCACCGTGGGGATCGGGGTGATCTCGGCCCTCAAGTGGCGGGTGGCCCTGCGAAGTATCGGTGAAGTCGATGCGGCGCACTTCGGTTCGCTCCTTTACTACTTCATGTTCGGGCGGGCCGTGGGTCTTGTGCTCCCGATGGATGCAAGCGATTTCGGTGTGCGGACGATGTCGCTTAAACTCAATCATTCGGTCTCGATCGGGCGGGCGTCCTATTCGGTATATATGGATAGAACGTTCGATCTGGTGGTGGCCGGGCTCTTCCTGGTACCCTCGATCCTCTCTATCGTGGGCACGATAGAACCCGTGACCGGTCTCTGGCTCATGGCCGCGTGCTTCGCCTTCGGGCTGATGAGTTTTACCTTCTGGGGCCGGCCGACCATGATCGTCATCGTATTCATCTTTCACCAGCTCTTCAAGGCCGTCTGCAAGATCCCCTGGATAGACAAGCGGGTCGATCCCGACGCCGAGCGGAAGCTCTTCGCGGAGCGTGACTATGGTGCCGTGGCGGCTCCGCTTTTCCTCTTGAGTTGCGCAAAGTTTTTCCTGACGGCCATGCGCTTTGTCACAATCGGCATGGCCATGGGGGTCACCCTCGGTGCGGCCAAGCTCCTCCTTTTCGTGCCCGCCGCCCAGTTTGCGGCGCTTTTCGCTCTCACGCCGGGGGGTATGGGTATCGCCGACTGGTCCTGGTCGGCTCTTCTCATCAAGATTGGGGCTGACGAGACCATGATTGTCCCTTATCTTATATCCTTGAGAGTCGTAATAAGTCTGTCCATAATAGTGCTGGCGGCGTTTTCGAGACTCCTCTACCGGAAACCCAGCCAGGAGGGGGCATAGCCCGATGCAGCAGGGAACCACAGGCAGGGTCGCGGTCGTGATGCCGGCCCGGAACGAGGAGGAGTCCATAGGCCCTGTGATCGAGGCCGTGAGGCGGCTTCACCCGGATTTCGATGTTGTGGTGGTGGATGATGCCTCGACCGATGACACGCCGAAGGTCGCGCGCGGGGCCGGCGCCAAGGTACTTCGGGCTCCCATAAGCCTGGGTTACGGTGGGGCGGTCCAGGCGGGCCTTAAGTATGCGCACAAGCACAAGTACGACCTTGTGATCCTCATGGATGCGGACGGCCAGCATGACCCGGAATACATAGGGAAGCTGATCGAGGCCTCCGCCGACCATGATCTTGTCATAGGTTCGAGGTTCAAGGGTGTGGCCTCTTACAAGGTGCCGTTCGTGCGGCGGCTCGGCATGCGGGTTTTCAGCGGTATTGCCAGCGCCATTACGGGCCGGAGGATATCGGATACGAGCTCGGGCTTTCAGGCTGTCCGGAGCAATGTGGTTGCGCTCTTCGCCCTGGGGGCTTACCCGGTCGATTTCCCCGATGCCGACACCGTGATCTGGGTTGCCAGACACGGCTTCAGGGTAGGCGAGGTAGGGGTGAAAATGCACCCGAGATTGACCGGGAAATCCATGATCTCAGGCCTGGGTATGTCCCTTAAGTACGTTCTCAAGATGCCGCTTTCCATTCTGGTAACGATCCTGAGGATTCCTATTCCTAACAGGGGGGAGGGTCCGCGATGAACTTGCAGGT
>JALGWN010000136.1 GCA_025774115.1 bacterium
CCCACCCGGTGGCGCGATCACAGTATACGTGAGCCCGCCACCCCCGTCTATCGTAGCGGGAGGTCCCAGTGCTTATACCCACTATATCGACGGGTACTTCGCCGATTCATATACGCTCCCGACTCCCGCACCGGATCCCAGTCGCCCCTACCAGGATCCCGTGGGTGATCCGCACCTGCCTGAGTACGACATAGAGCTATACGAGCACGGAGGTTTCGCTGCCGAACCCACCTGCAGTGGGGTCGGTACTACTCGACCCTTAGCATCACCGGCATACGTCGTTGCGACGCCGAACCCGTTCACGCGAACGACTGCGCTTAAGTACCGCTTGAAGCAGCCGGGAGAGCTCGAGATCGTGATCTACGATGTCTCAGGCCGAACCGTTCGCCACCTTGTCCGGGCTACCAGCGAGGCCGGGTATGGCTCGGTTGATTGGGACGGATGCGACGATCGCGGAGAGCGCGTAGGTCCTGGGACCTACTTCTGCCGTCTGAGTGCGGATGGCCGGACCGTAACCCAGGTGATGGTCGTCTTGAAATAAAGCCCTATGCCCTCCCACTTTGTGTTGAGAGTGGTGTGGTTGTGGTATAAATCGTAGGGATCTGGTTTCCCTGTCTTCAGGGTAAGTGAGAGTTTCTGGGGGATTGGGAGCCGCTAGTTGTCCACTGCGGCCGGGATGCTGCGACCAGATTGTCTTCGAATGCCGCCTTAACCCCCCATATTATTCATGGAGAACCCGGGATGTGGTATGCTAAGGTATTGGGACCTTTTGCGTGGGAATACGCTATGATAGAGACAGACCACACTGAACACGAGAGGCTACGGCGCAATATATTGGCGCTGCTGGTCTTCCTGCTTACCCTGGCTCTTTACGTTGCTACGTTGCCGGAGACCATCCTGCCGGGGGACAGTGGTGAGCTTATCGCCTCATCCCAAACCCTGAGTATCGCCCATCCACCCGGGTACCCACTCTACCTACTTACTTTTCTATCTTATTCTGGTAGAGGTCGGCCTTCACACACTGGCAAGCCTGGGCATCGCGCTCGCTTTCGCTTTACACGGATCTTTCTGGATCCACGCCACCGCAGCCGAAGTATATCCGCTGAATGCTCTCTTCACTGCACTCCTCCTTTATTCGGGATTGCTCACCAGAAGGTATGGGGAGAAAGCTCTCCTGTTGATGGCCTTTGTGGGCGGGTTGGCCATTTCACATCACCTGACTCTGGTGTATGCCGTAATCGCAGCCATGGCCTTTCCGGTTGTGCTCTTTAAGATCAGGCCTCACGCCAGGGTCCTTGTTCTATGCCTGTTGCTTCTCCTTGTCGGGCTCACACCATGGCTATACATCCCGGTAAGGGCCAGACTCTCCCCTCCTTTCACATGGGGAAACACCGAAACCGCCGAGGGTTTTGTGTCCCACATCCTGGCGGATCGCTACAAGTGGAGACTCAAGACATTTGATCTGATTCAGAGGATGGGTGATTTCCTCAGGTTCTTCAGGGCGGCTCTGTCCGGGATCGGGTTGGCCATGTTGGGGTTGGCAATCCTGGGGGTTGTAACACATCTTAAGCGATTCGGTGCGATTCTGGCTCCGGTGATACTCGTTGTGTTGTCCGCAATCCACTATGCATTGTACAACATCCCGGATATAGAGGGTCATATCCTTCCGGCCATGCTCGCCGTGGGGCTGCTTGCCGGTCTGGGAGTACGGGCACTGCTGGTCAGGTTCGAGAATAAGCTGCGCCCGGCCCGCGCACTGGTGATCGCCGGGGTGTTTGCCATGGCCGGGGCAAGTATCATCAATCTCTCACCCAGAGATGATGAATGGTTTGCGTACGATTACGGCGAGGCCATAATCCATAGCGCACAATCGGCTTGCGGGCCCGGCGCCCTGATCATGACCGGGCATGCCTCGGCTCCTGTTGCGACGGTGTCTTATCTCACCTATGTGGAGAAGCGAGACGTCGCACTCTACATCCACGGTATATCGCATCCGTCGGTGATCGGCAGTGAGGCCAGAGTTAGATCATTCAGCAGCGCGATCGATATCGCCGGCCGTGAGTTTGGGAGAAACCGTACGTGCATGTTAGGGGGTACCGAGGCTCAGTCTATCACCGGAGGCTATCCCATTTGCGGTATGGTCTCGCTGCTGGATTCGGTCAGGTATGAATGCACGTCGCCGCATGACTATTCGATCCGGGGGGTCGGTCAAGAGCCCAGGGATTTCTTCTCCAGGCTACTATCTGCCGAATATCATTTCAGTCTCGCACAGTGGCATATCAAGCGGGGCGAGTTCGGTGAGGCCTCCGGGTATCTCGACCGAGCTATCCGCTTCACCGGCGATGCACAGACCTATGTGCAGGCCTCTATCTATTACATGGCTATGGATCGCCTCGACGATGCAATGCGGCTCCTGGAAGAGGCCGTGGACGCGGAGCCGACCCACTTCTTCGCCCACTTCGCGCTGGCCAACGTTCTCCAGCTCAGAGGAAGGGAGAAGGATGCCCTATCAGAATACACCAAGGCTCTCCGTGGGAACCCCTATCCCATTCCCACCCATATCAACATGGGTAACCTCCATTGGGAACAAGGAGACAATGCGCTGGCTCTGGAACACTTCGAGGCTGCCTTCGAGACGGACAGTACCAATGTTTCCGCTCAAATGGGATTGGCCGCCGCCCTCGAGGCGCTGGGCCGGCCGGATGAAGCGCTCGAGTACCTCGACCGCGTGATCTCGGCGAAGCCCGACCATGAGCGGGCCTATCATACCGCGGCTTCACTCCTGATGCGGCTTGACCGGTATAAGGAGGCCCGCAGGGTTTTGGCAAGGGGAATCAGAGCCGTGCCCCGGAACGCCGTGCTCTTGTCCGATATAGGCCTTTACTACCTTAGAAACGACGCGCCCGACTCAGCCATTGCCTGCCTTGAAAGTGCACTGGAGATTCAGTCCGATCTTCTCACTGCCCGGGGGAATCTCGCTGTAGCCTACGAGAGGGAGGGTCTGACGGCAGAAGCCGCCGAGCAATACCGGGCTTATATTGACAATGCCGCGCCGGGACCTTCCAGGCAGATGGCGGAACGGGCGCTCAGAAGACTTACCCAATAGCAGCAGCTCCCTGAACATGGGAATCATCCCTCCTGCGATCATGGCACTACGGCGCCCCAAGAACCACCGGTGGCGACATATACAGCGGGAGGAGGTCAATGAATAAGCAGGATGAGAACAATCAGTCGGTTGGGTCTGTCCCGGCCTCTATCCGCCTCAACGCATCGATGGCCATTTGCCTGGATCTACCGGCGGGCGTGTTGGCTATATATATTCTGTATTGCTCGGCCGCCTTTGAGTCGAGACCCATGAGCTCGTATGAGTAGGCTAGGTTACCGCGTGCAGCAAGCATTGAAGGTGAGATGTCGAGGGCCCTCTCGAAATGCTTGCTTGCCGAGTCAGGCATGTCGGCCCTTAGATAATAGAGACCCAAATCCGACAGCAGGACCCCCTCTCCGGGCACTATGGCCAGTCCTTCCTTGATGGTCTTGTACGCCTCTTCGCTCTCCCCTGCCCCCATGAGCACCGAGGCCCTCGCATGGTATGACGGTGCATACTTGGGATTGCTCGCGATGGCACGGTCGATGTGGACAAGGGCACGGCGGGTGTCCGATTTGGCCCGCAAGGTTGAGGCCATTCCAAGATTCGCGAGCACATTGGAAGTGTCTCTGTCTAGAGCCATGCTGAAATGCTCCGCAGCTCTTTCGGTGTCCCCTCTCGACAAGTAGATTGTGCCCATATTGACGTATGCGGGGGCCGGGTCCGGGCTACCACGTATACCCTTCTGGTAATGATGCAACGCTTCATCGTCCCGCCCCACCATACTCAGAACATTCGCAAGTGCAAAGCGAGCATAGAAATGGGTCGGCTGTGCCTCCACGGCTTTTTGCAGCAGATCCACAGCTTTCGTGTGCTGTCCTGCAAAGGTGTGCAGTCGAGAAGCTTCAATGAGGGTCTCTGGGTCGCCGACCGTTGCCTCCATGGCTCTGTCCAAGTAGTGTTCCGCCAGGGCTGTGTCGCCTTGACCTGAATACCAGTATGCCAGGTTCACGTAATACTCGGCACTGAGAGCCTTCGAGAAGTAATCATGGGGCTCTGCGCCCACACCCCGGATTTCGTAGTCCATGGGGGCAGGATAGGGCGCATCTCCCGGCCCCGGAGCCCATACCATCCCGCACATCCGGCCATCCAACGACAGCATCTCGATATCGGTCCTGGTAAGGGTAACAACGCGACCGGGCCCGAACTTCTCTTCGGCAGCACGCGCCGCTTCCATAGGGGACTTCAGCGCCTCATCTCTTCCCAACACAGAGGGATCCGAAGCCCCCACGACAAAGAGAGTGAGATCCTGCTTTTCCACCAGCGCCCGGTAGTAGAACGAGAGCGCGGCAAAATCGCCTTTGGTAATAAGAACCGGGTGGTCGCCTACAGCCGCAATCGCGCTCTCTTCAACAGCCACATTGTAATCATGGGCAAACCACACATCCTGCCGCGGGCTGATGGACATAACTTTGTAGCCGGCCAGCAACAGCACAGCCACCGGCACAGCGATACCGGCCTGCTTCCGGAAACGTGATAGCCATTTTACCAGCGTCCCGGCACCAAGGGCCGCCAGGATGGCCACGCCTATCAGGAAAGGAAAGATGTGTACCTCAATGTCCGGTATTTTGTAGATCGCGAAGTGAAAGGCGAATAAGAAGATGAGGCAAAGGTAGGCTGCTATGGATCTGACTCTCTTCGCATACCCGATAATCCCAAGGACCGCAAGCAAAGTGAACGGCAACCCCGCCGACCGGACAGCCACCCTGGCGAAGCGGGCAAAATCAATAACCCTCTCAAGCACTTCGAAAGTCTTCAATCTACATTTGTAGCGGTTGCCGAGGATGTGTGACACGAAGCCCTTGAATTCATCGGTTTCGCCCCATGTGAGTGGGGGGTTCAGGTCCGCCCTGATCGGAATATACAACCAGATAGAAAGACCCATAAGAAAGAGCAATGCACCGATGATCACAGTTCGCCAAGAGGGCACCACTCGGGCCCGGATGACAATAAGAACCGCTGCGCTAATCACCACGTAAACGAGGGTGAGGTGATGGGAGATCGCCAATCCGCCAAGGTAGGCGAGCAGCAAAAAAGATCCTCGGCCCAGCCGTTTGGCAAGAATTCCGACAAAGAGGAGGAGCACTGTGAAAAACGCAGTCAGCGGATAAACCTCCGCAGATATCGCCTGGAGCCAGAACAGGTCCGTGGCACAAAGCACCATGCTTATTCCGAAGCCGACCAGCTTGTCGACACCGAGACTCGTTGTAAGGAAGTAGAATAGAGTGACGGTCAAAGACGCGATGATCGCCGAGAGTAAGTTGTATCTGTAGGCTATAGACCCGAAATTCACAGCCGAGGAGAAGATCTTCCCAAGCATGATGTATAGAGGGTAACCAGGAGGATGCGCGATGCTCATGGTCCGGGACGCAGCGATGAGCTCCCCGCTGTCTCCGGGAAGGATCGTCGGTGGCAAAATGGCAATGTATACGGTCAGGGTGATACCGAAGAGCAAGAGCGGCAGCAGTCGTCTGGCCATGGCTCTATAAAAACCCCACGGAGTTTCCCTGAGTGAATCCGAGCCGGCAAGAACATCCCAACCGATTACCACCAGATCGTGCATTCACCCCCGCCAGTGTCGAGCACAAACGCATAGCCTCGCGGGCACTATCGCATCCGAGCCAAAAGCCCGGCCCCCTGGGATTGAGGCCTGGTATCCCCGAAGTCGCTGCCTCAAGAGTCGTGCAAGCCTTTGGACCTTAACATAGAGGGGTCAGGCGAGACTTATTATAACACCCCTTCCGTTGGGACCACAATACAAAAGGCGGGGCGGTGTGCTTCCCCACCACCGACACGACCCACCACCCGGGTTTTAAATCCTACGAGGGACACGGAAACCCATGAGGAACCTGCCCTAACGAACATAGCCTAATGACTTAAGCTTCTTGAGAAGTTCCTTCTCAGTGCTCGTGTAGTATTCGGTCTTCGGCGGTCTGGAGAGATTGCCGTACCATTCATCGTCCAGGGATTTCAGCCTTTTGACAACATCCGGGTTTCGAGCGGCGTCATTGTGCTTCTCTCCGGGATCGGCGGCCAGATCGAACAGCTGAAGGTCGGAATCCGGATTCCCCGGCAATATCAGCTTCCAGCGCCCATCACAAACAGCCCGCAGGGCTTCATGGGGAGGATGCAATTCCATGTGCTCAACCCGCCGGTGAGTGGGTCGATCCTCATCAAGTAGCGGGAGGAGACTCCGGCCCTGAAGCCCGGAAGGTACCTCAAGCCCTGCCAGCTCTGATAAGGTCGGGTATACATCCAGGATGCTGACGACGTCGTCGACACGCACTCCGCGGGGCAACGCTGCCGGCCAGTAGATCACGAGGGGCACGCGGACAAGTTCTTCATAGAGCGTGTGCCCGTGCCCCAGGCCATTATGATCGGCGAACTCTTCCCCATGATCCGAAGTGATGATAACCAGGACCGACTCATCAACCCCCAGGTCCTCGAATATAGATCGGATCTGGCGGTCGACGAAGTTAACCTCGGAGTGGTAAAGCGCTTCGAGATTGGGAGCGATTTCATCAAAAGGCGGCTCGAAGTTATCCTTGAGCTGCTTCATCCTCATACCAGATGGGAATACTTCTTTATCCGTAGAGTACTCAGGTGCGTAGGTTTCAATCCAGGGTTCTCTGGCAAAATAAGCATCGTGGGGATCGAAGTAGTGAAGCCAGAGAAAGGTAGGTTGCTCTTTCCAAGTTGTCCGCCAATCCTCGCCGAAGGTTTTCGTCATCAAAGCACGCACCTGCTTGTTTAAACGATCACCCGTAAGGAACTTCGCCTGGCCGTAATAGTGGTCAAAGCCCTGATCGAAGCCGGTGCCCGCCTGTAGATGCAGATTCGCCGGGATGCCCACGGTCTTGTAGCCCCCGCTGCGAAACACCTCCGCAAGGACAGTGAAAGATGACGATAGCAGGGGCTGCTTATAAAGCTGACAGTCTACGTCTCCGCTCTTGAAGACGCGCTCGACAAGACCCTCTACAACCCCGTGCGATGTCGGGTAAAGACATGTGAATATGGAAGCCATTGACGGGGCCGTCCAAGGACTCGTAGCAAGGGCCCGTGTGAATATGATACCTTTGTCTGCAAGTTGGTCCAGGAAAGGGGTGGTTTTTCGCCGCTGCCCCATGAAAGACACGGCATCAGACCTCAGGGTATCGATTGTCACAAGGATCACACTTCTTGGCCTGGTGTCGGTGGCCTGCGATACGGCATGCTGCGCAGAGAGAATAGAAAGAAGGCCGGCAAAAAGGACGGCTGCGGCTGTTGTATTAAGGTCTCTCATGAGGATGTCTCCCTGGATTTACAAAAGCGTATCCAATATGAGTCTATCATCCAAAGCGGTCTAAAACAAGCCCGCGGTGAGACATGCCATGAAGGATCGTGTAATCCTGCGGGAGGGCTGGGCCTCAGGTATGTTTCGTATTCATGCCATGAGGCGGGAGGTCTCGGACATGTTTGTTGGAAGGGTGGCTATGAGATCACTGGCAGTGCTGGCGGTTACCTGTTGCCTGGCGGTTCTGGGATGTGGCCGGGAGGGCCGGGAGCCGAACGTGCTCATCATAGGCATCGATACCCTGAGACCCGATCATCTGGGCTGTTACGGTTATGACCGCCGAACAAGCCCTAATATTGATCGATTGGCAGCGGAAGGGGCAATCTTCAAAAACACCGTGAGCCAGAGTCCATGGACCCTCCCATCTTTTGGGACGGTCTTCACTTCGCTCTATCCCTCCCAGCACGGTGCAGGTACGTTGCTTAAGCGAGTGCGAACATCGTTTCCGACCCTCGCCACCATACTGTCGGAATCCGGATATCGAACCGGGGCCGTTATCAGCGCGTCCGTGCTTCACAGTGAAACCGGGATTTCGAGGGGTTTCCAGGATTATGCCGTCCCGGAGGGGCGCGCGAAGCGAAGATCCGACGAGGTAACCGATGTGGCGCTTCAGTGGATAGACAATGGCGACGGAAGCCCGTTCTTCCTCTTTGCACACTATTGGGATGCCCATGATCCCTACGAACCATTGCCTCCCTATGACACTATGTTCGATCCGTCGTATCAAGGAAAGATCGGAAACCGGTTCAATCCCAGGGGCCTGATGCTCTCGGCCGCATCCCATATAAGAAGTCCTGCTTCAATAGAATCACAAGGGCTTTCAGACGAGGACCTGAACCACATAATCTCGCTTTACGATGGCGAGATAGCATTTGAGGACAACGAAATCGGAAGACTCCTGGAGGGCCTCGAGGAACGCGGCATGAAGGAGAACACGCTAATTGTCCTGCTGAGCGATCACGGGGAGGAGTTCTCAGAACACGGTGGATTCGGTCATGGGTACACCATGTTCAGCGAGATGATAAACGTCGCTTTGATACTGACCCTGCCGGCGGTCATTCCCGGCGGCAGGGTTATCAATGAGCAGGTGCGCCTGGTGGATGTAACTCCCACCATTCTGGATTTACTCGGCCTGGACTCAGGTTTCACTTTCGAGGGGGCAAGCCTTGTGCCGCTGGTGACGGGCAAAGGGAAGCCCGTAGCCGGCCCCCATGCTCTCTTCCCTCCTTCCGTGGCTTATTCTGAAGCGCTCAAAGATGGGCCCGAGAAAAAGGCCGTCACCGCTTATCCGTGGAAACTCATATACGATCTTTCTTCCTCCGATGAAATCCTATTCAACCTCAAACAGGATCCAGGCGAGTCCGAGGATTGCATGCGTGAACGCCCCGAAGCGATTGCTCCGTTGGAGGAGCTACTGTCCAGGGCCCTCTTGGAACTTTCCGACACCTGGTATGTCGAAGTCGACCCCGGTGATGAGCATCACAGTTTCGACATAGCACTCTCTGCCGAAGGAGGGGCCACCAGGGGTTGGATCTGCCCTTTTGAGGTCTCGGGCGGAGGCCCGAGCCCAGGCAGTGGGATTCTGAGTAAGGCCCCCGGTTCGACATTCGAAATAAGGGATTTCAGACCCGAAGGCCGGGTGACAATGGGTTTCAAGATACACATCCCCAGGGATATCCCGGCAGGATTCAATATCAGAATCGACGGCAAGCCGGCAACCACAGAGACCTTTATCGGGGAGTCCATGGTGAACCCCGAGCATATACCATTCAGAATACCCGCCAGGCGTGCCCGGACCGAATCCGCATCGGGCCCGCTTGAGAGGCCTCAAGCACCCTATATTCTGGTATGGCATGTCGAGGGCAGATACGGGGGCGATATCCCCGCCAACCTGAGCGAGGATGTGAAGAAAGACCTCCGCGCCCTGGGTTATATTCAGTGAGCAAAGGTCAACGTCAGCAGTAGCGGGGGCGGTTACGACTCAATATCCTTAAGTTTGTGCCAGAGGGTCTTACGGCTGATGAGCATCTTGGCGGCTTCGGTTCTGTTGCCTTCGCAGACTTTCATCACCCGGTCGATCTCTTCACGTTCGAGATCGGCTATCCGGTCCTTGAGCCCCGCATCGTGAGTCATGCCTGAGAGGAATTCCACCACCCGACCGCCATCTATGACCTTGCCGTTACGCTGTGAAAGAATGAGGGCCTCAACCACGTTCTTGAGTTCCCTCACATTACCCGGCCACTTGTACCTGGTGAGTCTCTTTCTAGCATCCGCGCTGAGCTCGGCACTGACACCATGGCGCTCGGAATACACCTGCATGTAGAAATCCACGAGAAGGTCTATATCATGAGGGCGTTCCCTCAAGGAGGGCACTCTAATAAGTACTGTCTTAAGCCGGTAGTAAAGATCCCGTCTGAACCTTCCGGCTTCTACCTCTGCCCACAGGTCCCTTGCCGTGGCACTTATCACACGGACGTCTACTTCTCACCACACAGTTCTCGAGTACCCGCAGGAGCTTCACCTGGAGCATCTCGGGCAGCTCGCCGATCTCGTCGAGGAAGAGCGTCCCCCCGTTTGCCGCCTCGATGAGACCCGTCCTACCCTTTATCGCACCGGTGAAGGCGCCCTTCGAGTGCCCGAAGAGCTCGCTGTCGGCAAGGGTTTCACTCAAGGCCCCGCAGTCGATCGCTACAAACGGCCCCTCGCGGCGCCGGCTCATCACATGGAGCGCCCGGGCCATGAGCTCTTTCCCAACGCCTGTCTCGCCCTCTACCAGCACCCGCGCCTCCGTCGGACCCCAGCGTTCGAGATCGCCCACGATCCGCTCGTCTTCGGTCATGATTCCGTACTGCTCGGTGTCGAGACCGGACTGAAGGATGGCTCCTATATCAACGCCTGCAGCACTTCTTTCCAGACCGCCGTTGGGGCTAAAGGTCCCGGAGGAGAAGATGAGATCGTCAAGTTTCCTGATGGCGGTGCTCACGCCCAGGTTTGAATATATCCGCCTCGCGTCCAGGAGATGCTGAACCGCAGCCGCCCCGGACCTGCTTCGCCTGAGGAGTGCCTCACCCAGCGCAAGCTCCGATACGGCGAGTGCGTGACACCAGGGTGAGAGACCGGTCAATTCCCTGACCGATTCCTGTAGATGCGCCACACCACTTCCCTCCAAACCCTGCGCCAACTCGAGCTCGCCCAGGATCCTGAGACAGATCCCGTGCTCATACGCATCCTGTGATTTCTCACTCAGGCCGAGCGCCCGGTCTATATGGGTTCTGCCTTCGCCTTTCCGTCCCATCTTAAGGCACATCACCGCGGCGCGCCTCAGGAGCTCGCACTCAAGGTCGCTGTCCTGTATGAGGGCCCTCGCGAGGTCAAGCCCCTTGAGATAGGTCTCAAGCGCCTCTTCGGGCCGTCCGGCGATATTGGAAACATCGCCGCCGATCTCGAGGGCCAGTATGCTTTCCCTCTGATATCCGTGGGTATCAGCAAGATGCTCCGCGGTCCGCAGGTACTCCGCAGCCCCGCTCAGGTCGCGCTCTATAAGAGCGATATTGGCAAGCTCAAGGCCGTACCGGCAGACTCCGATGGGAACACCGAGTTGTTTGGACTTCCGGAAGCCCTCCTGACAGATTCCGCTCCCATCCCCGATCTTCCCCATCTTCCTAAGCAGGATGGCGAGGTTCAGCGATACGCGCAGGTGATGCACACCTTCATCGAGGCTTGCAAATGCATCTGCGGCTTGCTTGAAGTGCCGCTCCGCCTCTTTCCACACCCCCAGGTTCTTCAGGGCCAACCCCAGATTATTGTGGGCATCCCCCTTGAGTTCCTTATCGTCCAGCTCCCATGTCGTGAAATAGACGACAGCTTCGCCGTGGGCCTTGGCCCCCTCATAGTCGCCGGTTCTCAGCAGGAGACCCGA
>JALGWN010000344.1 GCA_025774115.1 bacterium
GGCTATGAGACTTCTGAGGTCGATCTCCCCGTGGATCGTGAGGGCCTCATCGAGAACCGGAGCAAGGGTTGCTTCCATCCACTTGAGCCGCTCTATCACTTCCCCGCTAAAGGCTCCGTATCGAAGGACCTTCCCGAGACCTTCATTGAGCGTGCAGAAAGCCCGGTTACCTTCGGCCTTATTCTCGACTATCCAGACAGGCATGGACGGGGACACTACACCCGCCATAGGGCCCACCGCACAGTGGTGGTGGCAGGGCTCGAAGTCGATCCTGCCCGAGGCGGCAAGTTCCTGGGCCTTCTCAGGGGACTCGGCCAGACCCTCATAGACCAGAACCGGCATGGAGTATAAGATCGGGTCTCATGCCGGGGATGTCCTCTATCGCCTTGCCGACACCTATAAGCACCGGATGGGACGAGGCTATGGCCTCAAGCGCCTTGGCGTTGGCGCCGGCTATTGTCTCTGCCATGGTTCCCCGGCTATCGTCGCGCGAAGCCTCGGTCCGGAGCGCTGCAAGGATCGAGAGCATCTCCGGATTGCCCGATGCGGGAGGCGTCCAGTCTACTGAAACGGGCTGCTTGCCCTGCATACGCAACGCGTCGGCAAAGAGAGGGACACCGACATTTGCCACCACAGGCCCACCCGTGAGAAGTTCACGTAGCTTATCCATCACAAACACCTCTGAGTAGGTCTCGAACAAGTTCACATGCATAGGCATTGGTTGGAGCGACAAGGACACCGGCCGCTTCGAGCGCCTGCTTTTGCCGGTCGTAGCCCTGAGGGTCCCCGCGGGTACCACATATAGATGCAACGACCACGGGCATCGTCAGTCCCGGGCCCTGGGCGATCTCGCCCAAGGCAGCGGCTATCTCACCGGCGGGATCGCTGTTACAACCATAGCCCAGGACCACATCCAGGAGTATGACTGCAGTCTCAGGGTCCCCGGCTTCGCGCTTAAGCCGGGCAAGGCGCTGTGATTGATCGATCATAGGGTGAGCCCGGCCTCGTGTAAACACATCGTCTCCGAGATCTACGATCGTATGCCCCTCACTCATCGCGGGATCGCCGAGGGCCGGCAGGCCTTCGACATGGAGGTTTGAGTGTATCGCCTCCAGAGACGGCCCAAGCAGAAACAGGGCCTCCTGTGCAAGCGTACCGCCGCTATAGAGCCCGCGGAGATAGCGTTGCGGTGAGGCGAGCCGCTTACTCAGGCCGGCAACGGCGGCATGATCGATACCCGGGGAAATGCCCTGCGTTGTCCCGGTAAGCACGCTTGCGGCGGCCAACGCCGTCGCGGTAAGCGTGGTCGTGAAGGTGAGGTTACCCTCCTCCCCTGCACCCGGTCGGCCGGCGAAACTCACGATACAGGGTTTGCCGGCATCGGCCGCTATTGAAAGGACCTTTTCCGCAACACCCGGATCAGGAGCTTTTGATATGATGACTATCACCTCGGTGGCGGCGTCGGCGGCGAGCGCCTCTAGACCCATTCTCATTGTGACCGCTCCCACCCGGCTCGAGACATCACGCCCGCCGGTGCCTATGATGTGGGACACTCCCAGATCCAACCTGCCGAGAATCGAGGCCACCTCCTGGGCGCCCGTACCGGAGGCTGAGACGATACCTATCTTGCCGGGCGGAACATCGTTCGCAAACCCCAGCCCGACACCGGCGATCATGGCGGTGCCGCAGTCGGGACCCATAACCAGCAGACCCTCCCGGGCTCCGATCTCTTTCAGATCAATCTCATCCTCGACGGAGACATTGTCGCTGAAAATCATCACATGCCGCCCGGCTGCGAGCGCCCGTCGGGCCTCATAGGCTGCGTAGCGGCCGGGGACCGAGATCAGCACCAGGTTGATTTCGGGGTGTTCACAGACGGCGGCCTCGAGACTCCGGGGGGCTCGGACAGATTCGCTCCCCCGGCGGCCGCCCCTTATCTCCTTTCGCACCATTTCGAAAGCACGGTCGACCGCAGTCCGGTCTTCGGCGTCCACCGCGATCACAAGATCGTTGGCCGATGCCTGACCGATCGCGTCGAGCCTGAAGCCGACGTCTTTCATGAGAGCAAGGTTGGTGTCGGTAGCCATTGAGATGACGGCACTGGTTACTCTGGGAGCCTCCGTCGCTATCTTGGAGATCCGCATGAGGCTGACGGAATCAAGGTATGTTGATTTCAGGATTTCAATTCGTTGCATATGCCC
>JALGWN010000023.1 GCA_025774115.1 bacterium
GTCGTGCATAATACAGCCGACTTCGATCCCGGTCGAAATGTTGTCCATTCCCCAGGCGGGATAGACACCCTGTGGGCCTACATGTGTCGCTGTGACCAGCACCCTGGGTGCCGAAGGCGGCGGTCCGGGATCGGTGGCGCACGGGCAGATACTCACGGGCGGATCGATGTCGAAGTAGTTCCAGGCGTAGCCGGTCTCACGGGGTCCGCTGTTCCAAAGCGATGGTCCGACGGGGCAACCGTACTGGTCGGAACAGAATATATCGAACTCGATAGTGAAAAGCCCCGGATGCGTAGTCCCGTAACCCGCGAAATCCAGGACCCTTATCTGATTCAGATCATGGCATTGCACGGGATCGCATATGCCGAACCCCCCCGTGGATAGATCCCCTATCTCGAACCACTGTCCGATCACGTCGCCTACGTCCCAGCCGGTAAAGGACCAGAACCAGGAGTAGGTAGGGCAGGGGATGTAGTAATAGTATTGCAGGGCACAGAGATCATCGAGTGGCTCGGTCTCGAAATGCTCTCTCATCTGATAGGCTTGCTTCTCCAGGCCCGACGGTTTCGTCGCGACAGGAGTAACGACGTTACGAAGCGAGTGTTCTGTTTCCGGATCGCTTCCAGGTGGGTTAGACACGCCCGGATGCAAGGCCCACGAAGTCCCGGTGAATGAGGCGTACGCTTGCATACGCCGCAGTGGACGCGGGACGGGTGAAACGCAGGAGATGGGTATTCCTGACAACCCTGTACCTCCTCTCACAGTCATGGCGATCATAGCACAACGTGGCTCGAATCTCAACAGGATTCCGCGGTGCGGAGGGGGAACGGGTGGAGGGTGTTGACTGGGGGTGGGCCGTATGCTACCCTCGCACGAAACAGGAGGAGGTACCGGTGCTGGAGCCGAAGTTCATAAGATCCAACATTGACACCGTGAGATCCGCCATCGGGAACAAGGGTGAGAAGGTGGATCTCGATGAATACCTGGCCCTGGATGAGGAACGGCGGAGTATGCTCACCGAGGCCGACGAGCTCAAGGCCGAACGAAATCGTGTCTCGAAGGAGATCGCCGAAGCCAAACGAGGTGGCGGCGATCCAGTGAAAAAGATCGAGAGTATGAGAGGGCTGTCGCAGCGGATCAAGGAAATGGACGACCGCCTGAAGGCGATCGAAGAGCGGACCTCGAACCTTTTGATGTGGTTCCCCAATGTACCGCATCCTTCGGTGCCGGTCGGCAGAGGGGAAGATGACAATGTGATCGTGCGCTACTGGGGTGAGAAGGCCGAGCTCGACTTCCAGCCCGTTCCCCACTGGGATATAGGCGAGGCTCTGGATCTCGTGGATTTCAAGCGTGCCTCCGTCATCGCCGGCAGCAATTTCAGCCTCTTCAAGGGGTTGGGGGCGAGATTGGTGAGGGGGCTGGTGGGTTTCATGCTGGATATGCACACCCGACGACACGGTTATACCGAAATCTGGCCGCCTTCGCTGGCGAACAGAGATTCCATGGCGGGTACGGGCCAGCTTCCCAAGCTCGAAGAGGACATGTACCTGTGTAGTGTCGATGATTTCTTTCTCATACCCACTGCCGAGGTGCCGCTTACCAATATGCACCGGGGCGATACGATAGACGGCGACCGCCTGCCCGTCTGCTACGCCGCCTACAGCCCTTGCTTCAGACGGGAGGCGGGCTCCTACGGCAAAGACACTCGGGGACTTAACCGGGTTCATCAGTTCGATAAGGTGGAGCTGGTCAAGTTTGTGGAGCCGGAGACCAGCTATACCGAGCTGGAAAGCCTGGTGGGGAACGCGGAGGCGGTACTTCAGGCTCTGGGGCTTCACTACCGGGTGAATCTTCTATGTACCGGTGAGCTGAGTTTCGCGGCTGCCAAGTGCTACGATCTGGAAGTCTGGAGCCCCGGCCAGAAGAGATGGCTGGAGGTCTCCTCTTGCAGCAACTTCGAGGACTTCCAGGCGCGAAGGGCGGGTATAAGATATCGGCCGTCCACCGGTAGTAAGACCCGGTATGTTCACACCCTGAACGGTTCGGGTGTGGCCCTTCCCAGGACCATTGTCGCGATCATGGAGACCTACCAGACCGGCGACGGGAAGCTCAGGGTGCCGGAGGCTCTTGTGCCCTTCATGGATGGGGTCGAGGTCATTGAGTGAGCGATCCTCGGGTGACGGCAAATCCGAAGGTTTTCTTGTGGATCGGACCGCAGGGAGACTCGCCCGCTGGCTGAGGATTCTGGGGCTGGATGCCGAGTATATGGCCGCTTGTGACGCTTCGGCGATTGCCCGGCGGGCGAGGCAAAGCGGAAGGACGGTGATCACCCGGAGCCACGCCCTTGCCGCGAGGCTGGGCAAGAGCGGTATACTGTTGGCAAGCGAACACCTCCGGGAGCAAATCAGACAGATGGTAAGAGAGGTGGGACACGAAAGTCTCGACCCGTTCTCAAGATGTAATGCCTGTAACGAGAGGCTGGTGCCGGTGGCCAAAGACGGTGTCGGGGGCAGGGTGCCGGCTTACGTCTACGAACACCAAGAACGGTTCTCTGTGTGCCCGGTCTGTGGGCGTTACTATTGGCAGGGTACGCATTGGCATATTATGCACCGGGAGATCGAGAGAATAGTGGGGGGTGTGCGCGATGGAGACAGGTGGAGTCGTAACGGAGCAAGCCATTCCCGTTCTAAAGGTGGAGGGTGATACCATCCCCGAGGTCTGGGAAAACGCCGTGCTCAAGTGCTGGCGGGAGGGCATCGGTATTCGGACGGAATACGACAAGGAAGGCGATCACATGGAATGTGAAGAGCGACCGTGCGGTCAGCGATCCTCCGTGTCTCCAGCGGCTCTGGTGCAGATTGACCGGGGGTGACGACGGTTTGACATTGAATATGAACGCGCATTGGCGTTCCCGGGATGCATACAAGGCGGCCTTCATGAACCTCTGGGCTCTCACCGATCTGATGAGGATGATCGGAGAGCGCCTGTCCGATCGACTCTCCAGACCGGTTGGATTGGGGCGCTATGCCGAGTTGGTGGACAGCTTCCACATATATGGATCGTACTTCAAGGAGTTCGAGGGTTTCCTCGGTACAGTGGAGAAGCGCAAGTTCGAGGACAGGGTCTGGGAGACCCGGTTTGCCAGGTCTTTTTTCGATGAGGCGCGCCGGAAGATCCAGGGACAATCTTGACTTGGATCGAGTTTCGATTAGGTTGTGTTGGGAGGGGATAGAGGATGCGTTTCCTGTCAATCGCCGGATCTGCCAGAGCAAGGACCTATGCCTTTATCGGGGCAATGGTCCTTGTCGGTGTGGTGTTTGGATATATCTACTCCCTTGTCCGGAGTTTTGAAAGGCAGACCGATACGCTGACGCGCGTATTTGCCAACTTCTGTGCGGCTGCAACGTTCCCGGCAACCCAGGACCAGGAGTTGCGTTACATTTTCAATGAGGTGGTAAAGGACATCAATTTCCCGATCGTCATCACCGACACCCGTGGGATCCCCTATACCTGGAAGAACATCGGTGAGAACCTCAAGCCGGATGACGTGACCTGGGAGGATTTCATGGAGGCGAATCCCAACGA
The DNA here is from genome assembly GCA_025774115.1 of bacterium. GTDB lineage: Bacteria > Arandabacterota > Arandabacteria > Arandabacterales > Arandabacteraceae > JALGWN01. The sequence continues at coordinate 3,586 of JALGWN010000023.1, forward strand.
TCCTCGGCAGGGTGTGATCTGGGAGGTGATACACATCGTCGACCGGATGGATGAGGGTCACAAGCCGGTCACCATGATCGACCCTTCTACCGGGAGATTCATCGGCACGGTTCATTACGGCCGGCCCGCTATAACGCAGGGTCTCAGATGGCTGCCCCTTGCGGGAGCATGCATGCTCGGCCTTTTCTTCGTAATGGGATATGTCGGGATACGGAGCATAATCGAGGGTGAGAGGAGATCGATTTGGGTCGGGATGGCCAAGGAGACCGCTCACCAGCTGGGCACTCCGCTTTCTTCTCTCATGGGTTGGCTCCAACATCTCAAGGAGCGATGTGCCGACGAGCGGATGAGGGATACCGTTCGGGAGATGGAGAAGGATATCCTACGCCTCAGCAAGATCTCATCAAGATTCGGAAAGGTGGGCTCAAAGCCGCGGCTGGACGAAGAAGACATCGTCGAGATCGTGCGAAGCGCGGTGGACTATCAGAAGCGGAGGCTGCCGTCATTCAGCAGAGAGGTAGAGATCCGAGAGCATTTCGGGAATATACCCCCGACCGCCGTCAATGCGGATCTCATAGAATGGGCGGTGGAGAACCTCCTTAAGAACGCCCTCGATGCCATAGACAAGCCCAAGGGGATAGTGGAAGTCCGCACCACCTTCGTGCCGAGGCAATCGATAATCTCCATCGAGGTCGAAGATAACGGACGGGGGATGGATTCCGGTGCAGCGAAGAAGATTTTCGAACCCGGCTACAGCACGAGGAGAGGTGGTTGGGGTCTGGGGCTTCCCCTGGCCAGACGGGTTGTGGAAGAGTATCATCATGGAAGGCTGAGACTCTTGAGGACTTCGCCGGGCAGAGGCTCCCTGTTCGTGATCGAATTGCCCGCGGCAGGGCGAAGCTCGGCGACCGGGGAGCAACGCTGATGGCTTTGAAAAAGGGTTCCATTCTGTGGGTCGATGACGAGATAGACCTGCTTAAGTCCCAGATAATGTTCCTGGAGGAAAGGGGCTACAAGGTGAAACCGGCCTCCAACGGGGAGGATGCGGTCGGCCTGGTGGGGGAGGAGCTGTTCGATCTGGTGCTCCTGGATCAGATGATGCCGGGTATGGACGGTCTTACCACCCTGGTGAAGATCAAGGATATAGCCCCTTCGCTCCCAGTGGTCATGATAACCAAGATGGAGGAGGAGGATCTCATAGACGAGGCACTTCGCAAGAGGATCGACGATTTTCTCCTCAAACCGGTCAACCCGATCCAGATACTCTCCGCCGCGCGCAGAATCCTCGAGACGAGGCAGATCAGAGAAACAGAGCTGTCCCGCGAGTTTGTCGAGGACTTCAACACGGTCGAAACCATGAAGTCTCAGGCCGGCGGATGGTCGGATTGGCTCGACATCCATCTCAAGCTCAGCAATAGGGATGTAAGACTGGACCAGTATCCCGACAGCGGCCTTATGCAGAGCCACCTCGATCAGCGTAGACAGTGCAATATCGAGTTTGCCCAGTATATAGAGAAGGTCTACAAGGAGTGGGTGAAAGACGGTGATAGACCGTGTCTATCCGTGGATATCATGGCCACCTTTGTTGCGCCTCACCTGTCGGCGGGGAAGAAGGTCTATTTCATAGTGGTCGACTGTCTGCGGCTGGATCAGTATCTGGCTATCGAATCCATGTTGGAGCCATACTTCGACATCAGAAGGGATTATTACTTCTCGATTCTGCCCACGGCCACGCCGTATTCCCGCAACGCCATTTTTGCCGGGCTTTTTCCCAGCGAGATAGCCGAGAAGTACCCCCAGTACTGGGATGAAGCCGGCTCGGAAGACAGGGGTAAGAATAGACATGAAAGGCAGCTCCTTGACCGGCAGATCAGGAAGATGGGGCTGAAGTTGAACCCGTCGCTCAAGTATCTCAAGATCTATACCGCCGATGAGGCTATCAGCGTTAGGAAGCAGATACCAACCTTCCGTAACCTGCCTCTGGTTGCGATGGTATTCAATTTCGTGGATATAGTGGCGCACAGCAGGTCGGAATCCGTGGTCCTTCAGGAGATCTTGCCAAATGAATCCGCCTACCGGAGCTTCACCAAGTCCTGGTTCATGCATTCTCCACTGTTAGACATCCTCAAGGCGGTGTCGCAGCAGGGTGCCGTGGTCGTGCTCACCACGGACCACGGTTCGATATTGGGCAAGAGATCTGCAATCGCCCTAGGGGACCGGGAAACCTCAACTAATGTGAGATACAAGTTCGGCACCAATCTCAATTGTGACGAACGGCAGGCGGTGCGGCTGAAGGATCCGCTGGATTACAAGCTTCCCAGGGGGCGCGTCAACAAGAACTATATCATAGCCAAGGAAGACTACTATTTCGTCTATCCTACCAACTTCCACGAGTACGAGCGGCATTACAAAGACAGCTTTCAGCACGGCGGTATATCCATGGAAGAGATGATACTTCCCTGTGTTACCCTAACGCCGAAGAGATAAGATCGTGGTACATCTGATCCGAATGCTTTCCAAGTCACCGGAAGAGACACGGGATTTGGGGAGGAAACTGGGCATGGCGGTCTCCGCGGGTGACGTAGTGGCCCTCACCGGCGATCTGGGCAGCGGCAAGAGCGTGTTGGCCCGTGGGGTGCTGGAAGCCCTCGGTGTAGAGGGCGATATGCCTAGCCCGAGTTTCGTGATAGTCGCAAGCTATGAAGCCAGAGTTCCGGTCAACCATATAGACCTCTACAGGCTCGACAATGCCGGCGAAGCACTGGATATCGGACTCGAGGATCTCCTCTATTCCGATTGCATATCGATTGTCGAATGGGCCGACAGGTTGGGTGGTTTTCTGCCTCTTGCGAGCATAAAGGTCGAGCTTCAGGCTGTGGGGGAACGCGATCACCGGTTGATTTCCATCAAAGCCGTGGTGCCGGAGGTCAGAACCAGGCTGGCGAACCTGGCAGGCTCGCTTGTAAGGTTTGGTGGACAATGAAAGTACTGGGGATCGAAACATCGGGAAACCTGTGCGGGTGCGCGGTGGTCGAGGACGAAGGGCTTGTTGGCCGGATGGTATCGCATGTTCCCGGCGAGCACGTTGAGAAACTTGTGTATCTGATTGGAAACCTGCTTCAGGAGATATCGGTGGGAATCGACGGTCTTGAAGGGGTGGCCGTCTCATTGGGTCCCGGCTCGTTCACGGGGCTGAGGATTGGATTGGGTACCGCCAAAGGGATATGCTTCGGAACGGGCCTGCCCCTGGCCGGGGTCCCCACTCTGGACGCAATGGCGGAGACGGTGTGTCCGTGGGACGGCAACATCGTCCCCGTCCGTGATGCGCGCCGCGGAGAGATCTATATGGCGACCTACCTGAGCCGTGGAAGCTCGGTGGAAAGAACCTCCGACTACCGTGCATTGGCGCCGGAGGAGGTGGGACGGGAGATCGCGGAGCTCGTCCGAAGGGGGCGGACCCTGGTGACCGGTGATGCGCTGGAGCGCTACGGCGAGTTGCTGCGGGGGATGCTTCCCGGTGAGGTCGTGCTTGTCCCGAAAGAACAATGGATGCCCAGCCCCGCCGTGGTTGCCGCTATCGGTGTGCGTCTGCTCGGAGAGGGTAGGACCATCGATCCCGGCACCTCAGAACCCCTGTACCTGAGGCCTTCGGAAGCGGAAAGAGGATCGACAGGCCATGGTAGATCTGCAGATAAGAAGAATGTCCCCGGATGACATAGATGAGATATGGCGGCTCGAGCAGGATCTCTTCACGCTGCCGTGGTCTAAGGCCAGCCTGCTCTTTGAGGCCGGAGATCATCGCAATGCCCTCTCTATCGTCGGTCTGGATGAAGGCGGCGTAGCCGGTTACGCCATCGGCTGGTTCTTGAGTGACGAATTCCACATAGGAAACGTGGCTGTTGCCAGGGAGAAGCAGGGTCGGGGGGCCGGCAAGCAGCTCCTGGAACACATGCTAAGAGAAGCCTTGGCGCGGGGAACGTCAATTGCTACACTTGAAGTCAGGGTCAGCAACGTCAAGGCGATAGCACTCTATCGCAGATATGGGTTCAAGGGGGTTGCGGTCCACAAGCGCTACTACAGTGACAACGGCGAAGATGCGCTGGTGATGTTTGCCGAGCTGGACAAGCAAGGGAAGAGCCCGGATCATTCACAAACTTCGTCGCGAGGCGTCGGAGATGTCAGTGATGGCAAGGAAGACGAGTGAGCCGACCGGAGGCGTATTTGAAAGATACGCCGAGGATCGGCGAGCAAGGATGACGCCGCCAGTGCTGGCAGATACAACGCCGCAGCAGAGGGCTTGTGAATGATCCGGGCTTGGAACCCTGAGAGGATCGCAGATGAATGAGGCCGAGATAGCGGAGGCATCCGATTATCTGAGGCAACGCATTCCCTACCGGCCGGGCCTGGGCATCGTGCTGGGCTCGGGACTGGGAGGGGTGAGGGGAGCCTTTCAGACGGTTCGGGCCTTTCCCTACCGGGACATACCCCATTTTCCGGTGTCCACCGTTCACGGCCACAGGGGGGAGCTGGTGTTGGCGAAGCGGGGTGGTCTGAGAGTCTGGATCATGGACGGTCGGGTGCATCTTTATGAAGGACACGATCTCGGCCGTGTGACCTTCCCCGTCACGGTGCTTGCGCGATTGGGAGCCGGCACCATGATCATCACCAACGCCGCGGGGGCGGTGAGCACCAAACTCTCACCCGGCGACATCATGTTGATCGAGGATCATATCGATCTCATGTGGAAGGGTGTCCCGGAGGTAACGGACCGGCCTCAGGTCCGCCACCGGCCGTACTACTCCCGACGCATGCTGGATGTGGCGGACAGAATGGCCCGGGAAAACGGCGTGCGCGCCGTGAGAGGCGTACTTCTGGCGACTACCGGTCCTTCCTATGAGACCCCGTCGGAAGTGGAATTCGCTCGCAAGATCGGGGCGGATGCTGCTACAATGTCCACAATACCCGAGGTGACGATATGCCATCAACTGGGTGTCACGATTCTGGGTATGTCACTTGTGACCAACGTGGCCGCTCATCCTGAGGGAGGCCACGAGGAGGTTCTGGTTTCCGCGCGCCGGGGCAGCAGGAATCTTGAGAAGATGATCCTCGCGGTGGCCGGAGCGATACAGGGAGAGAGATGAGCTGGTTCAAGCGGATAGAGAGAGGACTGGTCCGGGGCGGCAAGAGGGATATGCCGGACGGGCTGTGGCGCAAGTGCGACGGGTGCGGCGAGATAGTCTATGAAAGAGTGATCCTGCGCAATAACTGGACCTGCATCAAGTGCGGACACCATTTCATGATCAGCGCCCGGGAATACATATCGCTCTTGTCGGATGAGAGCACCTTCCTGGAACTGGATGCGGGGCTTAAGTCCAATGACCCCTTGGGGTTTCGCGATTCGAAGAGGTACCCCGACAGGCTTCAAAGTGCGATGAAGAAGACCGGACTCAACGAAGCCGTGGTCACCGGGACTTGCACTATCGGAGACCATCGGACGGTGATCGGGGCCCTCGATTTCAAGTTCATGGGCGGGAGCATGGCCTCGGTGGTGGGCGAGAAAGTGGCGAGGTCGACCCGGAAGGCCATCGAAGACAGGAGGGTTCTGGTCCTGATCTCGAGCTCGGGCGGCGCTCGAATGCAGGAAGGCATACTATCGCTCATGCAGATGGCGAAAACCAGCGGGTGGTTGGGCCGGCTGTCGGAAGAGGGGTTGCTCTATATATCGATACTCACGCATCCCACCACGGGTGGCGTCACCGCCAGCTTCAGTATGCTCGGCGATATCATAATCGCAGAGCCCGGGGCTCTGATAGGTTTTGCCGGACCTCGAGTTATTGAACAGACCATTAACCAGCAGCTGCCTCCGGGTTTCCAGCGATCGGAGTTTTTGCTGGAGCACGGCATGGTTGATATGGTCGTCTCTCGGATCGACATGAGAAAGACGCTGGTGGATATCCTTGATTTCTTCAGTGATATCGACAAGCCGGTGGAAGAGAAACCCAAGCCCGCCATATTGGTGACCCCGCCCCATATCGAGGTGAAGGCCGATGCCAAAGAGACCCCCCCGTCGGCCGGAAGCGCTCAATGAGTAGGCTTTCTTACAGGGATGCGGTCGATTTCCTCTACAGGCTCGAGACATCCAAGATAAAGCTGGGTCTGGAGCGGACCGTCAATCTGCTCGAGGTTTCGGGGAATCCCCACCATAGGTTTGAGAGCATACACGTGGCCGGGACCAACGGCAAAGGCTCGGTCGCCTGTTATCTGAATTCAATCCTGTTCCATAACGGTATGCGCACCGGGCTTTTCACCTCACCCCACCTGGTCGACTACAGGGAACGGATCCGGGTAGACGGGAATGTGATATCGCGCGGCGACCTGGCGGACCTTGTGGCGGAGCTCGAAGCGCCGATCCTCGAGACCGGAGCCAGCTACTTCGAGGCGACCACAGTGCTGGCCTTCGAGCACTTCGCAAGGAAGGCCATCGATGTAGGTGTTATCGAAGTCGGTATGGGCGGGAGGCTGGACTCCACCAATGTGTTGAAGCCCGCCCTTAGCTGCATAACCTCGATCGACTTCGATCATGTGAAATACCTGGGCAGAACGCGCACCCGGATTGCAGGTGAGAAGGCGGGCATCATCAAGCCGGGGGTCCCCGTTGTCTGCGGCTGTCTTTCGGTGCGGGCCTCGGCTGTGATACGCTCAATAGCCGCATCGAGGAAGAGTCGCGTGTTCGAAGTGGGTAGAGATGCCTCCTTCAAGCCCCTCCGGATGGACATAGACGGTTCTACATTCGAATACGCCGGCCCGGGAGGCACCAGGCTGGTGGAGCTGGAGACCCCCGGGCTTCATCATATAGCAAATGCGGCTACCGCCCTGCTAGCTGTAGATGTTCTAAGGGGCAGAGGGTTCGATATAAGCGACGAGGCCGTCGGTGCGGGGCTTGGGCGGGCCAAGTGGCCCGGCCGGTTCCAGGTACTGAGACGAAGGCCTCCGGTCATATGTGATGCGGCACACAATGTATCGGGGACCCGGATCCTGGTCAGGTCGCTCAAGGCCTTGGACATGGCGGGCATTGTTACGGTCTTCGGGGTCTTGAGAGACAAAGATTATGGTGGAATGCTCTCTTTGCTTTCAGGTTGCTCGGAGAGATTCGTACTGACCAAACCCGATTCGAAGCGGGCCCTTCCCCTTGTCAGGCTCAAGGCCGCCGCCCGCGAACTCGGTCTCGGTTTCGACGCCACCGCCTCGGTCGAAAAAGCCGTGAAGATCGCCCGCGGTCTTTGTGGAACCGGCAGGCCCATGCTTATCTGCGGCTCGCTTTATGCACTCGGGGAAGCTATGGAAGTCCTGAATTACAGGCCTTACCGGGTGAGGGTATGTTAATCGGTTGCAGCATGTCCGGGACCGGGCCAATAACGCCTTGACACCCGGGCGGGCCCGAACCTATACTCAGGTTGTCTGGAGGAGGATATGGCGGACGTAGTCCTTAAGAAAGTCACCAAGGTGTTTGCCGGCAATGTCGTCGCGGTTCAGGAGGCCACGATCGAGGTTGCCGATCGCGAATTCCTCGTGCTGGTAGGCCCCTCCGGGTGCGGCAAGTCCACCTTTCTGCGGATGATCGCAGGCCTGGAGGAGGCCACTTCCGGCGAGATCTATATAGACGGAAAACCGGTGAACGACGTAGCTCCCAAGGACAGGGATATAGCCATGGTGTTCCAGAACTACGCGCTCTACCCCCACATGAGTGTATTCGACAACATGGCTTTCGGTCTCAAACTAAGGAAATTCCCCAAGCCTGAGATCCGGGAAAGAGTTGAGGACGCCGCCCGCGTTCTGGGAATCGAGAGCTTGCTGGATCGCAAGCCCAAGGCCCTGTCGGGAGGCCAGCGGCAGAGAGTGGCGGTCGGGAGGGCGATCGTCCGCAAGCCCAAAGTGTTTCTCTTCGACGAGCCGCTCTCCAACCTCGATGCCAAGCTCAGGGTGCAGATGAGAACGGAGATATCCAAACTTCACAGCAGACTTCAGGCAACAATGATCTACGTCACGCACGACCAGATCGAGGCGATGACCATGGGCGACCGCATAGTGGTGCTCAAGGACGGAGTGATACAGCAGGTGGCCGATCCCATGACCCTTTATGATTCGCCGGTCAACAAGTTTGTGGCGGGCTTCATTGGGAGCCCCGCGATGAATTTCGTTGAGGCCAAGCTCCACGAGGACGGGGAGATGTATCTCGATGAAGGAACCTTCAAGGCCATGGTCCCGGCTGCCTTGACGGATAAGCTCAAGCCTTACATAGACAGGCAGATTACTTTCGGGGTGCGCCCGGAGGCTATCGGTGACAAGCCCGCCGGAGAGGAAGGACGTAGAGTCGGTTTCAAGGCGAAGGTGGAAGTTGTGGAGCCGATGGGAAACGAGACCATCGTCTATGTGACGACCGGCCGGACTCCCATGGTCACGCGGCTGATCACAAGGGATGAGATCGCACCCGAATCCGAGCTGGAGCTATTCATAGACATGAGGAGGGTCCACTTTTTCGATCCCGAGAACGAGGCTACCATTGTGTGAGGTCGACTCTCCCACGCCGATACCTGCCGGGAGTCACCGCCCCATTTAGGGTTATCATTACCGCGATGAAGAACCGTATCTTCCTTTTGGTGCTGGCGCTCGCACTCATGCTGCCCGGCACCGCCCGTTCCCAGGAGGGTTTCGATATATCGGCGGACAATCTCCTGGGCACCAGGACCGACAGTTCTGAAATAATCGTCCTCCAAGGCAACGTCAGGATTCTGCACGGAAGCACCCTCGCCACGGCCGATTCCGGCATCTACGACCGGACCAGGGAGATAATCAAACTCATAGGCAATGTAGGAGTCAAAGACGGCGATGTCGGGATCACGGGCGAGCGGGGCCGGTACCTTAGAAACGCGAGACAAGTTGTCTTCACCCGGGGCATCGAGGTTCGGGATACATCGACCACGCTACAGGCCGATCGGGGAATCTACGATCTGGACAGCGAGATCCTGGACGTCGAGGGCCACGTGGTCTATAGCGAGGGAAGCACGCTGATCCGGGCCGATCGTGCGACCTACTCGCGCGCTACGGGGTTCGTCAAGACCGCAGGGGCCGTATATATGGCGGATGAGAAGTCCGGCGCAGTCCTCAGAGCCGATGAGGTGACCTACGATCGCGAGGAGGGGTTCGGCCTGGCGGTCGGCGCCCCCTGGCTCGAGGTCCCCGATCGGGATGGAAAGGAAGGGACGCACATCACCGCCGACTCCATGGAGATATATGTGGAGCAGCGAAGGGTGGTCGCAATAGGCGACGTGGGTATCCTGCGGGGGGACACTCACGCCGAGGCTGGGCGGGCGCTCTTTCTTGAGAGGGAGAACAAGACGGTTCTTACCGAAAACCCCAGGGTGACGGAAGGCGCCAGTTCGATAGCGGGCGAGACCATAACCGTCTTCAGCGCCGATGGTGAAATATCGAGAGCGATTGTCTCAGGCGCAGCCAGATCGGTTTACGAACCGCCTGATGGTGAGAGGACCGAGTTTGCCGGTGAGGTCGTTGAGATGGGCTTCACCGACGGCGAGATGTCGGAGATGGCTATAAGGGGTGGTGCGGATGGGGTCTTTTTCCCCACGGGTACCGATACCGTTACGGGGTCGGTACGCAATGAGGTCCACGGACAGGACATCAGGTTGGCCTTCGAAGGAGGAGAGGCGACAACAGCTACGGTGTTGGGTGGGGTCAGCGGTGTCCATAGAATGGCCGGCGCAGCCGACCAGACCGATATCGTCAACTATCGCTCAGACAGTTTGTACTATGACGTTCCGTCTGCCGTGATGCACCTCGAGGGCGCAGCCGAGATTGAATACGGAGGTATGAAGCTTCACTCCGAGTCCATAGAGTACAACGCCGAAACATATAACCTGTATGCGACCGTGGATCCGATTTTGTGGGAAGGCGATGACAAGATAACGGGTTCTTCTCTTTCCTATAATCTCAGGACCAGAAGAGGTGCGATAGTAACAGGCAGGACCGCCTATGAAGGCGGTCTGTATACCGGGAAGGTAATACGTAAGACCGGGGAACGGGCCCTCAATGTCTCAGGCGGGACATACACCACCTGCAACCACCTCGACCCGCACTACAGTTTCACAAGCTCGGCCATGAAGGTCTATGTAAACGACAAGGTGATTGCGAAGCCGCTCATCGTTAGAATGCGGGGAATGCCGGTGTTCGCACTTCCCTATTTCATGTTCCCCATCAAGCGCGGCAGGCATTCGGGGATTCTGCTTCCCAGAGTCGAGCTGGGTTTCTACCAGGACAAGGGGCGTTTCGTCCGGAATGTCGGGTACTATTGGGCTCCAAGCGATTACCTCGACGTCAGTGTATGGGGGGATTTCTATGAGGATAACCGGTCGATCGCATACCTCGAGAGCAGATATCGAAAAAGGTATCTTCTTAGCGGAGAGTTCGATGGGTCTTATTCTTATGATATCGATACCCGTAACACCCGATGGGACATCGGTGGGAGGCATACCCAAAATGTCGGGGAGGAGGGCAGGCTGATCCTGCACGCCGACTTCGTGAGTGACGCCACCTACAGGCAAGATACCAGTGAGAACCTGGAGAAGGCCTTGCGCCGGGAGCTGGAGTCCGACATCTCTTATTCCGCAAAGTTCGGTCAGAACAGTCTCTCAATCGCGGCCGAGCGCAGAGAAAACCTGGATACGGACCAGGTGACTCAGGCGTTTCCCAGGTTCAGTCTTTTTCTGGGCAAAGCCACCCTACTGGAGTCTTCGGAAGATGACGAAGGTTGGCACAGGGGGACCTACCTATCAGGCAGGGCGAGTGGCTCCAGTACCCTCAACAAGACGGCGGGCGATCAGACCACCCGCCAGCAGGCACGGGTCAACCTCAATATGAGTTCCGATTTCAGGTTTCAGGAACGGTCTCAGAACCTCAGATCGAACACCGTGCTCACCGCGCAGCGAAAAGCGGTTTCGAAATGGTGTTCTTTGTGCGAAGGGGACAAGTGGCTGAATTCGGCTGTAAGCAATCAGACGGACTTCATAGCCAAGTTCCTCCCCTTCGGCTGGCTCAACGTGAATCCCTCGGTCACAACTTCGCTTACGCTCTACGACGACGACAAGAAAGGCAACAGATTTCCGGTCAGATTCATGTACTGGGGCGGGCTGTCATCCACGGCGTCTATCTTCAGGACCTATTTCCCTAAGCTTGGCCCGCTCCAGGCCCTTAGGCATGTGGTCACCCCTCGAATCCGTTACACCTACAGACCGGATTTCGGAAAGTATCAGGGACGCTTCTACAGCCTGCCGGGTGTGTCCGGTGAGGTGGGCAAGTCCAGCACCGCCTCGATCAGCCTGGAGAACAGGTTGCAGGCCAAAGTATTGAAGGGAGGTGAGACAAGCAAGATCAACAATCTCCTTAGTCTGGAGACATCGACCTCCTATGATTTTCTCTACCGCGAGCGCGGCAAAGACACACCACTCTCAACAATCAACAATAATCTGCGGTTCTATCCGTTGAGCCATGTGGACCTCGACGTCGGCTTCTCAAACAATCCCAAGGATTTGTCCCTCGAGAGTCTCGACCTTCAGACCCGGTTCAATTACGCCGGACCAAGGGGTCTGCTCCCCGGATTCCTGGAACCTGAGATCGAGAAACCGGAGGAGGTGCCCGAGGAAGGCGTCAACGAAGTGGGAGTGAAACCGCCGACCACGAATCCCTGGGACGTCGGCCTTATATACAGATACACCAAAGATTTCGACGGTGGTAAGGACAGCTACTGGCTTGATTTTCAAACCGGGTTCAATCTGACGTCGAACTGGAGGGTGGAGTACAGCGGCAGGTTCAACCTCTCGGAAAAGGAAACCGCGTACCAGGAGTTCTCTCTTTACAGGGATCTCCACTGCTGGGAGGCAAGGTTCGTACGAAGGGAATCGCAGGGTGCCTGGCAGTACTACTTCAGAGTCAATATAAAGGTGCATCCCGAGATATATGCTGAGCGGGGGTTACGGGCGCTCTACCGCAAATACTAGCCCAGGGCGGTGAAGAACATGCATCTGCTGCGTTACACTTGTCCCTTGCGCCTGCGCGTTCTTGACCGCCCCGGCTAGGGTTGCGTTGTGAAAAGCACCCGTCTACTGGTTAACAGCGGTGTCAGGCTTGCATAATTGCATATCCGGTCGTACGGATATGCAATTATGCAAGCCTGACACCGCCTTCCGCTTATTTGTTGACAGGAGGCGGGCATTAGGCTTAGGTTTGGTGGGGAGATTTTAAGCCAAGGAGGTGTTGCAGGTGAACAAGCAGGAATTGATCGAGGCTGTGGCAAAGAAGGCAAAGCTGTCTCCCGGAGAGGCCGGAAAGGCACTGGACGCCGTCTTCAGTCCGGATCCTGAGAAGGGCATTATATCTGCTACCCTGAGATCCGGGGGCAAGGTAACCCTCGCAGGCTTTGGCACATTTGAGGCCCGCCAGAGGAAGGCCCGGACGGGACGAAACCCCAGAACCGGGGAAGTGATCCAGATTCCGGCACGCACGTCGCCTGCGTTTCGCCCGGGTAAGACCCTCAAGGACAAGGTCAGCGGGTAGAAACCGTAGGTAAACCGTGCGCGTTGTCGATGGGCAAGTGGGGTGCGGATCTAAGGAACTAAGCCCCGGATGGCGTGTTCTATCTTTTGTACGCACGATCGAAGGGGTAGTCTATGCATAAAGTGAAGGCTGTCGTAACGGCCCTCTGCCTGACTTTACCGCTCGCTGCATATTCGGCGGTACGGGTTCCGCAAAGCGAAATAGACCTTGGGCGTATCTACAGAGACGAACCTCAGAAGATAGTCTTCACGCTGCTGAACGTGTCGGATGACACTCTATACGTCCTCGATATCGAACCGTCATGTGACTGTACCACGGCGCAGATTGTACCCGATCCCATACCGCCGGGTGGTGAGGGCCAGGTCCTGACGTTTTTTGATCCCATGGGATACGAGGGAAGAGGGCGTATCGAGGAGTATGTGCGGCTTACTACCAGCGACCTAACCGACCCTGAGATTATGCTGGTCTACTGGGCGGAGGTTGCCGTTGGTCCCGAGCCCGAGCCCCGCGCACTCAAGTTCGGAAAAATCTGCCGTGGCGAATCCGATACCATGAGCGTACTCTTAAAACCCGGGGCGGAAGAGAGCCTGAAGGTGCTGGATGCATATTCCGATACCGCCTGTGTAATCGTGGAGTGGGCGGGGACCAACCGGGAAGGCCAGCGTGATTTCAAGGTGATTGCCACCAACAATGAAGCGTGCGGTCGGGTGGCGACCTTCGTGACCTTTGTCACATCGGATACGCTCAGACCGAACATCCGAATACCGGTCACTGTCAGCCTGATCGGCCGGATCGTGGCCGACCCCGATATGATCGCATTCGGCCCCACTCTGCCCGGGGCATACGTGTCGCAGAGTGTAAGGGTCTACTCGAGGGAGAAACTGCCTTTCGATATCACCCGGGTTTTGTCGACCGTCTCGCACCTTGAGCCTGAGATTGAGCGGCTGACTGCCGATTCCTTTAACCTCAGACTTCGGGTGAAGGAAGAAGCACCAGCCGGGCGGGTGTCGGGAGAGATCAGACTGGAGACCGATTGTCCGGACGAACCGCCTGTGGTGATTCAGGTTACAGGTTATATAAGGGGTGACAAGTGATGAGCCGCATACTAGGGTCCGCCGTTAAGCAGGCCGTCGTCATAAGCATTGTCGTTGTCGTGGTCGGCTTGGGATTCAATATGTTGAGAAGGAACGGCATACCGCTCATAGCGGATGCCGAGACTTTCAGAGTTCAGACCGACGCCGAATTCATGAAGGTAGACAATGCCCGCCGGCTGTTTGAGGAAGGTAGCGCGATCTTTGTGGATGCCAGGGATCCTCAGGTTTTCTCGATCGAACGTATCGAGGGCGCCATAAACATTCCACCCTCGGGATCTGCCGGCGAAGGGTTCGACTGGCTTACGGACGTCGACTCCAACCTGATCTGCTACGCTTCGGAGAAGAGCCAACGCCAGGCAGGGACAGTTGCGGACAGACTCATAGAGATGGGCAGCGAGAAGGTGTTCGTGCTCTACGGTGGGATTGAGGCCTGGCAGGCGCTGGGGCTTCCCACCGAACGGGACTGAAACCGTCCCATGGATCGGGGCTTTAAGGGAAAGGTGACATGCAGCGGACTCTGACGAACATCATATCGAACAAGTACTTGGTATTAGCCATCCGCCTGATCCTGGGCATAGTCTTCATCTATGCGGCGATAGACAAGATAGCAAATCCTGCAGCTTTCGCCCAGAGCATATACAACTATAGGATGCTCCCACACACCTTTATAAACTTTATGGCCCTAACCCTCCCATGGCTGGAGATCATATGCGGGGTGTTGATCATTCTGGGTATTTTCGTCAGGGGAAGTGCGCTCCTGATAGGCTTCATGTTGTTCATCTTCATAATAGCGATATCCTTCGCCCTTGTGAGGGGGCTGGACATCAGCTGCGGGTGTTTCAGCTCCGGAGGGGGAGGTGGCGGCCATGGGGTGGCGGTCGATCTTCTGATCCGGGACATACTGATGTTTGCGGGATCGTTGATCGTACTGTTCTACGCCGGCTCCGCGTTTTCCCTGGCTCGGCGGCCGGATTGACATGGGCGGGTGTTTATTGTAGAATGTTAAAGGTCGATAAATTATAAACTGTGCTATATTAGGCTTTCCGGAGGAACGGGGATGAAAGTGAGACTATGCGTTGCCTTTCTGCTGGGCCTACTGTTGCTGGGCCTCGCGGGTGTTGTGCAGGGCGAAGACAACAACCAGTTGATGGTGGTTTTCACCACCGACACGGGGGCCGAGCTTAACCCCTGTGGCTGACACTCCGCCGATAAGGGCGGTCTGGCCCGGCGGGCCGGCTTCGTTGATTCGCTTAGAGAAGTACATGAGAACGTGCTTGTGGTCGATCTCGGGGATTTCTTCGGGAATCGTGTTCCGACCACGGAGAAATCGCGTAGCAGAGTGGTCATGGACTGTATGAGGATTGCCGGATACGACGTGGCGACGATCGGCGAGAAGGAGATGAATTACGGGTTGGGCTTCCTTATGGAGCAGTTGCGCGAAGGCAAGTTCGATGTGGTCAGCGCCAACTTCTACAACAAGGAGGACAGTACGCTCCTGTTCGATCCGTACGTCGTCAAGGACATTGGCGGTATCAAGGTCGGCCTATTGGGCCTGATGGATGATGATCCGCGTAGGGTGGGCGTGTTCGAGCAGCTGGAGAAGGCCTATGTGACCAGCTACGTGGATGCTGCGCGCGCGTACCTGCCCGAGCTCACCAAGAAGTGTGACATCGTGGTGGCCCTTGCCCATGTGGGTCTCGGGAGTGCCCGTAAGTTTGCGGAGCAGGTTCCGGATTTTGATATCGTTCTGGTGGGTCACGGCGGTGACAGGACCCCTATGGCGGAGAAGATCGGCGAGACGATTCTGGTCAAGTCGGGAAGCAAGAGTTCCTCGGTCGGTACCCTAGTGCTTTCGCTCAATGACGAGAACCGGATCGTGGCATTCGACGGGACTTCGCAGTCGCTCAAGAAGTTCGGCCGGAAGAACCTCGAAGTGCAGACTCTCGTCAAGGGCCACGAGGACCGCGCGAAGGCGAGAGACAGGCTGCTTGCCAAACGACGATACCGCATGCCCGTGATTCCCCAGCGGCCTGAAGTCCTGGCCGCCGAGGGCTACCTGGGATGGGAAACATGCATGATCTGTCATTCCGGAATTTACGAGCGTTGGTCTGACGACCCACACGCACATGCGTTCGCCACGCTGGCGGAGGGGGACAAGTGGAATGACCCGAAATGCCTGCCCTGTCATGTCACGGGTTACGAGGTTGCATCCAAACAGGATTCTACCGATGTGAAGCCTGAGATGTGGAATGTCCAGTGTGAGGCCTGCCACGGTATGGGCACCAAGCACCGGCGTGATGGAACCATGAAGCCCGTCCCGGAGAGTGTTTGCCTGAGGTGTCACACTCCGGAGTGGAGTCCCGATTGGGACTATACTGAGGCGCTTAAGAAGATCGACCACGGCAAAGATGAGGCTCTCCATTGATAGCCAGGCTTGCGGGCCCGGTTGCCGCGATTGTCGGTTTACTGAATCGGCCGGTCTCTTGGTTGAGAAAGAGGCCGGCGTTTTCTAGATTGGTTCTCCTGCTGATCGTAGCTGCTCTCCTGGTCGTGGGTCTGGCGGTCGGTGAAACCGAGGAGATCCTCTTCAGGGGGAGTATCCTCTGACTGTCCTGTATAGGGATCGGGTAATCCCTTCCGCTCGCCTATGAAGCGAAGAATCCGCCATATTGTGTCCGTTGTGCCGGCGAAGCGAAGAATCTGGCAAAGCCTATCCGCCATACTGCATAATGCTTATATCCCCGGGTTTGTCGGCATGACTATCTACCAGGGTGCCCTCAAGGGGTTTTGTGTTCCGACCCTGAACTGTTACGCCTGTCCGGGGGCGGTGATGTCCTGCCCTATCGGTGTCTTGCAGCACTTCGTTATCGCTCGGCAGTTCCCCTTCTTCCTGCTGGGTTTTCTGGGACTCGTGGGAGCGGGTGTGGGCCGGATGACCTGTGGCTGGCTCTGTCCCTTCGGTTTTCTTCAGGATATGATGAAGAAGCTGTCCGGGTGGAAAGTCAAACTTCCCCGGTGGATGGGAAAGCTCAAGTACGTCTCCCTGGCGATTCTCGCTCTTCTTCTGCCTTTTCTCTTCGGCGAGATGTGGTTTTCGAAGCTCTGCCCGGCGGGAAGCATCGAGGGGGCGATTCCCTGGGCTCTGGGCGGGAACGGCCCGGATTCGGCGGCCGGCTTCGACGTAGTCTCACTGATTGGTCCGATGTTCTGGATAAAGATGGTCATACTGGGGGCCTTCCTTGTGGGAATGGTCTTCATCAAGCGGCCCTTCTGCCGGACCATGTGTCCTCTGGGAGCCATCTACTCACTCTTCAACAAAGCCAGTCTGGTAAGGCTTCGTGTCGACCGCAAGACCTGTACGGATTGCGGCCTCTGCGAGCGCATGTGTCCGGTCGATCTTAAGCCCCAGCTGGAGATCGATTCCCCGGAATGCATAAAGTGCCTGGAATGCACGAAGTGTCCTACGGGCGCCATTAAGGCGGGGTTCGCCTTGAGAGGCAGGGCTTGAGCCCCCCATACGACCTCTCGCACCTGGGGCT
>JALGWN010000024.1 GCA_025774115.1 bacterium
CCAGGGGATCGAGAGAACTCCTCCCCTGCGATCCTACCTTAGCATAACAATCTTCCCCTTGGCAACATCTGTCCCCGAGCGGAGGACATAGAAGTACACCCCGGCCGACGAGGGGCTGCTTCCCGGGGTCCTGAACAGGGGCAGTATGTGGTAACCACCACCCAACACCCCCACATCGTCGTGATAGACACGCCTTCCGGCTACATCGAAGACCTGTACGGACACATGTGAGGGACCGGAAAGCGCGAATCGAAGCCTCGGCGCATCACGGGCGGGAAGCGGCGTCACCACGGCATTGAAACTCTCCCGCGCAATCACATCACGCTGGGTTGCGCCTGCTAGCATCAGGAGGTTGTCCATACACATGAAACCCAGATAGTTGGTG
Organism: bacterium; assembly: GCA_025774115.1. Lineage (GTDB taxonomy): Bacteria > Arandabacterota > Arandabacteria > Arandabacterales > Arandabacteraceae > JALGWN01. Next base: position 386 of record JALGWN010000024.1, read on the forward strand.
ACCCACGTCTGATCGCGGTCATCCGGCTCGGCATCGATGACGGGAATACCGCCGTCCGAGTCGCCGTCATTCAGTACGAGGGTGTCGGCAAGGTGTTTGAAGTTTCCCATGTAGACGGAGCTGCCCAACACCTCACCGGCCGTATACTGGCCAAGGGCCGCCCAACCCCGCCACGCATTCTGATATTGGGACGAGTCGATTTCGGCGTTGAGATAGGGAGCCATGCCGTCCACCCAGGCCACGAGACCGGCCGGGTGTTCCTGAAACCAGGAATGCACCACTCCCCACATCACCGACCCGCCCTCCATAGCCCACTCCATCCAGTGGAGCTTGTTGGGATTGGTGTCCACCCAACCCCTTACGGAATCCGCCGTATCCACCGCCTTGGAGACGTATGTGGGGTTACCGACATAGGCACCGTATTCATACAGGTTACCCACGGCCCAGCCCATTATAAGGCCGTTCAGCCTGCGGGCCATACCAACCAGACCCCTGAGCTTCATCGGATTATGGCAGAGGTAGGATGCGCACGATTCGGCATAGGCCGCATATGTGCTATCCCCATACACCTGCCTGTATTCCATCTCGGCCCTTAAGGCCCAGGCGCAGTTGTACCTCCTGTAATAGCCGGTCACCTCGTTGTCTCCGCCTTCCTCATCATAGGCCGGGAAATTCATGCAGTACTCCCACGCTGCGTCGATATTGTCATGATAGGCATCGTCACCCGTCAGGGCATAGTAGTGGGTCCAGATCCAGATCGACTCACTCGTGTTATCGGTCTGGATAACGTTCAACATATGCTCCCCTTCGCGCATGCCGCCATAGGCTATCGCCGATGTGTCACTGACCTGAAGCGTGGTGATGAAATCCGCCCCCATCTGGAAGTGGACCAGGGGATCGTAGACGTAATCGAACGCCGACGGTACACGCCGGGTGAACGAGAATTCCTGTTCGGTCGAGGTCATTTGCATCGCCTCTTCCGGGCCAATATAGGGTGTCGCGAACACACAGGCAGGCAGTAACATACACGCAAGAACAACAGCCGAAATCCGCAGCATAAAGACACCTCCTCGGGTGGTGTGGATACTCTTTAACGATTCTCATTATACACCCGGAACGGGCCGGATTCAACCACTATCCCCGTGCAGCCATCCGGGATCGGTGTCAGGCTTGCATAATTGCACTTCCCCTGGGAAGTGCAATTATGCAAGCCTGACACCGCCTTTTCAGCGGCCCGGCCGTTCGGTGAGTGCCAGATACACCCCGTAAAGAATGAGGGCCCCTCCGACAAAGAGACCATAGTTCGGCACTTCCGAGAAAAACACCCAGGCGAGGATTGCCGCTCCGATGGGCTCACCCAGAACCGAGACGGCGACCTTGGGCGCAGGCAGGTACTTGAGGGCCCAATTGAGCGTGGAGTGTCCGAAGACCTGGGGCCCCAAGGCCAGGAGAAGCAGCCACAGGTAATTCACAGGCTCAAAGCCCGTGAAAGTATGGCCCCGGAACAGGGCAAAACCAACGAGTATGATGGCGGCCGCCGTATAGGTTATGAACACATACTCCAGAAAACCCATGGTCTGTCTGAGCGAGCGCGCGATCACAAACTGGGCTCCGAAGGCGGCCGCACCCAGGACTGCGAAGATGTTGCCCCTGAGATTCTCCGACCCCGGATCCACCCCACCCGTGCCTATGATGAGGCTCCCCACGATGCACAGGGCGATGGCGATCAAAGTCTTTCTGCCTATGCGTTCTCTCAGCACGGCCCAGGCGAAGACGGCCGCAAAGACCGGGCTGGTCGTGACCAGCATCACACTGTTGGCAACGGTGGTAAGCTTCAGGGATTCGATCCAGAAAAGGAAGTGAAGCGCCAGGAAAACGCCGGCTACAGAGCAAAGCCCGACCTGGCGGAGACCAACCCCACAACCTCTACCCTTCCACACAAAAAACGGCAGGAGTATCAGAGATGAAAACCCGAGCCTGTAGGCGGCAATGATAGCGGTCGGGACGGTACAGAGCCTGATAAGAATGGCTGCGAAAGAGACGACCACAATCGCCATGGCCACCATCACCGGGGCTCGTCTTTCGAGTCTCACACGGTCACCTCGACTCACGGTGATAGGAGGTCCTTGCTCTTTCGAAAAACCCCATCGCGGCCGGGCCTCTGTAATCGGGGTACGTCCACTCCAGCGGGCGGAAACACCCTTTCACATAGACCAGGGTAGGCTCGGCATAGTAGCCCATGCCGATATAGACACGGTGGGCGAAATTCTTCGCGGTGGAGAGCACCACCTGGGCGTCATCGACATAGCCGGGGTCGATGTTGACGGTTCGGCTTCCATGGGGGGCAAGACGCTCCTCAATGCCCACTGCAATGTGTTTGGCAAGAGCAAGATAAGCGCGCTCCTTGAGCCCGGTGAAGGCTATCCACTTGCGCGTGAGGTCAGGGCCCATCTCATCTCTGTAATAATCGGTGAAGTCGAACGGTGCCGGCCGGCTCCCAAAGTCCACCGGTCCGAACTCCAGTTCCAAGCACGTTAGAGCTTCGGCAAAGCGATCTTCGGAGCCGATCAGCCCGCAGAACAGCTTCACCGGCAGGGGTTTCGGCCTTCTCACCGGCATACCCACTTTCTCGAGATCTTTTCCTGGCGACGCCATCTGCCTCTCAATATGCCCTGCTGGGCGAATCTATCAAGCCTTCTCCTCACACCCTCGCTGAGAAAAACCGGTCGTGCCCCCGCCAGAGCAGTCCCGGGCAGGGGCATGAAGAAATGCATGTTGGTGACGGCACCTCTGGTACCGAGGTGTTCGACCAGATCCAGCGTGGCTGTGCGATCCTCCGCGGTTTCGCCCGGGAAGCCAAAGACCCGTCGGGCACGGAGACCCGACGCTACAGAGACGGCTCGTTGCCACGGGAGTGGCAACGCTATGCGGGACGTCATCGCATCTACTTCAGATCCTTGATTACCCAATCGAGTCCCAGTGACTTAAGCTTCTCCGGTGTGGGTATACCGTCCTTGGTCCAGCCCCTGAGTTTATAGTAGTCGTCCAGCAGAGCCTCGACCTTCTCACGTCCCAACACGCCGCCGTCGGTCGAGCCGCCCTTCAGTTTCTCCTCATAGATCCTGGCCGGAGGGAAATCGTAAGGCCTTCCGAAATCAGGGAACTCCCTCACCCAGAACATGCGGGTCAGGTTCCATATCTTCTCGGAGATTCCGAGAAGTTCCTCCTCGCTGTAGTCTATCCCCGTGGCCTTCCGGTATGCCTCGGCATAGTCGCTCACCGGAACCTGCATCTCGATCCAGGGTAGCCTGCATACCCCCAGGGTATCAAAGAGAGGCCTGGTGTGCTGAAGTTCTATGACCTTGGCCGCCTTACCCTCTACACTGTCCCTCCCGGTCGCCAGGTCGTGGGTGACCGCCCAGGAAGGCCTGTGATGTGCCCCTATATCGGAAGTCATATATGACAGCAGCATGGCAGGCGCACACCGGGATTCGTAGCCGCTCTGCTCGAGACCCTTCATCTGCATTGCAAACCTCTCTGTGCCCTTGCCCAGAGTCTCGGCAGCCTTCTTGGTGCCTTCAGCCAGAAGGTCGCCTATGTCTTGACGCAGAGCGATCTTCTTGACCATTGCGAAAACGCCCTTGGGGTCTCCGAACTTAAGCGTCACCCCACCGGTGTCCTTCTCATCGATAATACCCTTCTCGAAACACTCGATCGCAAATGCTATGATGCTCCCGCCCGATATGGTATCTATCCCGTAATCGTCACAGAGGAAGTTGGCGTAGGCTATATCCTTGATGCTCCCAAGGGCGCAGTTCCCGCCTATCATGGCCGTGGTTTCGTATTCGGGGCCTTCGACATGGACATCGTAATCATCGGTCGTGGTCCGGCAGTATTTCCCGCAACACATCGCGCATTAGAAACACGCCTTGTTGATGAGCACTATGTCCTTTCTCATTCGGGGCCCGCTTATGTTGGTGAACTGCTCGAAGTAGCCCCCCTGGAAATTCCGGGTCGGGAAAGCGCCGATGCGATTGGCCCAGTTGACGACCGCCGAAGTCCCATAGGTCTGCCACAGCTCGAAGGCGGGGTTGGTGAAGCACTGCTCATACATGCGCCGGCCCACCTTCATGAGCCCATCGATATCGTGGACGGGGATTGTCTTGGTGCCTCGGACACAGATGGCTTTGACCTTCTTCGAGCCCAGGATCGCCCCAAGGCCGGTCCTGCCTGCCTGGCGTCCGAAATCATGGGTTATGCAGGCGATCTTGACGAGGTTCTCCCCCGCCGGTCCAATCGTGGCGATCTGAAAATCCTCACCGAGGCTCTTCTTGAGCATCTCCTCGGTGGTGATGGAACCCTTACCCCAGAGATCGCCGGCGGCTTCTATTCTCACATCATCATCGTCGATGACGATGTAACAGGGCTTATCATGCTTGCCCTCAAGGACGACCATATCGTAGCCTGCGAGCTTCAGTTCAGCAGGAAAATGCCCTCCCGAATTGCTCTCCCCATAGCCACCGGTAATCGGGGACTTGCCTCCGGACTGTATCTTCCCGGAGGACGGGATGAAGAGTCCCGTGAGCGGCCCGGCGGCCGTCAGGAATATGGCTTCCGGACTCAAGGAATCGGTACCCGGAGCAAGCTCCCCATAGAGGGTGCGGATGATGAATCCCCTCGCCCCCAGGTAATCCTTTATAAGGTCGTCGGGCGTCGGTTCTTTGCTTACCTTGCCCTCAGTGAGGTCTATCCTCAGTATCCTGCCACCGTAGCCGGGTTTCACTTTAGGCCTCCATCCTTACTCTTTCCAAAGAAGTGCCTTGGTCGGGCAGATATTTACGCACTCTCCGCAGACATCGCATATGAACGGAATCTCGAATTCCCGGTGGGTGAAAATGGCCCCGAAAGGACAAGCATCCACACACACCAGGCAACAGGTACACTTCTCCGGGTCGATCTTGATGATGCCTTCGACGTTGCTGATCGCTTCCTCCGGACATGCGTCGATGCATTTGTCACACTGGGTACATAGACTGATACGGTACCTGCCCGGAGCAGGGAACTCACCCATTATACCGATAGCCGCCTTCTTGGGGTTGTTCTCTTTGAAGTGGCATAGGGCACATATCAGCTGGCAGGTCCTGCAGCCGGTGCACCTGCTCTCGTCTCTACCGATTAACACGGCTAACCCCCGTTTGGTTTAGGTTTTCCCAATGATCGAGCGCGATTCTAACACACGCCTCCCGGTCAGTCAACAGCCCCCGTCGCCTGCCCCGAAAGAGGCCTTGTGAGAAGACTCACCACCAGGACAACCACGAGGCTCACAACAAGGCCGGGGACGAGTTCGTAGAGCCTCTCGGACCAGGTCGCGAAACCCCTGAGGAAGACCTCCATGGGTCCGGGCACCTTATCGCACAGGGCATCGGAAATGGCACACGCGTTCTTCCAGAGGAATGCAATGGCCAGAGTCATATCCATCCTACTCCTCCTCGGAAGTGAAAACGTAGAAGCACATGATGGCTATTATGAAGGCAACAGGCGGGAGACCGAAGCCGAGCAGGGTACCGACAGGCATGGGACTAACCATGAGAACCTCCTGTGCTTTCGGGAACATCTTTCATACACCTTACACACCAGGTCAGGTACGGCAAGAATCTTGAGAGTATCGCAGTATCGTTGTCCAGAAAAAAGTCTGAGGTGCTGCTTGATATCTCTATGAGGCCCAGCCTCTCGCCGTCATCGGTCAGGGGGCCAATCATGATCGACTTCTTCGGCGGCGATCTGTCCTCCCTCAGCCGGTCCAGCGTATCCCAGAGTGAGGAGGACACCTGAGTGAGGACGGCTGCATCGGGGCCGGGAGGAAGGTCTTTCCATCCGATGGAGACGGTCTCTCCTACCAGATCGCTCCGTCCTTTGGTCCATGCCACCTGCCGGGCAAGCACGCACCCGGTCGCCTCATCCAGCGCACCCAAGACCGACGCACCGTGGTCATAGTCTATGAAACGCCTGAGCTGGTGAAGTATCCTGTAGGCGACATCCTTAGGCTTTACGTGCCCGAGAGCGGCCTTGCCGATGGCACACCCGGCACGCTCCACGCCCAGCTCCCGGCGGTAGCCCGTCAACTGCCCCACGCACTTGAGGATCTCCGTCGCCTCCCTTCCCACTCCCCTCCGGAACCCTCCTGCCCGCCCAAGTGCGAGCACACCGACCACACGGTTTCCCACGCGGACCGGCGCCATGACCGTGTTTGCGTCGAGTTCGGGCTTCCGGTTGTGAAAGAAGTCGAGCAGCGTATCCCTCCGCCAGATCTCACCCTCACCGATCGATTTCACCTTATAGAGGTCTCCGCTTGATCTCTTGTGAAGCAAGACGGCGCCGGCGGTGGCTTCGAGATGGGAGGCAAGTGCACCGAGCGTCAGAGACCACACTTTGCGTTCCTCGCGGACCCCGGCCATCTGCTTGATGAGACCGGCCAACACATGCGAAACATCGGGAGAAAGTTGCATGACAGACCTCGCCGCTCACTTTATCAGGAGCCTCCCGTCTCCGTCAAGATTTTAGGGGGGTTGACGAGCAACAGGGTCCTGGGATAGTATGTGGTCGCTCCAAGTACTCAAAGGAGGGATCATCTTGGATTACAATCTTACAGACGAGCAGAAGGATCTTGTAGCTGTTGCACGCGGGATCGCGGAAGAGAACATGAAGCCGGTCAGGCGTCAGTACGACCGCGAGGGAACCTATCCCTGGGATATAGTCAGACTACTGGCTGACGCGGGCCTGTTCGGTGTTTATATCCCCAAGGAGTATGGGGGACGCGGTATGGGCGTATTCGAACTGGTGCTCGTGGTTGAGGAGCTATCCAGGGTGGACGCCGGCATAGCGCTCTGTCTGGCCGGGACGGCTCTGGGCGCTTATCCCATTCTGCTCGGGGGCAACGATGAGCAGAAAGAGAAATACCTGACACCCCTCGCCAAGGGTGAGAAGGTTGCTGCGTTTGCATTGACCGAACACGAAGCCGGAAGCAATCCCATAGCGATGACCACCTCCGCCGTCAAGGACGGCGACTCATACATTGTCAATGGGGCCAAGTGTTTCATAACCAACGGCGGTGATGCGGACATCTACACCCTGATGGCTGTGACGAACAAGCAGAAGGGTGCACGCGGAATATCGGCTTTCGTCGTCGAGAAAGACACCCCGGGTTTTGATTTCGGCAAGAAAGAGAATAAACTCGGTATCCGGGCTTCCTCGACACGCGAATTGGTATTCGATGACTGCCGCCTTCCCAAGGAGAATCTTCTGGCGAGAGAGGGAATGGGCCTCATCCTCACGCTTCGCACCTTCGACGCCACCAGGCCCGGCGTGGCCGCCCAGGCACTCGGGATTGCTACCGGTGCTCTCGAGGAGGCCATTGCATTCACGACTTCTCACCCTGCCGGCGGAGAGAGCCTTGCTTCCTCACAGGGAATCCAGCACAAGCTCGCAGACATGGCCACTGAGGTTGAAGCTTCGAGGGCACTGCTCTATGCTACTGCGAGAATGGTGGACAGCGGCAAGACCAGAAGCACCAAGGAATCGGCTATGTCCAAACTTTATTGCTCCGACATAGCTATGCGGGTTGCATCGGATGCGGTAGGCCTTTTCGGCGAACGCGGATGTCTGAACGACTATCCTGTCGAGAAGATGATGCGCGATGCAAAGATCACCCAGATCTATGAAGGCACCAATCAGATACAGCGGAATGAGATTGCGCTCGCTCTCATAAAGGAAATGGCTGCCGGCTCTAGCCGGTAATGAGCATCGAGCGTTTTCTCAGGCAGTCGGCCAGATCGTCAATCAGCTCCGAGATCGAATCGAGTTCATCGGGCGATATTCCTACGCCTGCCTCGAGATCCATCATGGAGAGGACCTGATTGACGTTACCGATCTTCTCCATTACATCCGAGTCCAGACCGACGATCTCATCGGCTTTGCCTTCCTCGAGGGTCTGAAGCAACTTATCATCGGTGGGCTCGGTTTGAGCCACATACTTGGCAAGCCGGTCGACACTCTGAACCAGAACATCCAGACTGGGAATCGCCTCTGGAGCAAGGGTACCCCCGGCCAGCCTTCTCATCCTACCTATTGTGGCCATTGTATCGCTGAGCTTCGAGAGAATCTCCTCAGAGAAGACCTCGTCGGTCTTGCGCGCCACCCGGGAGGAAGCATAGCCCCGGTAGCCGCGAATCGCATGCGACAGATAGGACCTTTTCTCAGATGCGGGTCTCATACTTGACATGCCTGTCTCCTTTTTCCATTTCACAGTCCTATCTATCGGCGGCGCCCGAGAGACGACTTGAGAAAAAACGTAGCAGGCGTCTGCAGTAGCGAGGCTCCAACACCGCCTGGGTGGCCTTGCCACTTCTCTGGTAATGGGCTCTGTGTAGCGCGTCGGGGTTCGATCCCCGACGGTGGTGGGGTCTCTGCGCCCGACGTTCAGTACTCTCAGGCTACAGCGGATTCTTTGCGGATTTCACTCTTGAGAAGGAAGTGGCCCGCCACACCGGCACCGAAGAATGAGGCGGCCAGACCGGCGAACATCCCCTCCATGCCAAACACATTGGAGCCGACTACGGCGAGCGGCACGTACAGGGCGAACATGTGAAAAGCCGAAAGCCCGGCGGCATGAAGCGGCCGGTTGAGAGCATTGAGGGCGGCGACGACAAGCAGGGCAGCACCGTAGCAACCGTAACCTACCGGTACGATCCTGAGATAGAGCCGGGCCACCTCGACCACCCCGGGTGTGTCATTGAACATCGATGCGAGGGGCCGGGCCGCCAGGGCCAGAATCCCGAACATCACTCCCCCCCAGATGACGGAGAAGCGGTTACTGTAGGCCACTCCACGTGCGACTCGCTTCAGCTTGCCCGCCCCCCAATTTTGACCCACGAAAGGCATCAGGACCGATGACAGCGCCCGAACCACTGTGAGCGCGAAAAACTCGATCCGAGTCGCCACCCCGAAACCGGCCACGGCTTCGGTCCCGTAGGATGACACGAGCCTGGTCACAATACCGATGCATACCGGCAGAATCGCCCTGGTCGCAGCGGTAGGAAGCCCTATGAAGAGAATCCTCTTCCATGAGTCAGCGACCGCCCCAAGACCCGGAAATCTGAGGGTAAGCATCTTGTCCCGATGCCCGAGGACCCAGAGAGCGACTACGAATGTCGTGGCCCTGGCTATGACTGTGGCCAGCGCGGCACCGGCTATTTCCATCCTGGGAAAAGGCCCCAGGCCGAATATCAGCAGGGGGTCCACCGTTGCGTTTACCGCCACGGCCACAAGCATTATTATGCCGGGCGTCTTGGTGTCCCCGGTCGCCCTTATTGCGTTATTTCCCACCATCGGAATAACTACGAAACCCACACCCAGGTACCAGATCCGCATGTATTGCCTTATGAAGGGCAACGTCTGTTCGGTGGCACCCAACATGGAGAAAACAGGGCCTATCGTCATAAGCCCCAGGACGACGAAGGCCATTACCACAACGACCGAAAGCACAAGGCTGTCTGTTGTGAGCCGTCTGACGCGGTCATGGTCCCCCGCACCTATTGCACGGGATATGACCGCCGAGGCTCCGGTCCCGAGGCCTAGGGCCAGACTGCTGATTACGAGGATAACCGGGAAGGTGAAACTCAAGGCGGCGAGCTGATCTGTACCCAACCTCCCCACATAGAAGGTGTCAACGAGGTTGAAGGCCACCATGCCTATCATGCCGAAAACCATGGGAATCGTGAGTCTTATCAGTGTCTTTCCTACCGGTCCCTCGGTCATGACCGGCCTGGAGATTGTCCCCATCCGATACCTTCACTTTGGAGTCAAGACGATTGTGTAACAACACAGTATAAAGGGAACGCGTGGCGATGTCACTCTGCTTTCCCCCCATCTTTCGGTTTTCGCCACCGGCCCGGACTCGAATGGCCCGTGACGGTGCCACGCAGGTCTCCTGTAGCGTCGGTTTGAGTAGCTTGACATGCCGCTTGCCCCCTGGTAGATTGGGAGTGTGAAAATAGAATATTTCTCCCGGTGTCAGGGACTCTAAAAGGGAAGTGAGGTGCGAATCCTCCGCGGTCCCGCCACTGTGATTGGCGAGATCGGCCTCAAGACGCCACGGGCCTTTGTGCCTGGAAGGCGAGGCTGATCGTTCGAGCCACGAGCCAGGAAACCTGCCGGGAGAAACCCATGGAACTCTTCGAGGGCAAAGGGGTGGGTGTACCCGACCCTTTGTTGCATGGATCGGGTTTTTTGCTTTCCCGGGAGTTTCCGTGGGCAGCCGTCGGCCGGGCGGGGGTTCTCGGTGAAAGCACAGATCACATTCTTGATAGGCCTCATCTCTCCAATCCTGATCGCTGTCTCTGCGCACGCGCAAGAGGTGGCCTTCCGCGATACCGTATATTCGGTCCCCGAGATCCTCGTCGAGGCCCAGCGCATCTCGGACCTCGACGAGATAAGGAGCCGCCCCGCGTTTGTCACCATCATCCCGGTGGACGATGCGAGCAGGCGCATATCAAGCGCTGCAGACTATATCGCCCGGACCGTCGGAGTTCATGTTCAGAGTATGGGAGGCTACGGCGCCTATAGCACCGCATCGGTCAGGGGTTCATCCGGAAAACAGGTGCATGTCTATATCGACGGCATCCCCCTGAGTATGGCCCATGCAGGGGCCACCGATCTTGCCGATCTTCCCATGGCATCGGTCGAGCGGATCGAGGTTTACCGGGGCTTCGGCCCCTTCGACCTTTCCGGGAGCAGCATAGGCGGCGTGATAAACGTGGTCACCAGAAAGCCCGGCGATCGAGGCCGGGGTGCGCTCTCGGCCTCCTATGGCTCGTTGTCCACAGGGAAGTATGAGGCCAGTTACGGTCTCTCCCGGCCGGACTTCGACCTCCTGGCCATAGGGTCGGCTGTTACAAGCGAAGGTGACTTCAAGTTCCTCGACGATAACGGAACGCCTTATAACACCGAGGACGATGAGACGGTCAGGAGGATAAACAACGACCTCACCAAATACGAAGGCCTCATAAAGGCCAGGAGACAGGTGGTCGGCGGAAGCCTCATTGCTTCAAACCAGTTCTATTACCGCCGCCAGGGCCTCCCCGGTTACAGCGCGGTCCAATCCTCGAGCGAGCGCATCACAAAAACCTATGATCTCTTCCACCTGGGATGGCGGAGGAGATTCCTCCTGGGTGTGCCTGCAGAGATCCGGATAGGCACACATTACCTTTTCAAACTGGACCACTTTGAAGATCGCAGACCCAAGAAGGCGGGTGTTAAGCCCGACGAGAAAAACCGGACAACTTCAATAGGTGCCGACCTCAGGTGGCAGGTCCACCTCCCGCGGCTACGGCAATCGTTGAGAGGCCTGGTATCACTCCGCCGGGAAGCGTTTCAGCCCGAAGAGAACTTCCTTGAGACCGTGACCGGGGCAACGCAAAGGCGCACTACGATTGCCTTAAGCCTGGAGGATGAGATCTCCCTCGCCCGGGCCCATCTGAGGCTTGTTCCATCCGTAAGATACGAGCGATATACCGATCATACCCGGCCCTTCGAATCGGTGCGCGCCGACATGGCGTCTTACTTCCGGAACCTCGTTGAAGCCAGGGTCACTCACAACCTCACCTCCGGGAGTGTCGGCCTTGTCTTCGCTCCCGGTCGCGGCCTCTCAATAAAGGCCAATTACGGCCGCCACTACAGAGTACCTACGCTGATGGAACTCTTCGGTTACCGCGGTATGATCGTACCCAACCCCGATCTTGAGCCGGAGACGGGGCTAAATCGCGATCTGGGGTTTCGTTTCGAGCAAGGTATCGGCGCGACCGGCTACCTGGCCTGCGAGTACGCGAGATTCTGGTCGGATGTCAAACGGCTCATCATGTTTGTCTACGTGCCGTTCGCGGGGGCGTCGCAGGCGACCAACGTGGACGAGGCAGAGATCGACGGGCACGAGTTCTCACTCTCCTATGGGACATGGCACGGTTTGAGTGTCGCCGGCAACCTCACGCTCCTCAGGGCCATAAATACCGGCCCCATCTCTTACCTTAACGGCAAGCACCTGCCCCACCGTCCCGAGATGGAGGCGTCCGCCGAGCTGGGCTGGACGCATGCGGGGATCGCTGCCATATACAGGTTCAACCATATCGGCGGGAACTACTGGAATGCCTATAACGGCAAGACCCCCAGCAACCAGGGACCGCTCTTTCCCGTTCGCAGGCTTCACACGGTCGCATTCACCATACCAACCGGGCTTCAGGGTACCGATTTCACGCTGGAGGTAAGAAATCTGACCGATGAGCGCTTCGAGGACGTGATGGGCTACCCTATGCCCGGACGCTCGGTGTCCGGAGCAGTGTCACTGGATCTATAGACCGACAGGAGAAATGGAGGGCAACATGAGGTTAGGACCGACAAGCGCCAGAGGTACCGCCGCTTTGATTATCTATGCAGGTCTTGGTACTCTGCTCGCAGCCTTCTCGCCTGCCGGGTCCGAGGAGCAAGCAGGGGCCGGCGAGCACGCTTTCATTGTTACCACCGACTACTATACGGCCGGCTACTACTCCACAATCGAGATCGCTCCGCCGCGGGCTGCCATGGTAAGTATTGAGCCCGTGAATCCCGATGCCGTTGCCCATTACGATTGGACGGAGGACACGATCTTCGTGGTTAACCGCTACATGGCCGACAATATCCAGATCGTGGATAACGATTCCCTCTTTACGACCATAGGCCAGTACTCGGTCGGAAACGGCTCCAATCCCCACGACATAAGACTGGTGGATAATACCAAGGCCTATGTGTCCCGCTATGAATGGAAAACCCTCCTAATTGTGCACCCCTATTCCGGGGATTCGCTCGGAGTGATCGATCTCTCTCCCTTTGCCGATGCGGACGGCATTCCCGAGATGGACAGGATGGAGATCGTAGGCGACAGGCTATTCGTCACCTTAAACAGCATAGACCGCATGACCTGGCTCCCCGACGGCCCGGGCAAGATCGCGGTAATCGATGTGGCGGCCGACACACTCGTGGACTGTAACCCTGATTCGGCAGGCATACAACCCATTGTCCTGAGCCTCCCCAATCCCTACACGGAGCTGCGATATGATCGCTGTCGAGGGCATCTATATGTGGGCTGTCTCGGGGCCTGGAGCGTGATGGATGGGGGCATTGAGGTCGTCGATCCATATGGCCTTAAGAGCGAGGGGGTTATCCTAACCGAGCAGGCTCTGGGGGGCGATGTGTCCGATGTGGTGCTCGCCCCCGGAGGGGCAGGCTACGTCGTCGTGCTTGATGCCGCAATCTGGCCGAACAACTTCGCCCGCCTTGTCCGCTTTGATGAGCCGACCGGGGCCGTCACCGATACGCTCTTCCGGCAGACCTCCGGCATGGGATCTTCACTTGCGGGGATCGAGCTCAACCGCCAGCTGGAACTCTATCTCTGCGACAGGGACCTCACCCAACCCGGTGTGCGTATCTATGACACCACAACCGACAGTCAGGTGGCCTTTGTCGATGTGGGGCTCCCTCCTTTCGACATAGTCTTTACGCAGCAACCCATGGCCTCCGTCGACTCTGTGCCCGAAAACCGCGATGATGCCGCGGCGGTCACGGTCTACACCCATCCCAACCCCTTCGTCTCATCGACAACCATCACCTACACGCTGACCGGTACTGAGGTCGCTCCCGTTCGCCTGGCCGTATTCGATGCCATGGGAAGAAAGGTGCGGACGCTGGCAGGAGGAGAAACACCCCCGGGCACCTTCATGGTCAATTGGGACGGTAGGGATGACCTGAGAAGACCCGTGGCGCCGGGCGTCTACTTCTGCCGGGTGGAGAGCAACGGGCCGGCCGCAGGCAAGAAGATGCTTCTGGTGCATTGAGGGAGGATGCCGCCTCCACACCCTCGATTGCTTTGACTTGATGAGACGGCTGTAGTACCATTGGATTAGCAACGCTTAGGAGGGATGCTCAAGTGAAACAATACAAGAAGATCGTGGTTCTTAATAACGACTTGGAGGCCAAGATTGTCGAAGACCTGCTCAAGGATCGTGGCATACCACATCGTATGAGGTCGTACCATGACTCGGCCTATGACGGCCTCTTCCAGGCCCAGAAGGGCTGGGGCATCGTGGAAGCGCCTGAGGAGTATGAGGACGAGATAAAGAACCTCTACAGCGCCCTCCCCGGCGAGATCATACCGGAAGAGTTCCCTAAGGACGACACCGAGCCCGACTCAGACTGAAGCCCCCTCTGTACCCTGCCCCGTGCCTCCTTTTCTCCTTCGCCACGGAAATTCAATTCCGCGCACTCTAAGCTGCATGATCTACGTGATGAGAGCCAAGAAGAAGCCAATCACCTCATGCATACCGTAGTTGGGAAACATGGCTCCTGGCAATAAAACGGGCGGGCTATCGTGTGTTACCATTGTCCTCCAAAGCCCGCTCCTTTGACAACCTCTCTCCTCATGGTATAATCGGCAGAGCGCATGGCAAGCAGATATCTGCGGGAGAAATGTTTTGGCATCTCAGGCCTGGGAGAAGAGCAATAGGTACCGTTGGGGATGCGTTCTTTTGCTGATCGCCGTCTCCTTTGGGGTCTACGCGAATTCACTCACGGGATCATTTGTCGCAACGGATCACGTTCGCTGGGAAGACAGGCCCTGGGCAAGGGGCATGTCCATGACATCGATGTTTCGTGAACTTCTCATTCCCGATGCGGGCGCATTCTACCGGCCCATTCCTTACATGGTCCATGTGGTCGATTATCACCTGTGGGGTGCAACTCCCATGGGCTTTCACATCACGAATACCACGCTGCATGCGGTCGTCGGTGTCCTAGTCTATTTTGTCGCCGCGGCGATACTCGGGTATGGTCTTGCACCGCTGATTGTCGCCCTGCTGTTTGCCACACATCCGGTACACACCGAGGCGGTGACCTATATTGCCGGCAGGACAGATGTTACTATGGGGATCTTTTTCCTGGTGTCGCTCCTTCTGTATATCAGGTTTCGGAAATCGGCCGGAACATCCAGGCATTTCCTCTATGCCGGATCCGTCCTGGCCTTCATACTGGCTCTTCTCTGCAAGGAGGCTGCCGTTGCCCTCCCCCTGGTTCTGGTTCTGTACGAAATCTATTTCGGGTCCGGGAGGACGGGCAAGAGTCTGTGGAAGAGACTAGTGCCCCCTCTTGCCCCCCTGGTTGCTATTGGCCTGCTGTACTCGGTTGTGGCCTCAACTACCGGACTGGGAGAAGCGTTCACCCTGGACAGAATCGGCTTCGGGCTTCAGGGACTAACAGCCGCTAGGGCACTCCATCGCTACTCCCATCTGCTTCTTTTCCCGGTCAATCTCTCCTTTACACCCGATTTTCCTTGGTCAAGGTCTTTTTCGCAACCGCATGCCTTGCTTCCTCTTATTTCCGTGGTCTTGCTTCTCATCACCATATTCGTGACCTATCGCTTCAGCAAAGTCCTGTCTTTTGGCTTGGCCTGGGTAGTGGTGACAATACTCCCGATATCAAACCTTCTTGCGGTCACCCGGTTCCCGGTTCCTTTGATGGCCGAACGCTACCTTTATGTTCCTTCAATAGGCTTCTGTATGGCGGTGGGGGCTGTGATTCACAGTGTGGCTTATCGTCCGGCAAGAGTTCCGAGGGGAGGACTATACACGAAAATCGGACTGGTCTCACTAACGGTTCTCCTGGTGGCGTACACATCGCTCGCGGTGAGAAGAAACCTGGATTGGCGCTCCCAGCATTCACTTGCAGCGAAGACGCTGGAGCAGAATCCGAAAGCGGTGGAGGCCCACCTTGTCCTCGCAGACGCCTACTGTGAAAAAGGCATGTATGATAAGGCCATAGTGGAGTTCAGGCGAGCACTCCTCCGTACCCCGAGTAGCGCCAGAGCTTATCTTGGTCTGGGAATTACCTATGGAAAAAAGGGAGAATATGGGAGCGCGATATCGGAGATTCGGCAGGCAATAGCGCTTGACCCGGAATTCGCCGATGCGTATCACAGCCTTGGAGCGATGTACTGTCACATGGGGAGAATCGATGATGGTATAGCTCAGTACCACAAGGCCCTGGCCCTCAGCCCATACAGTGCGCAGGCGCATAACAGCCTGGGAAACGCCCAGTTGATGAAGGGGAACCTGGATCAGGCCATATCCCGATATCAAATTGCGCTGGGAATTAACCCCGATCTCATAGGGGTGCGCATGAATCTTGCTCACGCATACGTACGGAACGGCAAGACAGAAGAAGCTATTTCGGAGTGCAGGAGGACCCTGGCCATCGACCCGGATTGTGCACAGGCACATGGCTGCCTTGGGAACGCACATATCGTGAGAGGAAGTGTGGATGAGGCGTTTTCAGAGTACCAGCAGGCGCTAACCATTGATCCCGACCTCCCGTGGCCACATGTGAGCCTGGCCCTTATCTATCGCCTTAAGGGTAATTACGAACTTGCCATAGTCCATTGTGACAAAGCTACTGAGCTCGGTGCCGTTGTTGACTCCGACCTGCTGGAATCTCTCAAACCTTATCGATAGAGGTGCCATAGAATCAGGACCTTTACCCGAAAACTGCTCATGGAAAAAGAGGGGGCGCAGCAGTCTCGAAGTAGTACGATGCACCCGGCAATCCCACACCGAAAGATCCCCACCCGTCTTGTTCCCGGTCATCGTCGTTCACGCCGGTTTGCGGCGGATCGCGTTGATTGCCTGATCCAGCTGCTCGAGGAAGAGAGAGCGGTCCCGTTTGGAAAACGGCGGGGGGCCACCTGTGATCTCACCCATCACACGCAGCTCCGAGAGCAGATCGCGCGTGCCCAACGCCGGGCCGATGTTGGCGTCTGTAAACGGCTTGCCCTTGTGCCCGAGAACGTACGCACCCTTTTCAAGGGACCGCGCCGCAAGAGGTATGTCCCCTGTGATCACGATATCGTCGGCCTCGATGTGCTCGACAATCCAGTCATCGGCGGCGTCGAGGGCGTCACCGACGACCTCAAGGGTCAACCTGCTGCTTTCCGGGATACGCATCCATGACGCCGCTACCAGAGTGATCTTCAGGTCATAACGTTTGGCTACTCTGTAGACTTCTTGTTTCACCGGACAGGCGTCGGCGTCTACGAAGATGTGGAGCAACCTAAAACCTTTCTGCTGCTTCTTAACCGGACTGCGCTTATGAGATCGTCTACAATGCGGCGCGGTTCATGATAGTACTTCGTTCATAAGCAAAACGCAACAAGCCAGAAGGCGGAAAAGGGGAAAAGGAGCAACCCGGTGTCAGGCGTGCATTATTGCGTTTCCCGCTACTGCTTTCCTGATGGTGGCCAAGCGCTTGGCGAGATTCTCATCTCTACGAGCCCTCAATTCAAGATTCCATGCTATGCGACTCAGGGTTGACGAATCTCGACCCAGCCGCTGACCCAGCACAGACAAAGATATCGCGCCTGTATCCCGCGCAAGTAGCGCGAGCACAGCTCGGACCTCACAGAGAGGTCTATTGCGGGACTTGGATACAATATCATCTTCCGCAACTTCGTATGTCTCGCAGACGAGTCGGATGATGCTATCAAAAACAACGGCTGCGCCAGTTGAGTCCCGCGTCCTCTCGAGAATTGTCGCCAAGAAAGAGTCGCCGCCGAGAGTGCGGTCATCAACTGTGTCGTCTGCAAGAAGTTTCTGAGTCTCAGCTGTATCTTGAGGCATACGTACAAAGTCGCTATACAACCGTCGTGCAGTGCTGACTCTCTCGGCAAACATGCCCAGCACGAACCCCGTGGTTACCCAAGGAAAAAGCCGCTCACCAAGGTATCTCCGATGAGAACTCCACTTGAAGCAATCTGGTTCGCTGACGATGTGCGCCCGGACCGGATTTAGATGCACATACCTAATGAGTTCCAGCAGGTAGGGATCCACATCCACCAATACCACCCTGTAACGGTTTTGGAAGAGGTGCCCGCATCTATTATACTTGCGGTTAATCGAGCGAGCATAACTTGACGCGAGACTCTGGACAATCCTCGATAGAGGGGCCTCGCCAACCTGGACTATAAGATGAACATGGTTGATCATGAGACAGAAAGCATGAATCCTGTGCTGGAATCGCTCCAGACCCTGCTCCGCCAGAACACAGAATCGCTCCCGATCTGAGTCCTCATGGAAAATCACTTGGCGGTCGTTCCCACGCAGGATTACATGGTAGAAACCACCTGGGAGATGAATCCTCGGTTTTCGACCCATTTCGACACCTCCTAACACGCAAGCCCGACAACAGAGACTTCAAATATGCAAGTATGCAAGCCTGACACCGCAGTTCATCGAAGTTTCAGGGCAGATCATAGGAGCGGTATTGGATGGCTTCGGCCAGGTGGCGGGGCTCGATATCGAGAACCCCGTCAAGGTCGGCAATGGTGCGGGCGACCTTAAGCACCTTGGAATAGGACCTCGCGCTCAAACCCAACTTAGTGCAGGCGGATCTCAAGAGATCGCGCCCCTCCTTTTCGATCCTGCAGAACGCCCGGATCAAGCGAACCGGCATCTGGGAATTCGCAAAGACCTTGCGCTCGCTTTCGAACCTCGCAGTCTGAATACTCCGGGCCCTCGTCACCCGCGCCCTTATCGAAGCGCTGCTCTCACTCAGATCTGTGCCGGATATATCGCTGTACCTTGCCGGTGGTACTTCGATGTGGATGTCGATACGATCGAGTAGGGGCCCCGAGATTTTCTGCCGATACCGCCCGATATCCCGGACGGTGCACCTGCATGCCTTCCTGGGATCTGTGAGGTTGCCGCATGGGCAAGGGTTCATAGCCGCGACCAGCATGAAATTTGCGGGGAAGGTCGCAGTGGCGCGAGCCCGTGCGATAGTGACTACACGATCTTCCAGAGGCTGCCTCATAACCTCCAGAGCACTTCGCGTGAACTCGGTGAATTCGTCCAAGAAGAGAATTCCGTGGTTGGCCAGGCTCACCTCACCCGGACGTGGTATGGTACCACCACCGATCAGAGCGACATCGCTCACCGTGTGATGAGGCGAGCGAAAAGGTCGAGCCCTGAGCAACCCGTCATGCTCCAGAAGCCCCGCAACCGAAAAGATCTTGGTGGTTTCAAGGGCTTCGTCCCTCGTCATGCCGGGAAGAATGGTGGGGAGCCTCCGGGCTATCATCGTCTTCCCGCTCCCTGGAGGCCCCGTCATCAGGATGTTATGTGCGCCCCCGGCGGCCACCTCAACGGCCCGCTTGGCATGTTCCTGGCCCCTGACTTCATTGAAGTCCACATCGCAGGTCCGGTGGTCTTCGGAGGGGGCTTCATAATCGACTACCTTTGCTTCAGACCTTCCGTCCAGAATTTCCAGCACCTCGGCCAGACTCCCTGCTCCATAAACCGGCCGACGAGTGGCCACAGCCGCTTCCCTTGAATTCGCGGCCGGCAGCAGGATGGCAGTCAGCCTGTGTCGCTCCGCGACAGATGCCATGCACAGGACTCCCCTGATACGCTTGAGCTTTCCATCAAGTGATAGCTCACCCAGCACAAGATAGTCGCCTCCGGTAGAAGTAGTAACCTGACCGCTGGCAAGCATAATCCCGACAGCTATCGGCAGATCGAAACTGGCGCCTGTTTTTCTGACCGCAGCGGGGGCGAGGTTTACCACTATCCGGTCGGCCGGGAACTTGTAGCCGCTGTTCTTGAGAGCCGCCCTGACCCGATCCCTGCTCTCGCGTACCTCCTCCCCAGGGAGACCCACTATACCGAAGTGGGGTAGACCAAAGGAGACATCGACTTCGACTTCAACCAGCAGACCGTCAATGCCGAGGACGCTTGAAGTGAAGACCCTTGAAAGCACACCACCACCTCCCATCACCACACGT
>JALGWN010000345.1 GCA_025774115.1 bacterium
CTACCCCGTGATGCACCTCATAGCGCTCCTTTAAGCCCCGCAGGATGGCGATGGTGTCTTGGACCGACGGCTCGCCCACCAGGATGGGCTGGAACCGCCGTGCGAGCGCCGGGTCCTTCTCTATCCGTTTCCTGTATTCATCGATCGTGGTGGCGCCTATGGCACGGAGCTCACCCCTGGCAAGGGCGGGTTTGAGCATGTTGGAGGCATCCACCGCACCCTCGGCGCCTCCAGCCCCTACAAGCGTATGGAGCTCGTCGATGAACAGCACCACCTCGCCCTCGGCCTCGATGACCTCCTTTAGGACCGCCTTCAAGCGCTCCTCGAACTCGCCCCGGAACTTGGATCCCGCTACCAGAGAACCGATATCGAGAGCGACCACACGCTTGCCCTTCAAGGTCTCCGGTATGTCACCTTTCATAACCCGCTGCGCCAGGCCCTCGACAATCGCGGTCTTCCCCACCCCAGGCTCGCCTATGAGCACAGGGTTGTTCTTGGTCCTCCGGGAAAGCACCTGTATCACCCTGCGTATCTCATCATCCCGACCTATCACCGGATCGAGCTTACCCTTCGCCGCGAGATCTGTGAGGTCGCGCGCAAAGCGCTGAAGCGCCTGATACTTGTCTTCAGGGGTCTGATCCGTGACCCTCTGTGTTCCCCTTATCTCGACCAGCGCCTTGTAGACGTTATCCTTGGTGACCCCATTAGAGGCAAGGATCTCGCCGGCCTTCGAATCGACATCCGTGATACCCACAAGCAGATGCTCGGTACTGACGAATTCATCCTTCAACCGGTCCATTTCCTTGAAAGCGATATCAACGACCCGCTTGAGGTCCCGGGACATATAGCCTCCGGCCTCTGCGGCTCCGTAGACCTTGGGCATCTTCTCTATGGCTGCGGCCAGGTCCCGCCTTACAAGTTCGGGATCGGCCCCCACCTTCTTCAAGATCGGCCCGACTATGCCCTCGTCCTGCCCGAGAAGGGCCGAGAGCAGATGCTCGGGCGCGATCTCCTGGTTGTTGCCCTCTGCAGCGATCCGCTGAGCACCGGCCATGCCTTCCTGAGCTTTGATCGTGAATCTATCCGGTCTCATCGTGTACCCTCCCGCTTTATGACGGCTCGACCGGCCGCCGGGTTTCCCAAGCGTTATCGGCCATAGGTCGCTCTGCGCGACACCCGTAGCGAGACCCTCGGCCGGGGCCTGAAGAGCATGAAAACCAGGATCCCCCCCAAGAAACCTCCTATGTGGGCCCACCATGCGACACCACCGGTCGCCTGGCTATATACCACCGACGCCGCGCCGTTAAAGAACTGAAGCACAATCCAGAAACCCAGTACCACCAGGGCGGGGAGCTCGGTAAGGTACAGGAAGAAGAAGGGAATCAGCACCAGTATTCTCGCCTTCGGATATGAGATGAGATACGCCCCCAGCACACCTGCGATGGCGCCGCTCGCCCCTATGGCCGGAATCGGCGAACCGGAATTGAAGAGGTAATGGGCGAGATTGCCGACTACACCGCAGAGCACGAAAAAGAGGAGAAAGCGCAGGTGGCCGAGCCTGTCCTCCACGTTGTCACCGAAGATCCAGAGAAACCACATGTTGCCCAGCAGGTGAACCAGACCGCCATGGAGGAAAATCGATGTAATCAGAGGGAGTACGGCACGACCTGCAGGGATTGGCTCTCCCGTAAAGAAAGCCGTGAGGTCCGCAGGCACCATACCGAAGCGTATGGTGACCTGTGCCATACCACTGCGTCCGAGCCCGAGGAATTCGATCAGGAAAATCACGACATTCACTACAATGAGACCCACCGTTACGAAGGGAAAGGTCCTTGAGGGTACATTGTCTCTTAAAGGAATCATCTACCGCCTCCCAAGACGGTTCAGCCCGGATAGCCCGGATAACTCACAAGCCCTCTGCCACTACATGGTACCGGCCGGGGCTATGTGAATCGTAAGGCCACCGTCACAGTCTGTCAATATGCAGTAATGGCCCCGGCCGTTCGGAACGGGCCCGGCACGACCGTCTGCCGATACATGCCGGAAAGAGGCACCGATCGGCCGGAATCACCTGAGCAGGACGATCTTGGAGACCGCACGATGCTCCCCCTGCTCGAGCACGACGAAGTAGATCCCAGCTGCCACACATTC
>JALGWN010000025.1 GCA_025774115.1 bacterium
CTATACCCCCGGCCATACACGGGTCATTATCCTACCATGCACTCGGGCTACTACGGCGTCGACTTCGAGTTCTGCCCGCCTTATAGGTTTAAGGACTGGGCGGACACAACCCTTGACGGGAGCCAGTACGGGTTTGTCGAGCTGGCCTGGCGGCTTTATGTGGTGTGTGCCGGCCCGACCGAGACGAGGCCCACGACGTGGGGGGATATTAAGTCGATGTATAGATAAGCGTCGGGCACAGAGGCGGGTCAGGAATGCCCATCTGCGGCGTTTCACTCGTCCCGCGTGCACTGCGGCGTACGCAACTGTACGCCTCGTTCCTCGGGACTTCGTGGGCCTTGCATCTGAGCATTCCTGACCCGCCTCGAGTTGGTGTTGTAGCGTCCGGTTTCCATGCCCGACGCTACCAATCCCCCACTCACTCTTTTCGGTTGAATTATCTCAGCAGAAATGGTAACATGTTTAGTAACCTTTTGTGTTCTTGAGAGGAGGTGAGACGCGTGGGTAAGATGTTATTGCTTGTCGGGCTGGTCTCGCTTGCCACGGGCGCAGCATACGCTCAGGGCATTATCGTCGAAGCGGAGACCTTCACGGCATACCACAACGAGGGCGGAAATTCGATTATGTGGATAGACTGCAGCGCTGCAAGCGGGGGCAGGGCGGTGGAAGGCCTTGACTATCCGGGGGACTGGATAGAGGTCACACTGGCAATCGAAAACGGATCCTTCACCGACAGAATCAGATCCGCGGGGCTCGTTGATTTGACGAGTTCGATCCGATCCACGGTCTTCGGTGCCGGACCGGGCGACGTAGACCTGACTTCTGTCTTCACTACCTATGGTCTCGGTATCGGCTGAAGCGGCGTATACTATTCAATAGTCGCCGGGAGCGAACTTCTAATCATGCTGGATGGGACCTACACCGTAAGGATCGAACTGCTCGATGGGAGCCAGACACGACTGGACTACATATCCTATGAGGAGCTGCCCGGCTCGGGGATCACACCCGACAGAGTCGAGCGAAGTACCTGGAGCAGGATAAAAGAACTATATCGATAGGTAGTAGCCCGGACTATTCACAAACCTCGTCGCGAGGTGACGGAGATACCGGTGACGGCAAGGAAAACGAGTGAGCCGACCGGAGGCGTATCCGAAGCCTACGCCGAGGAGCGGCGAGCAGGTATGACACCGCTGGCACAGGCAGATGCGTCACCGCTTAAGCTATGACGTCACAAGCACGACGCCGCAGCAGAGGGCTTGTGAATAGTCCGGGCTATATTAGGACACCGGCGTGAGGTCCCGCTGGTGCTTTTCGGGCTCGGGCTCGACCGCCACCACCGGGTCCCCATCCAAGAGAAAGCCCGAAACACTCCTGCCGGGCAGCAGGTGATATTTACTTATATAGAGCTCCAACAGCCGGAATCTTTTCACGAAGAGGATCGTGGCAACGCACGTTCCGGCAAACGCGAGAAGCGGGCCCTGGCCGTTCAGTTTGAAGTATATGAGAAGCGTGAGACCGCTGAATCCCAGTGTCATCAGATAGATGGTGAGAGCCACCTTGCGCCTGCTGCCGTTCCTGAGCAACAGCTTGTAGTGCAGGTGATCCCTGTCACCCTTGAGTATGCTTGTCCTGTTGTGCAGCCGCCTCAATACCGCGCTTACACCATCGATCATCGGGACACCAAGAAGGAGCATGCCAAGAGGGGTAAGTCCGTGCCCGCCGTCGGTACCGCTGAAGCCCATGATCACGGCGGCGAACATGAAGCCCAGGAACAGGCTCCCGCTGTCTCCCATGAAAATCCTGGCGGGAGGGAAGTTGTGAACCAGGAAACCGCTGCAGACCCCGAACAGGATTATGCTCAATATGCCCACCCAGGAAATCCCGAGACTCATACCGATTACGAAGATGCTGAGGCTGGCAATCCCCCCGATTCCGGCAGCCAGACCGTCCAGGCCATCGGCAAGATTGAACACGTTGGTCACCCAGATGACCCAGATAACGCTCCCCACAGGGATCAATAGATCACCGAACCCACCCAGGAAACCCAGACTCCCGGCCGGGGCGGCCCTGAAACCAAAACTCACCACAAGTACGGCTGCACCTATCTCAACCAGGAGTTTCACAAACGCACCCAGTCCGAAGATGTCATCAAGCACACCCACCGCAAGGATGAGCGAACTGCCGAAGAAGAGACCCTCCAACTGCTTCTCAAAGCCCGCCAGAACCTCGGCATGGACCAGCCGCAGGATCAGGATGCTCAGCCAGAAGCCGCCGAAGATGGCCAATCCACCCAGTCTCGGCATAGGCACGTCATGCACCTTCTCCGGTACCGGATAATCGACGGCATTGAGGAGATTGGAGATACGTCTACTCAGCGGGACGCATACCAGCGAGAAACTGAACCCCAGAAGCCCGACCCCAGCGAACAACAGCATATTCCCCAAACAGCATACTCCCTTCTTCTAAACTCCCGCTTGGCAATCATATGGATGGCCGCCAGTATTGTCAAGGTTTTTTAAATTCGGCTAGGAACCGGCTGAAAGGCGGGAATACTCTAGAACACTACGGATGGTTCCTTCGAGATCTACTCGCTGTTCATACCCTATGTAAGAGCGGATCTTGGATAGATCCGGCATCCGCCTCATCATGTCCTCAAACCCCACCCCGTATGCTTGGTCATAGGGTACGAATTCTATTGGGCTCGTGCTGGAGGCCAAGTTCTTCACCTTCTCGGCCAGGTCTTTGATGCTGATCTCCGTATCGCTTCCGATGTTGAATATCTCGCCGAGGGCCCGGTCGCACTCGGTCAGATTCACAACCCCCTCGACGATATCGTGGACCGACGCGAAACACCTGGTCTGGGTTCCATCCCCAAAGACCTTTATCGGCTCGCCCGCGAGTGCCTGGCTCGCGAATCTGGGGACCACCATCCCGTACCGGCCGGTCTGCCGGGGGCCACAGGTATTGAAGACCCGCAGGATGACAACCGGCAGGCCTCTCTCGGCCCGGTAGGCCAGGGCCAGAATCTCATCCAGGGCCTTGGTCACCGCGTAGCTCCACCTTGTGAGCGTAGTGGGCCCCATGAGGCTGTCATCTTCTTCCTTGAAAGGGACCTGCACGCTTTTGCCGTAGATCTCGGAGGTGGAGAACAGGACCACCTTCTTCTTCGACCGGTCTGCCTCGGAGAATACGACTTCGGCTCCACGGACGTTTACCTCGAGGGCTTTGAGCTGGTTCCGGATGACGTATTCGACCCCGACCGCGGCGGCAAGATGGAAAACCACATCACTCCAACCGACCAGTTTCCTCATGACCTCCACATTGAGGACGCTGTCGATGGTATGCCGAAAACGCGGGTCCCCCTCGAGATGTGATATGTTATCGAGACTCCCGGTTGAGAGATCATCGATAACATGAACCCGGTAACCCCTCTCAAGGAGCTTCTCAGTCAGGTGAGATCCGATGAAACCGGCCCCCCCGGTCACCAGCGCCTTAGGCTCAGGCATCCTAGAAGAACTCCCCTATCATGCTGCACACATATTCCGCTTCCGCGTCCTCGATCTCCGGAAACATCGGAAGCGAAAGCACCTGACCTGAGACCTCGTCGCAATTGGGGAGATCTCCCTTCTTGTAGCCCAGAGGCAGATAGGCATCCTGAAGATGCAAACCAAGAGGATAATGTATGGCCGTTCCGATACCCTTCCCGGTCAGGAAATCGCGGAGGCCGTCACGGTTCCCCGTCTTGATGGTGTACTGGTGATAGACGTGATAGGCAAAATCCGAAACAAATGGGACCTCCACGGGAAGGCCCGCCAGCCTTTCATTGTAGATCGATGCCACCTCACGCCTTCGCTCGTTCCATGCTTCGATCTTGGCGGCCTTCACAAGCAGGATCGCCGCCTGAACGGAATCCAGCCTGCTGTTGAGGCCTATCAGGTTATACTTGTATTTATCGATCTGCCCATGCTTCCTCAGGGCCTCCACTTTCTTACCCAGCTCCTTATCGTTGGCGAGCACCATCCCCCCGTCCCCGTAGCATCCGAGATTCTTCGTGGGATAGAAGCTCAGACAGGCCAGGGGGCCGATGGAGCACACGGGCCTACCCTTATACTTGGCCCCTATTGCCTGGGCGGCATCCTCAATGACAGGGATTGAATACTTGCCCGCTATCTCCATAAAGGGATCCATGTCGGTCGTCTGACCGTAAAGATGCACCGGCACGATGGCCTTGGTCTTCGGCGTTATCACGTCCTCCAGCTGGGCCGGATCCATATTGAAGGTTTGCTTGTCGATGTCGGTGAATATGACTTTGGCACCCAGCTTGATCGCCACCTCGGCCACCGACACAAATGAGAAAGGAGAGGTTATCACCTCATCGCCGGCCCCGACATCACACGCGATGAGCGCCAGCTCGATGGCGTCCGTACCGGATGCACACCCTATAGCCTGATCTGCGCCGGTAAGCTCGGCCAGCGTCTGCTCCAACTCCTTCACCGGGGGGCCCAATATGAACTGACCGCTTTCGAGGACGCCAAGGACGCCGCGGTCGATCTCATCTTTCATCGATTTGTACTGCCTCATCAAGTCAATCTGGGGTACTCTCAAGTCAACCTCCCTCAATCTTCAGCATAACCCTGCATCTCCACCAGTTGCTCTTCGGGGGTATCCTTCATAATTCCGGCGGGTGAGCCGGCGACTATTTTCCTCGGGGGAACATCCCTGGTAACCACCGAACCGGCAGCGACGACCGCGTCCTCACCTATTACCACACGGGGCATCAGGGTAGCGTTTGCGCCCACACGTGCACCCTTCTTGAGATGCGGTCCCTTGGTAAACTTGAAACGCTCCTTGGTTCGTCCCAGGAAATTATCGTTCGAGGTCGTGACCATGGGGGCTATGAAGCACCTGTCCTCCACCACCGAATGGGCTGTGATGTAAGCGTTTGTCTCCACCTTGACGTAGTTGCCGATCGTGGTGTGGTTCTCTATCGCCGCACCGCGCCCGATTATGGTGAACTTGCCGATCTCCACGTCCTCTCTGACCGAAGCAAGGTCGGCCACAAGCACACCCTGCCCGAGCTTGGAGCCCCGGTAGATCGCTACACAGGCCCCGATGATGCATCCCTCCCCGATCCGGGCCGGAGGAAGATCCACCTCTTTCAGCGTGCTTATCGCCGCTTTCATGGGGCGCCTGCCGACCACCGCGTTGTCCGAGACGGCTACGTTCGCACCTATCACCGTGTCTGCATGGATCACAACGAAATTGCCTATCTTGCTTCCTTTTCCGATAACGACCCCCGGCCCGATGTGCACGTAGGTTCCCAGCTCCACATCATCCGCAATCTCGGCCGAGGCATCTATATGTCGTTCCATATCTCACCCTCCCACACGTATGGCCTTGCTTCCCTCACTGAGCGAACTCTCTGCGGCCTCCAGCACCCTCAGCACCTGAAGCCCGTGCCGACCACCCGTCAAGGGTTCCGCACCCTTGGTGATACAATCCAGGAAATGCCGGCACTCCACCTTGAGCGGCTCCGCCATGTCGATCTTCGGTATATATATGTCACCCACCCTAATGGAGAGGGATTCACCGTAGTCACCGTATGAGGGAACGAAATCAACGCCCTTGTCGTAAATCCGCAGTTTCTCGGTTGCCTGCATGTCGTCCAGAACGGCCATCTTCTTGTCCCCGACCACCGTGGTTTTTCTTATCTTGTGGGGATCCAACCAGCTTACGTGGAGATGTGCCATGACCCGGTCGGCGTAGTGAAGGGTCACAAAAACAACATCCTCGACACCTTCTCTGACGTAGGACTGTCCGGAAGCAGTGACATACTCGGGCTCGCCTCCAAGGAGGAAGTTCACCAACGAGATATCGTGGGTGGCGAAGCTCCAGAGCGCGCTCTCCTCTTTTCTTATCTTCCCCAGGTTTACCCTCGTCGTGTAAATGTAGAGCACCTTGCCGAGATAACCGTCGTCTATGTATTCCCTGAGCTTCACAACCCCGTTGTGATATCTGAGGAGATGTCCGACCAACAGCACCCGGGACTTATCGCCGGCAATCCGTACCAGCTCGGAGGCGTCCGAGGACTTAAGTGCCAGAGGTTTTTCCACCAGCGCATGTTTGCCGGCCAGAAGACACTTCCTGGCGACTTCAAAGTGGGAATCGGAACCTGTCGCCACAACGACCGCATCGACACGGTCGCCCTCAAGAAGCGTGTCCAGGTTGTCAGTGAAATCGATGTGAGGATAGAGGCCCGTAAGCCTTTCGAATTTCTTGGTGTCTGAATCGCACACGGCAACAAGCTGGGAATCGGGCATTTCATCCAGGATCCTCACGAAATTGGGGCCCCAGTAACCGACCCCCACAACAGCAACCTTTACCATGTTGTCCTCCAATCACGCACAGTCAGGCTACATCACTCCCTTGAAATACTCTATGGTCGACTTGAGTCCTTCCTTTACCTGTACCCCGGGTTGCCACTCCAGTATCTCCCGCGCTCGCCCGATGTCGGGCTGGCGAACCTTGGGATCGTCCACCGGCAAACGCTCAAACACGATGTCGCTCTTGCTTGCGGTAAGATCCAGCACCTTCCGGGCGAAATCGATGATCGTCATCTCGACGGGATTGCCCAGATTGACCGGTTCATTCGTCTCCGATATGAGAAGCCTGTAGATGCCTTCGATAAGATCGCTCACATAGCAGAAGCTCCTGGTCTGGGTGCCGTCGCCGTAGACCGTGAGGGGTTTGCCGGAAAGCGCCTGTGTTATGAAGTTTGGCACTACTCTGCCGTCACCGGATCTCATACGGGGCCCGTAGGTATTGAATATCCTGGCAATCTTTGTGTCCACACCATGGGTACGATGGTAGGCGAACGTCATGGCCTCGCCGAAGCGCTTGGCCTCATCGTAGACGCCCCTCGGCCCCGTAGGATTCACATTACCCCAGTAGTCTTCCCTCTGGGGATGCACCAGGGGGTCACCGTAGACCTCGGATGAGGAGGCCAGCAGGAACCGGGCCTTCTTCTCTTTGGCCAAACCCAGCGCCTTGTGAGTTCCCAGCGCACCGACCTTGAGGGTCTGTATGGGATACTCGAGATAATCGACCGGGCTTGCGGGCGAAGCGAAATGAAGGATGGCATCGACCGTGCCCGAGATGTACATGTACTCGGTCACATCATGCTTGATGAACTGGAATTTCTCATCCCCGGCCAGGTGCTCGATGTTCCGCGTATTCCCGGTTATAAGATTGTCGAGGCCGATGACCGCATGGCCCTTGCCTACGAAACAATCACAGAGGTGCGAACCCAGAAACCCGGCAGCGCCGGTCACGACGACTCTCATTGCTTTTGTAACCCCGCATACATCCTTCTATAGTACTCTTTGAATTCCCCGCTCTTTATCTTCTCCCACCACCACCGGTTGTGGGCGTACCACTCCACGGTGTTCAACATACCTTGCTTGAAGTCCACCTCGGGCTTCCAGCCTAGCCTGGACCTGATCTTCTCCGTATTGACCGCATGACGCCTGACGTGACCCGGCCTGTCTTCGACCATCTCCACAAGTGATTTGGGCTTACCCAACGCCTCGAGGATCAGATCGGCCATCTCCAGGACACCGAGTTCGGTACCTGTTCCGATGTTGAAGACCTCACCCTCGAGGCCTTCGGCGTTCATCACCATATCAAGGGCCCGTGCGTGGTCCAGGACGTGAATCCAGTCCCGAGTGTTCTTGCCCGTCCCATAGACCGGAAGCACCTGGTCGTCAAGGGCATTGGTAACAAAAAGCGATACCAGCTTCTCCGGGTACTGGTTCGGACCATAGTTGTTGCTGCATCTCGTTATGACAACAGGGGCGCCATAGGTCACGTAGTAGGAATAGGCAAGCCTATCCGCACCCGCCTTGCTGGCTGCATAAGGACTCTGCGGCATGAGAGGCGAATCCTCCCTGGAGAGCTCCTCTCCCGCATCCCCGTAAACCTCATCGGTAGAGATCTGGATGAATTTCGGTATCTCGAGTGCTCTCGTGGCCTCGAGAAGAACATAGGTTCCGTACACATCCGTCATGATGAAGCTCGCAGGATCGCTGATGGATCTGTCGACGTGGGTTTCGGCGGCGAAATTGATGATGCAGTCACAGCCCTCAGCCGTTTTTTCGACGATCTCCCGGTCGCAGATATCACCTTTGACGAAGGTGTAGCGGGGGTTGTCCTCGGCTTCCTTGAGATTATCCGGATTGCCGGCATAGGTGAGCTTGTCGAGATTCACGACCTCGATATCGCCGTACTTTTCGAGTATGTACTTGACGAAATTGCTGCCGATGAATCCCGCCCCACCCGTGACCAGCAGTCGTTTCGGCATCTCTATCCGTCCTCCCTGCCCCAGTCGTAAGGTATCTCACCGCCATCGGGGTCGATCCTGTGCTCGTCCGGGTTGTCATAGTCGTACGGCTTGTCGGGACAATTGACGAGGTAGCCCGGCTCGGTTCCTATCGCCTTGATCCCGTGCACCACCATAGGAGGAACTACAACGAGGACAGGGTTCTTTTCCCCGATAAAGAGCTCATTTAACTGTCCTTCGGTCTTGGAGCCTTCGCGCATATCGTAAAGCACCACTTTGAGCATACCCTTGACCGCGGCGAAGTGATCGGTCTGTTCCTTGTGGTAGTGCCACCCTTTGACCACACCGGGATAGGCTACCGACAGATAAACCTGCCCGAACGCCCTGAAGAAGTCATCATCGCATCTGAGCATCTCCATCAAGAAACCGCGCTCATCGGGAATGACCCGGAGTTTCTTAATGATCACGCCGTCAATGTTCGCCATCTCAGACCTCCCGGGGTGAACGTCCGACACTATGATAAGCGAAGCCATGCTCCTTCATCCTGGGAGGCTCGTATATATTCCTGCAATCTACGATGACCGGGGACTTCATCAGTTTCTTCATCTTGACAAGATCCAGATCCCTGAACTCGTTCCACTCGGTAGCAAAGACCGTTACATCTGCGTCTTTGACCGCATCGAAAACGTCCGGGCAGTAGGTGATCCCGTCAAGAATCTTGACCGCAAGGTCCATGGCCACGGGATCGTAGGCTCTGATTGTGGCTCCCTTCTTGAGAAAGTCCCTGGCCATATCCAGAGCCGGAGCCTCGCGCAGGTCGTCGGTATCGGGCTTGAAGGTAAGTCCCAGAAGAGCAATTGTCTTACCCTTCACACCGCCTGCGGCCTTCTCCACCTTGTCGACCATACGATAACGCTGATCCTCGTTCACGGCAATCACGGATTTCACGATTCTCATGTCATAGCCGGCCTTCTCCGCGGTTCTCACCAGGGCACGTGTATCCTTCGGAAAACACGAACCGCCGAAACCGGCGCCGGCCTTGAGGAACTTGGGCCCTATCCGGTCGTCCAGTCCCATCGCTCTGGCAACCATCGATACATCGGCATTCACCAGCTCGCAAAGATTGGCGATCTCGTTTATGAAACTTATCTTGGTCGCAAGGAAGGCATTGGATGCGTACTTGATCATCTCGGACGTCTTGACATCGGTCTCCACAACCGGAGTGTCCTGAAGTATCAGGGGCCGGTAGATCTCCTTCATCACCTTGAGGGCCCTTTCGGTCGAGGCACCCAGGACGATACGGTCCGGCTCCATGAAATCCTCCACCGCGGAGCCTTCCCGCAGAAACTCGGGATTCGAGACCACGTCGAACTCCTGGCCGCTCGGACAGCAATTCTTGATAATATCCTTCACAAGGTTACAGGTGCCCGAGGGGACCGTGCTCTTCAGGACCACGATCTTATAGTCGTTCAGGTGCTCACCGACACTCTTGGCCACCATCTCGACATACGAAAGGTCGGCCTCACCGCTCTCACTCATAGGGGTCCCCACCGCCACGAACACCACTGCGGATTTCTCGATCCGGTCGTTGACCTCGGTGGAGAAGAAGAGCCTCCCACCCTCCGCATTCCTCCTTACAATCTCCTGCAGACCGGGCTCATAGAAGGGTATCTCCATATTCTGCAATCTCTTGATCTTGTGCTCATCGATGTCCACACAATGTACCATATTGCCGAAATCAGCCAGACATGCGCCGGTAACCAACCCCACATATCCCGATCCGGTCACACATATGTTATACATGGTCTCTCTTTCCTTTTTGCCACCTTACTCTATCTTTCTTCGGCCCTTTGGCGGCCTGTCATAACAATTTACCCTCACCCCTACCCAAAGTCAACAGAGGGGTCAGGTCGTCTCTTGACTCTTCTTGGTAACCCAAGAAGAGTCAAGAGACGACCTGACCCCTTTTTCAACAGCCATTACTTGACCAGGATCATCCTGCGGTCGAACTCCGTGCCGTTGGCCGACAGCCGGTAGAAATAGACACCGGCCGCCGCCGTCTCCCCACTCTCGGTGGTCCCATCCCAGGTGGCAAGATAATCATTCGCCGGAAGGTCGGCGTCCACCAGCTGCCTCACAAGCCTGCCGGAGACATCGTAGATGCCGAGCATGACCCGGGATGCGGTCGGAATCGTATATGCAATCTGCGTGACCGGGCTAAAGGGGTTCGGAACGTTCTGATCGAGCGCGAAGAGGCCGGGGGCGACCCGGTCAGGCATCCCGGACAGCGCTTCGACCGAGAAGTCGGCGTCGGAATCGTCATACCAGGCAAGGCCGGCGGCATCCTCCACAATTATCTTGATGCGCGATGTCCCGTTTGTGCTGTCAGGGACGGTCCACATGAAGGAGCCGTCGTCAGGTTCATCCGAGGCGATCGTATCCGGGAAAGTCATGCCCCCATCCCACGATCGAAGGATATGGATCCCCGTCACCCCGACATTGTCCGACGCGCTCCAGGTGATCTCCACAACATCGTTACCCAGAATCTCCTCGCCGCCGTTCGGGGCTAGGACCGTTACGCTCGGCTGCTCGGTGTCGGGCCACTGGTCGACGATCCACTCGAGACAGCGCTTCATGATCGTGTCCTGTGCGGACGTCGTTGTGACACCCTCCAGGCCAAAGGCAAGATAGACAAGCCGGTGGCCCGTGCTGTAGCGAAGTGCGCCCTCGGCGCTGCTCACGTATTCGAAGATCCCCGTTGCGCCGCTTCGAGGCTCGATCTCGCTCGGATAGAACTGGTTCATCGCGCTGCCCGTTCCGTTAAGGGAAAACGAGAGCCCGCCTCCGATCGGGTCGCCGCTCACACCGGTCAAGGTGCGGTAGCCCGAGTCGTCGGCGATATAGGTTGCATGAAGATAGGCTTCGTAGAAGTCGATCTTGTCCGGGTCGCTGTCGTAGTTTAGGTACCACCCGATGTCCTGGCCGGAGATCATGAGGTTCCCTCCGCCGTCGAGGAAGCTTGCGACGACGTTTCGGTTGTCGCTGCCAAGGTTGCCGCCCCAGCCGTTGTCCCAGATTGTAACCAGGTAGCGCTCGACCTCGGAGACCGGCACGTAACCGTCGGTTATCTCGGTCCAGACCGTGTAGAGGTAGCCATTCCGGTCAAGGGTATCCTTGAAATAGAGATCGGTGCTCTCCCCACCGTCATCATCCACCAGAAGGATCGGACAGGTCCCCAGGAAGACCTCGAAGGTGTCCATCCGGGCATAGCCGCCGTCAGCCGTGATTGCGAGGATGAATTCGGCGTATTCCCCGACCGGAGCGAACTCCTCAACAGTAAACTCGAATTCCGGCGAGCCCGCTACCGACTGTCCGGGCGATATGCCACCGTAGGATGAGGATGACTGGTCGATTGAGATGTGGGGGCTGGAGGTGGTCAGCGTCGCGTCCACGCCGGTCCTGGCAGAGGCGCACACGTCGTTCCGGAGCGTTACCGTAAGACCCACAAGTTCGCCGGGATCTGCGAAGCCATCACCGTCGCCTGGGGTCCCGCCGATCGTGTCATCCAGTACCTGGCCCGCGTAGCAGACCTCGGTGCCGGGGTAATAGCGGACGAGCTGTGTGGACCGGCCTATGTTGCACGTCCCCCATTTGATCCAGAAGAAACCGCTGTTCCCCCAGGTGTCGCCCCAGCTGTTCTTGCATAGCCATGCGCCGTCGCCGGCGCCGCAGCCGTTATCGTCCCATCCGATAATGACCACAAGGTGATTCGGCGCATCATCGCCCGCATGCTCGTAGCACCCGCCGCCATAGGATCCAAAATCATCGTAGACGTGAAACGCTGAGGTAACCGGCCCTGTGAGGACAGCGGACTTTATCGCGTCGACATCGTTAGGGACGTCGATCCACTCCCTCACGGTGGCAAGCTTGGCACAACCCGAGTCGGTGCAAGGAACCGTGTCATCCGCCTCATAGGGCATGCAGGTTTCGGAGACGGCTCCATAATCCCGGATGTAGCTCCACGCGTAGGACGCATGGCCGCCGCCACAGCCGTAGCCGTATGTTGCACAAGAGAGGATCTGCTGCTCCGAGAGGTCGTATTCGGTGGCCGTATGGATCTTGATTGCGGCTTCGAGGGCTCCGATCGCGGCAAAGTCCCAGCAGGAGCCGCAACTGCCCTGGCTCTTGACGGCCGTAACGCCGCCATAGTCCCGCCAGTCATAGGTGGACGGCAGGTCCAGCGTTAAGGGAAACTCGGGCTCGTAGCCGGCGGCCATCCGCTTCTCCTCGGCCGGAGACATCTTGAAACCAAGGAGCCCCTGGAACTCCGCCGGCGAGAGGTCGGTTACCCAAGTGCGTCTGGCCGTCCAGTCATAACCCCTGGCGTCGATCTCCCGCTGCAGGGCCTCTATCTCAGGGTCAATCGCCACAACCTCTTCGGCGAGGGCCGTTGTCTGAGCGATCGGGAGGGCGAGAAGGACAAGGCCCACCAACCCGAGTGCAAGCGCAAGGTGTCTCATCGGAATCTCCTTCCATCTGTGGGCCCCTGGGAGGCCGGCTGGGTACTACTATTCCCTTCCATTATACCGCGAAAGCGCCCTACTGTCCACAAGAGGTCAAGTCGAGGACGCATTGACCCCTATTCCTCATGCGCACGCAGCAGATGGGCGATCTGAACCGGCCGGGGTTACCGTAAAATGGCAACTTTGCCGGTGGCTGAGGTGCCTCCGGAGGATACACGTATGAAGTAAATACCTTCGGCTACGGGTGCACCGGAATGGTTGCGGCCGTCCCAGGTGAAGGTCGGGGGCGAGCCGGATGGTGGATTCGGCAAGGTCCGCACCAGCCTCCCGGCCGTATCGAAGATCCTGGCCGTGACTCGAGGTGCGGCCGGACTGAGCAGCACGAGCTCCACCCTGCCCCGGGATGGATTGGGCAGTATCCTGAGCCGGCCCTGTGCCGGGTGTTCCGGCGG
The DNA here is from genome assembly GCA_025774115.1 of bacterium. GTDB lineage: Bacteria > Arandabacterota > Arandabacteria > Arandabacterales > Arandabacteraceae > JALGWN01. Next base: position 13,314 of record JALGWN010000025.1, read on the forward strand.
CTCGCCCACGCCGGCGAAGGCTTCCATCGCAAGATCCATACTTACCGACACCATCCCCTCGGGCGGGACCTCGAATACCCAGCGGGGGTTAATCTCCAGGCCGAAGACATCGACATCACTGGACACAGAAGCGGGCGGATCGATGAAACCGAACATCAGCCCCTTACCGCTTACGACATTGACAACCCCGGGCATCGATTCGGCAAAAACCGATGCCGTATCGCTGCCGTCCCAGTACGTGAGCGACGCCCGTCCTGTCATCATGACGTTCAGGCAGTCCGGGGAAAGCCCGTTTTCGAGTACCAGCTCCACATCCATCGCCTGGGAGGACGATGATTGGAACCCGTACTCAAGATCCAGACCATGAAGCGAGGGGGTTATGGTCTTGAAAACGGTGAGGTCCCCAAGGTAATAGGTGAACCGGACATGACCTGTGCCGATCTCATACGGAAGCAGGCTGCCAACCAGAGAGCCTGCCGAGGTGCCCCCTACAAAGACCGAGTCGTTAAAGCAGCGCCGGCGTGCCTCGAACCTGTAGGCGTGGATCTCAGGGATGATCATATTGCCGCTAAGCCACGGGTAGGCTTCACTCCCCACCGCAACAGGCACATAGGCATTGTCATCGGTATATGGCTCGCCATAGCTCCGCATGAAGTTCTCATTGCCCACAAGCTCGGTCCCGTCCTCGAGGTCGAACCAGTAGAGGAGTCGGCCCCCGTAGGGTGAGAGCACATAGTAATCGCCGGAGGTCACCATTATGATCTCATCGATGGCGTCATCGTTGATATCCATCACCGTTATCCGGACCTGGGGCCCAAGGGCTTCCCTCGCGGCCCGGGCGCTCACAAGCGCCGTACGCGCCAGATCCCACTGGGTGGTCCCCACAATGCCGCCGTAGCCGTGAACGGCGAACTCGTACTGGTGGGCGATAAGCGTGAACCAGGCATGATCCAACAGTTGCCTCGCGGCTACCGTATCCGGCGCGTAAGAGGCGAACTCGGCATGGACCGAGTTCAGGGTGTCTCTTATGGCATCGAAGAAGGACCTATATGCCTCGGCCGCAGGTTCGGCGTTTTCCGCAAACCAGGCGTCCTCACCCATCCAGACGGCCGCCCCATCGACTATGGGGGAAACATCCTCAAGGGGCTCGTGGTCGCGGAGAAACTCGCTGTATGTTGTGACCTTGATGGCGGGATCGTTCTCAAGGGCGGTCAGGAGCTTATCCAGATTGCCGAAATCCACTGCCGGGTTCTCCCCACCCTCATAGTCCCAAAGCCCGGTGGCTTCCATGTCTTCGTGATAGCAGACGGCATAGCGGTCATCCACGTCCTCGTTATAGCGGTCTCTTAGAAACCACATCACGCTCGCCGTATCGCCGCTATCAATCGCCCCGTTAACCGTGCCCTCGAAGGCCTTGTCATCATCGAAGACATAGACAGAGTTGCCCTCGTAGGAAGTGGTCCGGACGGCGTATTCGCTCCCGGTGATACCACTGTCGTAGAGGATGTGGTCCTCTATCTGAATGATCTCATAGGCGTTGTCGGCCAGGAGCTTCACTATGTTCTGAGTCCAAACCCGCTCAGGATTCCAAAAACTCACCGGCTCGACCCCCAGTATGCTCTCTATGAGGTCCCGGTGGATCGCGATCTGGTGCTGATTGAACTGGAAGTCGTCCGCGGAACTCCGCGTGGAATAGATAATGTTTTGTATATAGGTGCTGCCCGCGATCTCGAACTGGCCGTCCTGGGCCCCCTCGCGAAGGATCTCGATCACCTCAGGATCTTCCCACAGAAGATCGCTCAGAAGCGAGCCCGAGAAATGAATCACGAACTTAAGCGTAGGATGGGCCCTCAAGACATTGAGCACCCCCTTGTAGCATGCCGTGTTGGAGGCTTTGCCATAGGGAACGAGGTTCTGGTTGGCATGGAAAAGAAAGATTGCGTCCAGCCGGCGGAAGGACTGGTCCATATCGATCTCTACCTGGATGGAGTCCGGAGGGCCCGGATTCCCGGCAAGATCGGTGTAGTCTGCGACCACTTTGTACACCCCATCGGGCGCGATATCATCAAAATCGTCCCTTCCGTCCCACCAGGCACTTAGTGCGGCTTCGGCATAGACACTCTCGGCAAGCGCCCGCACATGGGCCCCATTCGAATCGCGGATGTCGAGCCAGACCCGGCAAGGTTCGGTGAAGATCAGGTCTAGCCCGGTCGAATCCTTGTAGCCGTCAGCGTTGGGGGAAAAGACCGAGGGGCTCGCAGCCAGACTCTCAAGAGAAGGAGGTGTAATATCGGTTGTCACGGTAACCTCGAAGGGTGTTGCCGAATCCGGAAGCGTGGATGAGTTGGTGGCATCGGTCGAATAGATATAGTATTCGAGAATGCCTTCCTCGATGGTGCCACCCGGCACGGTCCCGATCCACGTTCCCCCCGTCTGCCTTACCATCGGGACCTCCTGGAACACCTCTCCCACCATCCTGAAAAAGAGGACTGCTCCGGTAACAACGTCATCGTCTATATCCGCCTCGACACCAAGCGGTATGTGGGCCTCCCATGAGGGAGGCGGAGTGTGCGTTATCGCAGGTGGAGCCGCATCGACTCTGTTTATGATGATGGGCCTTACGCCGGACTGGGGACTGTAATTGGCCAGAAGAGCTTCCTGATCGACACCGGCCTCGGTCACAAGGTCCACAATATTGGAATCGAATTGCCCGTTGTCTCCCCCTCCCAACACCCACTGGCCCACATCCTCCACCACCGGCCTCACCCTGCCCGGCTCGTACCCGTTCTGGCCGAGCATCACGACGGTGTATCTCCAGCCGGGATCCGGGCTCCCCAGGATGGTCTTGGCCACATCGACCGTTATGACATCGGCCGCCTGATCCACACTGACGTTCACGCCCGAATAGTACTCTGTCCCTTCGGAGTCCACCACGTGCGGGTCGAAGCCATCGAAGGGCGGCGCGCACCATATCACATATTCCCAGGCACTCGCAGGTGAGAAATCGACATTTCGCCGGTCCAGCGACCATGCGGCACCCGATCCTTCGATGCCGTCCTTATCCACATATATGTCTATGCTCTGAAGCGAGAACCCCACTCCCGATTCCCAGGGATCCTCGAGCTCGCCCGCGATTTCGATTTCGAATCGAAGCGTGTTTCCGATCTCCTCCACCGAGAAGCGCGTGATGTCGAAAGACCCCGGCGTGAAAACCGGGTCAAGGGGATAGACGTAGCCTCCGGGGCCGTGGTCATCTCCTGCCGTGTCGCTCAGGGTAAGGTCATAGGCCTGGAGGCCCTCGGCCGACACCAAGCACATGCAGACGATCGAAACAAGTACGATATTTCTCAATCCGGAACCAACCTCTCCGGGCACCCAATCGCCCACTCGCACTTTAGATGCGAACTCAGACCACGTGGATTGCCGTCACGTGTCCATGGAACACCCCACGGGCAAGCCCGCGGTAGGTGCATCTAACCACCCTCGCCAAGGCTTCGGCGGGTTATCCGCCACAGGGCGTGCCTATTTGGTGACATCCGCCGAAGCACCTATTTGCGCATTCAACCATGGGCAAACCCATGGTCTTATGCGTAGGCGGATAATCACAATGTCGCCACCGGCGTGGCGACAAGCCGCATCAAGTCCCATTTTCTCCATTTTACCACACCTGACACGCCGAGTCAAACCACTCCCGGTGTCAGGCTTGCATAGTTGCACTTCCAATAGAAATCGCGGACGCCGCATATACGCAACTATGCAAGCCTGACACGTGGAATCGCGTGGAATCGCTTAAGGGTGGCCATTGTCATGACGAAGAAACAGGGAGATGGGGTAACACACTTGGGGAACTTACCAGTCCAGACCTTGCAGTCATACGTTCGATAGGCAAACGTGTGCCTGGGAAGGAAATCCCGAATGTGGATCGGGCGCAGACATGGCACCCGAATCCGTCGGGCCTTGTGGAATCTGGATAATTCATAAGCAAGCCTCCGTGGGGGTACTTGAAATGAGCTCGAACCTCGAACTCGAGACAGGGGTGGTAAAAAAAACCAAGCAGGGTCCCGCCGACGTGGAGCTGGGACCACTTCTGGACAAGATCGCGGAACACATCATCTTGCAGGACACCGAGATGAGGGTGATCTGGGCCAACCACGCGGCGGGGGCATCCGTCGGCGCGGAACCTGAGGACCTGGTCGGAAGGCATTGCTACGAGATATGGCAGGGGCGGAACCAGCCGTGCGCGGGATGCCCGGTCAGAAACGCCCTCGCCACCGGGGAACCCGCACAGGCGGAAGTGAGAAGTCCCGACGGCAAGCACTGGTTTGTAAAGGGCTATCCCTTGAAGGACCGCGATGGCAAAACCAGCGGCGCCGTCGAGATCACAATGGACGTGACCGGACGCAAGCAAGCCGAGGAGGCTCTGTGGGAAAGCAGGCAAAAATACAGCAGCCTGTTTCAATACTCCAGTGATGCCATATTCGTGCACGACCTGGACGGGAACATAGTCGATGTGAACGAGCGAACCCTGGAGATGTCCGGACGTACACGTTCCGAGATCCTCGGCTTGAAGGTCTCCGATCTCCATCCTCCCACCTCCCTGGAGGCGTCCGAGCGGGCGTTTCAGGAGGTTGCCAAGTCGGGATTCGTGAACTTCGAGATCGATTTTCTCAGGAAGGACGGCACGGTCTTTGAGGCTGAAGTGTCGGCGAGTCTCTTTGAGATTCAGGGATGCAAGGTGGTTCAGGGTATCGTCCGGGATATCACCGAGCGCAGTAAGGCCGAGCAGGCCATACGGAGATCGGAGGGGCAACACCGCTCTCTGGTGGAGAACATAAACGAGATCATCTTCACACTCGATACCAGGGGACGTTTCACTTACATCAGCCCGGTGCTCGAGCAGACCCTGGGATACTCACCGGATGACATAATAGGCAGGCCGTTCAATTGTTTCGTACACCCCGATGACGCTCCCGGTCTCCTGGTCACACTGGAGAGGGGACTCAGGGGAACTCAGAAAACCGATGAAGTCAGGGTGCTCGACAAGGCCGGGGAGACCCATTTTGTGCGTATCTCCTGCAGGCCCAACACCGATGGTGATCGGCTGGTCGGGCTTACCGGAATCATGGCGGACATCACCGAAAGCAGAATGGCAAAGGCCATACTCAAGGAATCCGAGGAGATGTATGCAACCTTGGTGCGGACGACAACCGACGCCGTTACGGTTACCGACCTGCAGGGGACGATCAAGGAAGTCTCCGGCAGGACGCTGCAGCTTCACGGCTATGACAGGCCCGACGAACTTGTCGGCATGAGCAAGTTCGAACTCATAGGGTCCGAGGATCACCGGCGGGCGCTTCAAAACATGAAGAAAACACTGAGAGAGGGTTTCCTGAGGAGCACCGAATATACGCTGGTAAGAAAGGACGGCACCCAATTCATCGGCGAAATGGACGTGGCCGTCATAAAGGATGCGCACGGCAACCCTAAGGGTTTCATTGCCACCACCAAAGATGTTACCGAGCGCAAGCGCGCGGAGCAGGCTCTTCGCCGGAGCGAGCAGAGGTTCAAGGACATCGCCGCGAACGCCACCGAGTGGATCTGGGAGGTCGATGCTCAGGGCATCTATACGTATTCCAGTCCGGTGGTAAAGAAAATACTGGGGTATGAACCCGAGGAGGTGCTGGGAAGGCACTTTTACGACTTCTTCGTCCCCGAGGAGGGGGAGGAGTTAAAAGAGGCGGTCTTCGATGTCTTCAGACAGAAGAAACCGTTCCGGGAACTCGTCAATCGCAACGTTCACAAGGATGGTAGCGTTGTGTGGCTTTCCACAAGCGGTGTGCCCATCCTGGATGATAACGGGGAGCTTCTGGGATACAGAGGCGCGGATGCCGACGTCACCGAGGACAGGCGGGAAAGTCAAGTGATCGCCGCCGAGAAGGACCATCTCTTAAGAACCCTCAGGGCCATCCATGACGGCATGATAGCTACCGATCTCCAGGGCGAAGTGGTCATATTCAACACCGCAGCCGAGCGTCTCACCGGCCGGCTGGAAGCCGATGTCCTGGGTAAACCCCTGGGCGAGGTCCTCCCGCTTGGGACCGAGGGTCTTCCCTCTCCTTCCGACGACCTATTCACCATGCTTATGAAGTCGCCCGACACCGCCAGGCCCTCGGGAAGCGCCACGCTTTCACGGCCCGACGGCAGCGTGGTCACGCTGGGCTATAGTGCGGCCAGGATCCGCAACAAGGACGATCAGGCGTCAGGCGTGGTGATCGTCTTCAACCGGCTTGAAGATGCCGCACCGGCAGAGCGGGGTACAGGCGAGGCTTAGCATCGAGTTCTACCACCTGCACCCGACAGGTCGATCCCTGGGCTCACTTTCTTTGTGGTATGAACACCGGGCGACTTCGCCCGGCGCCGCCAGTTCCTTTTTCCCTACCGGAGCTTCGGCGCGACCCAAAAGGACCCCGGTGACGACGCCAGGCAAAGTATTCGGTTGGATTCCAAAACCTACGACGTTTCGCATCGGTCACTATTTTGATTACCTTTATGGTCTCGAGGTTTCAAAACAGTTCGTCGGGCACAGAGACCCGACGCTACGGGTACGCCGCAGCGACGTGGGACGAGTGTAACGCAGCAGACGGGTGGTTTTCACCAGCCTGGGCGGTTCTTGACAACCCCTCCCCCTTTATGGCAATCTCTCCCGAACGGGGAGATTGGCAGCATGGAAACATCCGCAAACCTCAGTCCGGCCTGTGACAAAGACCATCTGGGGAAGGTCCTGGCCGTTGCACTCGCCAAGGGCGCCGAGTTCGCCGAGATCTATATCGAGGCCAGGACAACCGACACGGTCCAGATCGAGGAACAGGTGGTTCGGGAG
>JALGWN010000137.1 GCA_025774115.1 bacterium
GCTGTCAGGGGCCTCCCGGACGCAGAAACTCTGCTCATCGCCCCTGCTGCCGCCGATGGTGCGCTCCCATATCAGGTTGCCATCCGGGTCTATCTTGATCACATAGATATCAATATCCCCGGCGCTCCAGGAGTCGCTATATCCCGTGACCACATAATTGCCGTCGGATGCCTCTATGACGGAGCGAGACCCGTCGTGTCGATCTCCTCCGTATGTTCTGGCCCAGATGGTGTCTCCGGCTGCATTCAGCTTCAGAACATAGACATCCAGATATATCTGGCCGCTGTCTGGATTGTAGACCTGCATCTGGCCTGCGGTCACATAATAGCCGTCGTGGGTCTCGACAACCGAGAAACCAAAGTCGTTAAGCGTATCGCCGAAAGCTCTGTGCCACAGGCTGTCAGGCCCCTGGCCGTAAAGACTCCCTGCGGCCAGGAGAACGATTACGATAAAAAGACAGGCAATTCTGGGTTCGCGCAGCATTTTATCCTCCTTTTGCATCTCCGCAAGCCATAATGGAACACAGGCAGTGTACCATAGTTCGTGGGGTTTTTCAAATGGATTGCTGACACCAGTTGGGGGTCAGGAAGAGAGGATGATTAGGGCTTTTCCTGAAACAGCCAACCTGCATCAAAAGGAATACGTTCATCGCTGGAGCTGCTTCCTGTGACGTGACATTCCACCATCGCGTACCACGCCCTTGCTGTATAGCGGATGAATTATAGCACGGATGGAATATCCACTCAAACCAAACCAGCCTCTCCTGGGGAGTGAATGGGGTGAGGACATGGTAAGCCCCGCGGGAGGTCTGGGGGCCTGGGTCCTGCGCCAACAACCGCTATAATCTCATCCGATCAGCAAATCTATTGACGCCTGTTTGAAAGTCCGTTAACTTGTATCCAATAGACGGCGGGTTCTGATCCCGTCTGTTGCTGTGGCAAAGGTAATTATGCCGAGGCTGCTTAGCAGCCGGTAAGGGGAGAGGATTGCATCCAGAGAATCGCTGTCGAAACGGTCAAGGTCGCGATGGGAAAAGCCCGGTGAATGCCCTCCTGATTTATCCGGCGACGCCGGATACTTTCTGGGGATTCAAGCATGCACTGAAGTTTATACGCAAGAAGGCCTGCTCGCCGCCGCTTGGCCTACTGACGCTTGCGGCGATGTTGCCCTCCGGGTGGTCGAAGCGGCTGGTCGATGTCAATGTGGCTAAACTCACCCACGAGGATCTGGAATGGGCTGATTACGCATTCATAAGCGGTATGACCGTGCAGAGGGAATCCGCAAGGCAAATCATCTCGAGGTGCAAAGAAGCAGGTGTGAAGGTCATCGCCGGGGGGCCGCTCTTCACGATCGAGCACGGGCAGTTTGAGGATGTCGACCACTTTGTGCTGAACGAAGCCGAGTTGACTCTGCCGGCCTTCCTTGCTGATCTTAAGAACGGGCACGCCCAGCGCGTCTACACGGCAACCGGGTTTGCCGACATAAAGACGACGCCGGCGCCTTTGTGGGAACTGGCGGACCGGCGCCGGTATGACACGATGAGCATCCAGTACTCCCGGGGTTGCCCATTCGACTGCGAGTTCTGTAACGTTACCTCCTTATTCGGTCACCGGCCTCGGACCAAAACATCCGGGCAGATTATCACTGAATTGGACGCCTTGTATCAGCTGGGGTGGCGGGGGAGCGTGTTCTTCGTGGATGACAACCTCATCGGGAACAAGAGATGTCTGGGGAGTGATCTGCTGCCCGCATTGATCGAATGGAGAAAAAACAAGAGAGCAATGCGGTTCAGCACGGAGGTTTCCATAAACCTGGCCGATGACGAGCGGTTGATGCAAATGATGGTTGAGGCGGGCTTTGGCACGGTTTTCATAGGGATTGAGACACCCGAGGAAGACAGCCTTGCCGAGTGCAGTAAGAAGCAGAATATGAACCGCAATCTCATCGAGGACGTGAAACGCATGCAGCGCGCGGGCTTGCAGGTCCAGGGTGGCTTCATCGTCGGTTTCGACAATGACACCCCGGGTGTCTTCCAACGCCAGATTGACTTCATCCAAAAAAGCGGGATAGTGACAGCCATGGTCGGTCTGCTTCAGGCGCCGCCCGGCACGCGGCTCCACAAACGTCTGAAGCAAGCAGGTCGTGTGCTTGAGCGAATGTCGGGGGACAATGTAGATGGTACTACCAATATTGTCCCTGTTATGAACTTAGACGTCCTGCGCAAGGGCTACGAGGACATACTACGACATATATATTCACCCGAGCCCTACTATCGGCGCATCAGGACTTTTCTGCGAGAGTACAAGCAGCCAAAGATAAAAAGCCCACCGGACTTCCAGCACATCCTCGCGTTCTTTCGTTCCATTTGTCACCTGGGTATCCTGGGCAAGGAGCGGGTCTCTTATTGGAAGCTCTTTGCATGGACACTTCCGAACAGCGCATCCTCTAACTAAGGTATAGCGCGGGCACATGGGATAAATAGGTGTGACCCCCTTTCTACTCCAGGCGGACTACCTTCCTGGTTGCGGTAAGGCTGCCCGTGTCCATCCGCAGGAAGTAGATACCAGAGCTCGTAGGAGACTGTCACGCCGGCTCGGGCCGGATTGGGCATGGCGCTTAAGCGCGGAGCCCATCCATCCCTCTCAGCAGGAACGATACCGGCAGGGTCACCCTCGGTCTTTACCAGATAGAGATCGATAAAACCATTGCCGTAGGAAGATGTATTTCCGCCGATTATGAAACCGCCGTCGGATGTTGCCTGGACTTCCCGACCGATATCCGTGTTCATACCACCGTAGGTTTTTGTCCAGAGGGTGTCACCATTAGCGTCGGTCCTCACGAGCCAGACGTCACCGCCGCCTGCACCGTACGATTCCGTAAGCCCCGTGAACACAAATCCACCGTCGACGAGCACCTGAACCGAGTAGCCGTAATCATCACCTGAACCACCATAGAACTTGCTCCAGTTCACATCCCCATCGGTCTGAAGATGCAGGAGAGAGGCATTATAGAATGGGGCAATCACGGCCTCCGAGTAGCCTGCCACGATGTAGGCAGAGTAGCCCACCGGCTTGACCGACACCCCATAATCGCGCTGGCCGAAGTCGTAGGTCCGCGTCCAGAGGGTATCCCCATCGCTTTCGGTCTTCAGCAGGTAAACATCCACACCCGTGCTGAAATCACTTCCCACAATAAGGAGGTAGCCATCCGGAGTGACCGCAAGTTCACTGGCCGACTGGTAGGCCGGACTGTCGTATGGATGCTCCCAGGTCCAGCTCCCATCAGCGGCAATGCCGGCAAGCAATACGTCGTTGCTCCCATAGGCATCCGTAGTGCCGGCGATACGATAGGAGCCGTCAGGCACCTCCCGCACACAGTAGCCCACCTCGTCCCCCCTGCTGCCACCGATCGTGTGCTCCCAGATCAGGTTGCCGGCCGGGTCTATCTTGATCACGTAAATATCAGTGTCACCCGCACTCCACGAACTGCTATAGCCTGCAACGACATAATTGCCGTCAGATGCCTCTATGACGGAGCGGGAACCGTCACTTCGGTCTCCACCATATGTTCTCGCCCAGAGAGTGTCTCCGGCGGCATCGATCTTGAGAACATAGACGTCGACATAGGTTGCAGCGCTATCCGGATTGTAATACTGCAATTGGCCTGCGATAACATAGTAGCCGTCGTGCGTTTCGATCACCGAGAAACCCCAGTCGCTCAGCGTATCACCGTGCGCCCTGTGCCAGAGACTGTCAGGCCCCTGAGCATAGACATTCCCGACAACAATGCATAGAATGGTCCCCAGTAGACATGCAATCCTGGATTTACATCGCATTTCACCCTCCCTCCTGCAGCCCAGTATAATGGTATGGTCGCGTGCAGTATACCACAGCCCGTGCGGTTTTGCAAACAAACAGAAAAGGGGTAAAGGGATTTCCAATGCCGGCATCCGGACCGAATCCGATCAGAGTTCCGGCAGAATCTCAACTCCCAGCTGAGGCGTCAGAACGAAGTTGGAGTCGCCCGTCTCGACGAGATGTATACGGTCGAGAACAAGGCGCAGATACACCGTCTCACCAGGCGATATCGCCAAATCGACGTTTGAGAAGAGTCGCCCATTGGCGGTCAGGCTAACGTTTGTGCGATACTCGCCCGCAGGGTCACCAATCAGACGCAGCCGCGGATCATCGATTTCCATCCGGATCTGGCAATAATCGTCAGGCGGGACTTCTGAAGAAGAAAGGATGTCACTCAGGTTGGCCAAATCGACCAAATCGATTTCATTGTCGACCGCCGGGTGCTCAGACGCATCGAACACAACGACTTTTTCGGTTGAGTCCTCCTCGGCCTCGGCCGAATCGTCCTCGGCAGAGGTGTTGAGAATAATCCGATCCACCGTGAGAATAAAACTCTCAATCTCATCGACAGGTACCGGACCGCCCTCCTGAACAAGAGATTCTACCCCCTCCCACACTCCGGCGGACACCAACACCTGAACCTCTGCATATTCAGTGGCATCTGTCGACCTGTCCGACCCGCAATGCAGGCCTGCCAGGGCTAAGACCAGGCAAACACACATGATCCGAACAGAAATCGCACCCTGTAGGTATTTCGCGCTCATCGCCATCGTCTCCCCTATACGCCGCATGTGCTCCCGTACTCTCTGTACGTCGGCACCGGACTGCACCGGCCTTAGACGGGATTGGCCACTTTTCCTAGTCGATGTAGCCGAGGCCCCTCAGTTTCTCTCTGACTATATCAAGATCCTCGGGGGTGAGCTTCTTATTCACAGGCAGCTCCTCGAGCGGGTGCTTCACCTTCCCCCAGGAGACCCGCTCCCAGATCCGCTCATGGTAGTAGTATAGGATGAGGCGGGTGCCGTGGAAGAGCACCGTAATGATTGTCATCTGCTTCCAGTCTCTGGTTATCAATAGTGAGATCAGGCACAACAAGGCTATCCCGAAGGACCGCCATGTCAGCGACTTGACCCACGAACGTTTCCTCGTATCCATTTATCTCCCTCTCCGGTCAGGAACAAAGCCTCCAAAGATGCGATCACTCTGACAAGATAATAGAACGGCAGCCAAAGGCCCAGACCTGAGTTCCGTATCGCCCGGGGAAAGAAGTTGCATGGGCGGAGGGTCTGGCATAGGATTGTGGTCGCAAGCGGGCTCTTAAGTCCCGACAGTTAGAGGGACGGGCCGCGGCCGAGGGGCCGGCAGCGGAAAGACCGGCCGGATAACGCTTCAAGGAGTCCTGAGCATGAATGACTGTCCGAAGAAAAGCGCTTATCTGAGTGGGAAGAGGATTAGGCCTGAGCCTATCACGGCGAAATACACTGTCACCGATCTCATCGAGAAAACCTTCAATGCCTATAACGCCGGGCGGGTGAAAGATGCCTGCCATCTCCTGGTGCGGAAATATGCCGAGCCCGATGTCACCGTCGGGATGAGCCTGGCGGGAGCGTTGACACCGGCCGGGATGCAGTCGTCGATCATATCTCTCATGGAGCATGGTTTCATAGATTGGATAGTAGCCACCGGCGCCAACATGTATCATGACATGCATTATGCTTTTAACCTCCCCCTCTTCGAGGGCTCGCCCAATGTCGACGACTGCGCGCTGCGGAAGGTGGGGGTGACCAGAATCTATGACGTGCTCTTCGATTATGAGGATGTCCTGATGGAGACCGACCGGCGTCTCAGAAAGATGCTGGTCCGGCCCGAGTTCCAGCGGGAGATGGGTACCCAGGAGTTCTATAACATCCTGGGCAGGATACTGGACGAATGCGAACGCGACAACAAGACCGGTCGGGTGAGCATACTGGCCGCAGCCTACCGGGGCGGCATCCCTGTCTTCACCTCATCGCCCGGGGACAGTACGATCGGCATGAATGTGGCCGGTCTGGAACTCCTGACTGACAAGTTCAAGCTCAAGATCAACCCAAGCACAGATGTCAACGAGTCTACGGCCATAATTCTCAATGCCAAGAAACACGAGAAAGGTAAGACCGGGGTGATCCTTGTGGGCGGCGGATCGCCTAAGAACTTCATGCTCCAGACCGAGCCCCAGATCCAGGATATCCTGCGGATCGAAGAGGCCGGTCAGGACTACTTCATTCAGATAACCGATGCCAGGGTCGATACCGGCGGCCTCTCGGGTGCCACCCCCAAAGAGGCTGTGACCTGGGGTAAGATCGATCCGGAGAGTGTCGAGACGAGCGTCATCGTCTATGCGGACTGCACCATAGCCCTGCCCCTCGTCACGGCCTATGTGCTCCAGAACACGAAGGCCAAGGAACTTAAGCGTCTTTATGATAGGCGGGCGGAGCTCTCCGCCGGGCTGCGCGAGGCCTATTTCAAGAATTTCAGAGCGAGCGCGCCCGAGGAGATGAAAGAGTTGGAGGACCTGCTTGCCGACAATGAAAACGAATAAGACCGAGGTCGGCCGCCTCTTCCCCGATAAGACCATTGAGATACTTGCCAAACCTTTGACGCTTCATAGTGGCTACGGCAGGTATCGTGATCTCCAGGATCATCCATATCAATACCGGCTGGCAGGTGGTGTTTCCCCTGCAGGGTCCGGGACGGAGAATGTCAAAGCCGGACCAACTCAACGCGTCGATTGTTGGCCTTGCCTTCAGCGGAATCATTCGTGTCGATAGGTTTTGACTCCCCCCAGCCTTTTGCCTCCAGGCTATTGGCTTCGATCCCATAGGTTGCGATCAGGTAGTCGCGCACGGATGCCGCCCGGTTCTGTGAAAGCGTCATATTGTGCTCATCGGAGCCATCGCTGTCGGTATGGCCTTCAATCGATAGACGAAGATCGGGATCATCCTCCAGGAGACGTCCTATATCTTTAAGCGTCTTGTAGGATTCACCCTTGATGGTATAGGAATCGGGGTCAAAGAGAATCCCATGTGTAATGATTTTGCCTTCCTCATCGAGCTGTTCCCGCATGGTCTTACCACCCTCTGCAAAGCGGAAGCCCCGGAAGAGCACCGGGTTACCCTCCTCGCTCCACGGATTGGTCCTTACCTTGAAACCGACCGGAGTGAAGCCTTCGACCTTGGGTACGTTGGCTACCCGCACATTGTCGATAAAGCACTTGATCGATCGACTTGTGGCCATGATCCGCATTACATGAACACCCTTGCTCACCGAGAATACCGAGATAGGTGTCCCTGCTGCGCCTTATGTAGAACAGGCCGATCTCGTCCCCGCTGCCGTCAACCCAATAGATCTCGAAGTAGTGACCACCTACACCGGGGCCATTGTCGTAGAACTCCATCGCCACCGTGTACTTGGGCGGCAGGGGTGCGTCCTGGATCCTGGGCCGGACTGAACCGTCGTCGGTGCACATGATCCAGTACTCTTTGCCGAGCCGGACGACCTCAAAGACCCCATGGTCCAGGTTCCAGCGATATGGGAACTCACCTTCCTCCTCACCTTTCATATCATCGTAGAAGATGACCCTGTCCCCGGGTACAAAGTCATACTTGACATAGAGATTCATGTCTTCGGCTGCCGGACCGCCCGAGGTGCCCCTAGTGCCTTCTCCGGAAGTGGCTCCCCCGGAACCTGCCGCGGCCTCCTCCTTGCCGGTATAGCAGAAGTACTCCTTAGGCACTTCATCGGTTACGAGCCCGACTGTCTCCACCAACACCGACCGAATAGCCCCTTCCATCGGCTCACCAGCATAGGCGGCCAGGCTCTCCTCCAGATCCAGGTCTCCAGCCCAGGTGCCGCCGGTCACATCTGCGGTCCACTGGGCGGACCCGGTCTTGATGGTCTTCTTCCTGATCGTGCGGTTATTGGCTGCATCGACAATCTCGATTTCTACTTCAATCTTGGCCGATTTTTCGTCGATGCCGACCTTTCCCAGGGCCTTCTTCCTCAGGCCTCCCAGCCCGCCCCCACCAGCCTCGGCCTCAAACTTCTTGACGGTGCCCCTCACCAGAACACCACTCCCCCCCGCCAGCTCTTCCTCCCCATCCAGTACAACAAACTTACCGGTGGTCTTGAGCGCTTCGGCGAGCATTTCCCCAATCGCCGCTGCCTCATCGCCGGAACAATCACCGGTCTTGGACCTGAACTCACCCACAGCTGTGCGGGCCTTATCACCCTCAAATTTGTCTTCCGCATAAGCGGCCGCCGCCGCGGCGACCATGATAAGGGCAATTGCTGCGACCGTAATGATGCGCCACCTTGGGTCCCTCAACATATGGCCCTCCTTTGTGTCCGATCGTGTGATTCACCGCTGCTCCTCGTCCACCCCGCCCGGATTCTTCCAACGGCCCCAGAGTATTCCGAGATTCCCTTGCTGTCAAATGTTTTCCGGCGATTGTGGCGGGTACTACTTTAGAGACGAGGAGATTCGAGAAACTCCGTTGGCGTGAGGTTCCAGGTGAACCACCACATCGATTACATCTTCCATCTGTTGCTTGATCCCCCACTTCACGGCCTCCGAGACATCATGGCCACGCGTGACACTCATACTGCCGTCCACCGTTATATGCAGATCGACCATTATACCCGGGCCCATACGCCGCGTCCGGACAGCATGAACATCAACGACCTCATCGGTGGCTGAGGCCACTTCGCATATACGCGCCGTCACATGTCCGGGTGCTCCCCTGTCGGACAGCTCTGTGAGGGCCGGTTTCACTATCTTCCAGGATGCGTGAAGAATGAACACGGCGACAATCACGGCCCCCATGTGGTCCACAAATGATAGCTCCGGCTTGATGACTGCTACTGCGACCGCGAGAGCCGCGGGAATGGAACTCAAGGCGTCGGACCTATGATGCCACGCGTTTGCACACAGTGCAGACGATCTTATTCGCTTACCGACGGCATTGGTCCAACGATACAGGATCTCCTTGGCAAGAATGGAGATCATAGCACCTATGAATGCGATCCAGCCGGGCCGGCGGATGTGCTCGTCCCTCACCGAGGCAATACCCTTGTACGCAATCAATAACCCGGCCACACCCAATGCTACCCCGATACCAACGGTCACAATGGATTCGATACGACGATGGCCGTATGGGTGGCATTCGTCCGGGGGTGGAGACCAGTACCTTACCCCGACCAACACGGCAACGTCGGTAGTTATGTCGGATATGCTATGAACCGCATCTGCAACGACCGCCTGGCTCGATCCCACTATTCCCACTGTAAGCTTAAGACCCGACATAAGGATATTGCCTATGAGTCCGATCCAGGTGATTCGGCGGACTTCGCGCACACCCGTCTCGGTGCGTGGAAGGTCCCCTTCACCGACCGGTCCCCGCTTCTGAGCAGCCTCAGCCATTTCTCTCCATCCCTGTCAGCCTACACCGATAACGATGAGACATTATTGGTATGGACCCTCCGGTGTCAAGTCCCGGGCCTGCGGTCGATGCCGCTCAGGCAGCGGTTAGCGGATCTTTACTATCTTGCGGGTTTGAGTGAGCGTGGGCGTTACCAACCTGGAGAAGTACACACCCGGTGACACCTGCTCTGTGCGACTATCGTCTCCCTGCCAGCCGGTATGATGTATCCCTGACTCCTTGACGCCACGTACCAGAATCTTCACGAGTCTTCCCTGGACATCATAGACTGCCAGGTGAACGGGCTGCTTCTCGGCTATGAAGTAGGCGATCTCGGTCCTTCGCCCAAATGGATTGGGCGAGGCCCCGGCGAGCCCGACTCCGGAATAGATCCCATCCCTCACTTCAACACCCGCCCCACCGTCGATGAGGTATGCGGTAACATTTTCCAATAGATATCTCGCCACCCCCCTGTCGCTTAGGTCCGAGTAAGCGAAAGCGAAGTAGACAATCTGCCCATGATCGGGGCCGGCATCGCCCTCATAAACCAGGACTCCGGCATCCGTCGTATGCGACGCAGTGCCGTATACCCTGTAGGCGCCCCCGGACGGATGCGCTGCATCCTGAGATCCCCACCCCAAGTAGTCGACGGCAATGGTCGCAGGAAGAGCATGAGGCTCGGTTGCAACCGGATGCGAGGCATGGCCGGCATTCAGACCGAGTATTCCCACATCGTCACCATTCCAGCCATCCGTGTGGAGTACGGAGTCGGCAAAATCCGGATACCCCGGGCTGCTCACGGCATCATAGGCCAGCTCTCCCCCCTCGATGAGGAGCCTCCCATCCCCGGTAACGTAGTCGATCAGGCTGCTTCGATAGGAAGCGGAGCCGACCGGCGAGTTATTGGACGCACTCGCCCAGACCACCAGCTCATAGGCCGTCCAGGTCCCGGGATCGGATGCCGCAGCAGTCTCTTCCACAACGGCGAAGCCAATCAGCGTGAGATCGTCAGCAAGCTCCGCCCCCGCACCGGAGCCATCGCTCACAACAAGCACGCTCCCTGAAGTGGAGCGGAGCTGGAAGTCAAGCGTGGTATCGCTCACCATATCGACGAAGAGGTGCTTGGGAACATACCCGTCGGCCTCGACCTCAATATCATACTCGGCTACCGGCAATGCGAAACAATAGGACCCGTCCGCCGGATCGGCCGTCGTGCTATCCGCGAGCAGCCCGCCCGTATGGTAGTAGAACTCGACGGTTGCCTCAAGCGGCAGAAGCGCCTCGGAGGTTACCGTCCCCGAAACGGTGACCAGAGGGGCCGTCGTGAGCTGGACATCAAGCACAGTGGCGGTATCACCCGCAACGACGACACCGGTCAACTGCTTTGTGATGTAGCCGGGATGCGAGAAGGTAAGCGTGTAGAGGCCGGGATCGAGGATGCGATGATAGTCCCCCACATCGGGATCGGTCCGATCGTCCCAGGCGATTCCATCGACAAGGACAGTGGCAAGCAGAGGGGCACCGCTTGCGGAGTCGGTCACCACTCCCCGCACACCTCGAAGACAATACTCCAGATAGGCCGCCATCGCTTCGTCGTTATCGTCCCACAGCTGCGGAAGTTCCTCAGCCGGCGGCCACTTGATGTCGTTGATCTCGAGCGTTACCTCCTTGTTGTGCATCCAATCGTAGTTCCAGTCCTGCATGCTCCCGTGGATTTCATACCAGTCGTAGCCGTTGGTGACGCCATGATGGAAGGAAGAGCTGTTCCACATCGGCCCGTTATGAATGGAGTATGCTTCCGACATGGAAATGAAGAGACTGTCGTCGGGGGCTCTCTCCGGGCGGTTGTCCGACGGGTAGTTGACAACCAGAGCTCCTGTATGGAAATTGCCGGAAACATCAAACGACATAGAGTCGGAGAAGGCCATAACGGCCCGGATCTCGGGCTCCCGGCCCACACCGGTATTGTAGGGATCCTCTATCCAATCCGGGAAATGGCGATTAAGATCTACACCGTGAGCATTGTAGCGGCTCCCGGCCGAGTTACCGTCCGGGTTCATCATGGGCATGATCCAGATCTCCACTTCATCAACCAGGCGCTTGAGGTCCTGGTCGGGGGTGGCCGAGGCGTAGTTGTCGGTGAGGAGATCGATGAGCTTAAGACAATTCTCCGTACCCACGGGCTCGTCACCGTGCATGGTCGAGATGTACTTGAACTCAGGTTCGTTTTCTTCAACACCCGGGTTGTCGGTAATCTTAATGAACCAGAGATCACGCCCCTCAACGGACTTGCCTATGGAGAGGAGCTGCGTGATCGAGGGGTGGTCGGCCGCAACACCCTGCAGATGGGCTGTCATCGCATCATAGTCGCGGTAGGTATCCATCACTCCCAGGCGTTCCGACTCCCTGATCGAGCGCCACATCCTGAGGGCCTGATTCGGTATCCGCTCGACCTCATAGCCCATACCCTGCAGCGCGTCCATCTCGGATTGGGTGACATAGGCCCGAACCCAACCACCTCCGACCGCATCGATATCCAGATCAAGCTTCTGGATCACGTCCACATCCGACCTATCCGCAATCGAGATTGTCACAGGGAACCTGTCGGAAAATGGAACAACATCCTGGTCGAAGGCGGACGCCGGGATGACGGCACACAGAATCGCTGCCGCGGCGAGAAGAGATAATGTCCAGAAACAGCTACGCACACTAACCTCCATAAGCCCACCGGCCGGGAACGGCCGCTAAGATACCATGATAGCACATTTTCAGGGGAGTTTCAATCGGGACCGCTGTGCGACTCTTGACGCGACCCGCTGTCGAGCAGGAAGCCCATCGAAGAACCAGCGAGCAGCTCCCGATACTGTCCGTGACCTGACGGGGCGGTATCTACCTGGTAAGCACCATCCTGCCGGTCTTGCTCACGCCGTTCCACGTGAGGCGGGAAAAGTACACGCCGCTCGACACGGGACGGCCCCCGTCGTCGGTCCCACTCCAGACGGCACGGTATGTGCCCGCAGACTTGGGTTCATCCACGATTCTGGTCACGAGACGACCGCGGGTATCGTAGATCAGGAGCGTTACAGCGCCCTGTCCGTTAGGAAGCGTATAGAAGATCTCGGTCTCAACGCCAAATGGGTTGGGGCTGGCGACTTCGAGGGAAAGACCCGTCTGACCTACATCCAGGCCCGGAACGGATGCCTGACAACACAGTTCGGTCTCATAGACCCAGGCATTCATGCCGCCGAGCATATCGAAGACGCTCGTGAAACCCTCGCCGTCAAGGAAGTTGGCCGCCAGATTGCTCCTGCCCCCACTCCGGCAGACGACTATTATGTCCTCGCTGATGGGAAGCTCGCCATAGTGGTCTTGAAGATAACCTGAACTATACGGCATGTTGATGGCACCGGGGATATGTCCCGGTGGCGAATAGGTGGAATCACAGTACTCGGATTCTTCCCGGACATCAACAATGGTCAAAGGCCCGCCGGCGTCTATCATGGCTTTTGCCTCGGCAGGGGTCACGTCCGTATGAGCATATGCCAGAGCCGCCGTGAGCACGGCCACGAGAAACACAACCGCTGTTCTCCTCATTTCCAACCTCCCTATGACGTACTAAAGGTTATGATTTCGCTTACCATTCAATCATACAACATTCCGGCCCATTTCTCAAGCCATGCTTGGGCCTCTTGGCAATCCCCGAAGGACGCGGCATAGGCCTTGAAAGTGCCGGTGCTACAACCCAGGCCCTGCTTGACAGCAGGGCTTTGTCGAGGCAATCCCAGGGCAGGCCTTATGCCCCATCGAGGTATTGACCTGAAGCCTCGGTCGGGGTTAGAATCGCCTCAACATTGCAGGGGGAGTCAAACTCATGCAGGACCGTCCGGATCCATAGGAGCGGATTTCGGCCGGACGCCGTATGTAAGCCCCCGGTATGCTGCTCATGCTAAAGGAGGCAGAACATGAAGACCTTAAGATTAGGCGCGGCTATCCTCGCCATTGTCATACTCGCCCTGGCCGCCGGCTGTGGCGATGACACCACCAGTCCCGGCAATAGGGCGCCTTCGATGACGGGCCTTGCGGCCGACCCGGGAACGGTCGATCCGTCGGGGGTATCCACCATTAGTTGCACGGCAGGCGATCCCGATGGTGATGACCTCACCTATACCTGGGATGCCGAGGACGGGGAAATCTCGGGAAGCGGCGCCACCGTTACCTGGACCGGTCCTCTGACTGCGGGAACCTATGAGGTGTCGGTCACGGTCGATGACGGCGAGGGACACTCGGCTTTGGATTCAACAGAGGTCGAAGTGCGGTGTGGAACCCTGCTCATGAAGACCAGGGACG
>JALGWN010000138.1 GCA_025774115.1 bacterium
CAGTGACGGGAGGCGAGTGCAACGCAGCAGATGGGTGTTTTTCAACAGCCTGGGGGCCATTTCTCCAGCGTAAGCCTGCCATTTAAGAAAAGACCGTAGGTGAAGTAGTCTATCCAGTCGCCGATCACCAGGCAAGAGGTCCCGTCGATCTCGAAGAGCCGGGGCCTGTGGAGATGCCCCAGAACCACGTAATCGAAACCGGATTCGGCTTTGGTTCTCACGAAGGCCTCGAGCCCGGGCCTCGTATCGTTGTTGTTTCGCGAGCTGTGCCGCCTGCTCAGCCGGGAAAAGAGCCTCGCCATGCCGATTCCCAGATCGGGATGGATCAATCAATCTGAACGTCGCTGAGACTATGCGGCTGTGGAGGATGCTCTTAAGCATCCGGTATCCCAGGTCCCCCTTGATGGCCAGGCCGTCACCGTGGGAGATGAAGAACCGCTTGCCCCCTATGGCTGTCTCCAACACATCCGTGAACGTCGCTAGACCCACATCCTCTTTGAGGAAATCCCCCAGCCAATAGTCGTGATTCCCTGCAATATACGTTACCCGGCAGCCGTTTTCGACCATCTCCTTGAGCCTCGCCAGCAGCCGGAAAGGGCCTCTGGGTACGACGGTCCGGTATTCGAACCAGAAATCGAGGAGATCGCCCACTATGCAGAGATGGGCCTTGTCCTCCTCCACATGGCTGAGGAAGCCCATCAGCATGGGTATCGAGGACTTCTCTATGTTCGGATAGGCCCCCAGATGCAAATCCGACAGGAAATACACCGGGATCTCAGGATTCCCAACTTTCAATGCAACCCCCAATGCGGATTAAGCGTCCTAATTGGGTGAGGACAATATATCAGAAAGCCTGACACAAGGCAAGAAAAGTATTGACACTGCGTGGGGGGCGCGGGTACAATGCGTGATGGTCTGTGATGTAGAGTAGTGTGCCCCTCCGATACGCTGTCAGCGCGGGAGTAGGGCACCGGCTGACTGCGGAACTTTTCAAGCGGATTCAGGTTATAATCTATGGAAGCTGGGGGTAAACGTGTGTGGTCTAGGAAAGGGGATGGGGCTGTTTTGAAGTTCAGGGTATCGACATTGGTGGCAGTGGTAGTGGCTATGAGCCTGGTGCTGGGCTGTGAAATGGCGGGCTCGCGGGCTGAAGATAACTCCCGGGGGACGCAGGCGGTTGTGGCCCAGAGTGCACCTTCGGTGAAAGGCCCGATTGAACCGAGTCCTTTCGTTGCTGTGGCGGAGCAGGTCATGCCCGGGGTGGTGAACATAGACACCAAGAAGACCGTAACCTCGAGGCGCGGGTATGGGTTTGATGAGCCGTTCGGTCGCCTGTTCCGGGATCTGATGCCGGATTTCCAGCAGCGCGAGTATGAAGTGCCGAGCTATGCATCGGGCTTTATTTTCCGCGAGGACGGTTACGTCGTAACCAACAATCACGTCGTGGCCGATGCGGACGAAATTGTTGTAAGACTGGCAGATGAGACCGAGTATGCGGCCGAGGTCGTGGGAACCGATCCCAATACCGACATCGCGATCCTGAAGATCGAGGACGGCGACCTTCCATTCGTTCGCCTGGGGGATTCCGATGCCATAAGGGTCGGTGACTGGGCAATAGCTATTGGTAATCCCTTCGGCCGGCTGGAGGGCAGTGTTACGGTGGGAGTGATAAGCGCCAAGGGCAGGTCCGCATTGAGCATAATGGGCGGAACCCCCGCGCTTCAGGATTTCATCCAGACGGATGCATCGATAAATTTCGGAAATAGCGGCGGTCCTCTCGTCAACATCAGAGGGGAAGCGGTGGGAATGAATACCGCGATAAACCCCTTGGGTCAGGGGATCGGATTCGCCATCCCCATAAATATGGTCAAACACGTGGCCGCAGAGATAATCGAGTTCGGCAAGGTGTCCTGGGGGTATCTGGGGATCCTGCCTCAGGAGATTGACCGGGATCTGGCGGATGCTCTGGATGTCGAGCCCAAGAGCGGGATCCTGGTGGGTTCGGTGGTCGAGGACTCGCCTGCCGACGTGGCAGGTATCCGGAGACGGGATATAATACTGGAGTTGGACGGCGAGCCGGTGAGCGGAGATGTCGATGATTTCAGGCTCAACGTCGCCCGGAAGGGTACGGGAAAAGAGGTAGATGTCGCGGTCTTAAGGGACGGGGACCGCAAGGTACTCAAAGTGAAGTTGGGCGAAAGGCCCACGGAGTATGCCCAGGCCGGTGAGAGAAGGGAGCGAGAGGATTGGCTGGGCTTGGTGGTTGATGGTGTTACGGGAACCGAGGGAAGCAGGCACACACCGCCGGAGGTGGAGAGCGGTGTAGTGGTGGTTGGGGTGGAGCAAGGTAGTCCCGCTTATGAGGAAGGAATCCGGCCGGGTGACTTCATCGAGGAGATCAACGGCGAAGAGGTCGAAGACCTCGACGACTATGAGCGTCTCGCCGAGGACGCCCGGGGTGAAGGGGATAAGCCGGTGCTCTTTCTTGTGAGAAGGGACGGTATGAACAGATACGTTGCAGTCAAACCCAGCCAGGACTAAGGATCTTTGGTAACTGGGTAGATGTGGGGTGGAGAAGATGACAAACGAAAGAGGATTCGTCGAAGAAGAGAAGTCGCTGGCCCTCTACCTGAGGGAGATCAGTGACGAGCCTCTTCTGAGGCCCGAGCAGGAAGCGGAGTTGGCCCAGCGGATAAGGGAGGGCGACCATGAAGCCCTGGAGAAGCTGGTCAAGGCCAATCTCCGTTTTGTAGTGAGCGTGGCGCGCCAATACAGAAACAGAGGCTTGAGTCTTTCCGATCTCATTAGCGAAGGCAACGCGGGTCTGGTAAGAGCTGCCAAGACATTCGATGAGAAGAAGGGATGTAAGTTCATCTCATACGCCATCTGGTGGATCAGGCAGCGGATACTGCAGGCGATAGCCGAACAGTCCAGGATTGTGCGGCTTCCCCTTAACAGGGCCGGGACCCTCAGCCGGATCGGCAAGACCTCAGGGGAGTTGGGTCATGAGCTCGGCCGGGAGCCTACAGCCGGTGAAATCGCGGATCACATGGATATAAGCGAGAAGGAGGTCACGGATACGCTGAAGGTATCCATACCTCACCTTTCTATCGATGCTCCGACCTCGGATGAGGATGATAGTTCCTTAAGAGAGGTGCTGCCGGATACCGATGCTCCTTCTCCCGACCGTGACGCCATCGATCGGTCGCTCCAGGAGGATGTAGCCGAAGCCCTGGAGACACTGAGTGCCCGCGAGGCTAAGATCCTCACCCTGTACTTCGGTATAGGCCGGGAAGAGGCCCTCACTCTGGAGGAGATAGGCCGGATACTGAGCCTTACGAGGGAGCGTGTAAGGCAGATCAAGGAGAAGGCCATCCAGAGGTTGAGGCATGCTTCCAGGAGTTCGTATCTTAAAGCATATCTGAACTAGGAAACAGAGCCGGGATTTTGCTTGACAAAGCCGTCTCGGCTCTGTTATCGTCCCACGCTGTTGAACCGTACGGGGGCGCAGTGTGGCTAATGAGAGACTCACATTGATCGTAGTGCATTCTTCTAGACAGGCACCAAGATCCATTTCCATCAATAAGCGGCTGGTCATGGTCGCAGCCGGTCTCGTGGTGGCGTTTCTGGCGTTCGCGGTTTTCTCAGGTATACGGACCTTTGCCTACTCCGTAAGGAGCGCACAGCTCAGGGACCTGGAGAACGGCAATCGCATCCTCAGGGAGGAGATCACCCGGCTTACGAACAAGGTCTCCGATTTCGAAGTGGAAATGGCCCAGCATGTCGAGTTCGAGGAGAGGCTGCGCATACTTGCCGATCTCGAGCCCATGGACGAGGACATCTGGGGGGTAGGTGTGGGAGGCCCTGAACTCGCGGCCGGCGCTGTCGTTATCGGCCCGGTGGGTAGCACGCTGTCCGGGCTTAATGAGGACGTGGACAGGTTGCTGCGCCAGATAGAGCTCCAGAGCCACAGCTTCGGCGAGATCCTGAACCGCCTCAAGGGCAGGTCGGATGAGCTGGCCCATATCCCGTCCATAAGGCCTGTGGACATAGGCTATATAAGCTCCTATTTCGGCAAACGCACGGATCCTTTCACCGGGCGGATCGGCCGTCATGAGGGCCTGGACTTCTCGGCGCGCAGGGGTTCGAAGATTTACGCCACGGCCGACGGGACAGTGTGCCATGCCAAGTACGACCGTGGCTACGGCTATACCATCGAGATCGATCACGGGAACGGTGTAAAGACCAAGTATGCCCATAACGACAAGCTCCTCGTGAAGAAAGGGCAGAAGGTCAAGCGAGGCGATGTCATCGCCTATCTCGGCAATTCCGGAAGGTCCACAGCTCCTCACCTCCACTACGAAGTGTTGGTTAAGGGTATCGCAAAGAATCCCCTGAACTACATACTCCCCTCGGATGTTGTGGTCGATTGAGATTGTCCCGCAGCCTCCGGCAAGATCGATGACAGGGTGACCGCCCTCAAGGCACGGCTCTCCCCGTGCCGTCTCTGCCCCCGCCTCTGCGAGGTCAACCGCACCGCCGGCGCAACGGGTTTTTGCAGGGAAGGCTTATGCGCGAGCGTGTCCAGCTTTGGTCCCCATTACGGAGAAGAGGCACCGCTTGTGGGAAGTGGGGGTTCGGGGACCATCTTCTTCGCAGGCTGCAACCTGAGGTGCTGCTTCTGGTCCGTCACCTGGTCATGCCGGGTCACCTCGAGGACTCCCGCGAGATACTCAAGTTTCTGGCCGAGGAAGTCTCGACTCGGACTTTCGTCAATGTGATGGCCCAGCATAGACCCTGCTGCCGGAGCAGTGATTTCCCCGAGATAGCCGGGAGGCCTACGCACGAAGAATTCACCCGGGCTCTCGATTTTGGGGACCGGGCCGGGTTAACGAGGATTTACTATTGAAATCGCCGGAAGTCGGAGTAAGATAGGATCGATGAGGGTGTGGGCAGGGTCTGTGCTCTGCCTCCGGTGGGCGGCAATCTTTTGTCCGCCTACGCAGGAGACCACGGGTTTACCCATGGTTCGGTGTGTAAGAAGGTGCTTCGGCGGATCTCCCTTAGTGGACACGCCCTGAGGCGGATAACCCGACGAGGCCTTGGCGAAGGTGGTTAAATGCAGGTTCCATGGTGACTGTCAAGCGGTTTCGAGGTCGTGCGGTACTCAGGGTTTTGGGCCTTGCGGCCGGTCTGGCGCTTATCGCATTCGCCGCCGATCACCTGGGTTTCGGTCGGACCGAGGTTGCCGTCATAACGGTTGTAGGCGGCTTGCTCTCGGCGCTTGCGATCGAGCTGCCGTGGAAGGGTTTCCTTTTTCCCGGGGATGCTCTCCTGGTCTGCCTGTGCCTGCTTACCGCTTCCAACCGGATTGTGCTCCTGGCCCTGGGAGCCGCGCTTGTGTCCGGAAGCCTGGCAATCAGTTTCGGGCGGACGACTCTGGTGGCGGCTTTCAGGAACGCAATAGCCTCCCTGGCGGCGGTGGCAATATGGCGCCTGCTGGTGCCCTCACTCGACATCCTCCTGGATGGGGGCCGGTCCTTCCGGCTTACGGGAAACACCTTCGGCAATTGGCTTGTCACGGCGGAAGCCATCCCGGCGCTCTTGCTGGCATCGCTTGCATTCGTGGTGGGAGCCACCGTAACGGAGAGCCTGCTACGCGGCAGGCGTGAATATGCGTTCGGCGAATTCTGGTTTCTCAATGCAGGGCGCAATCTCCACCATCTTATATTCACCGCCGTCTTAGGTTCCATCGCAGCGGTGGCCTATCGGGACACGGGTGCCGTTGCGTTCGTCTTCTTCACATTCCCGGTCATCCTCACCAGGGATGCTCTTAAACGGAGTCTGGAGCTTCGAGCCTCCAGGTTCCAGGCCTTGAAGGCGCTCTCTTCCTCAGTGGACGCCCGGGACCGTTACACCTACGACCACTCCAACCGCGTGAGCCGGCTTGCTACCATGCTGGCGCGTGAGATGGGTTTTCCCGAATCCATGGTGGAGCTGATTGAGGGTGGGGCCCTCTTGCATGATATCGGCAAGCTCAGCGTGGATATAGACATCCTCAGCAAACCAGGTTCGCTGGATGCTGAGGAGAGGGCGGTTATCGAACAGCATCCCTTGGACAGTGCCGAGGTGGTCTCCAGGGTGGATCTCCTGAAGGAGTCGACGGAGATCGTGAGACATCACCACGAACGGCCGGACGGGCGAGGTTATCCGGGAGGTCTCAAGGGTCATGAGATTCCGGTCGGCGCCAGGATCCTGAATGTCGCCGATGCATTCGATGCGATGATCTCGGACAGGCCCTATCGCAAACGAAAGAGTGTGGAGGAGGCCCTGGACGAGCTCAAACGGGGGGCCGGTGATGAATTCGATCCGGTGGTCGTGGAATACCTGACCAGGTTGGTCGCGGAGAAGCGTGAAGAGATAGTGGGGTCGAAAGATTCGTAAATATGGTTGCCACCTCCCACCGGGAGTGGTAACCTTGACTAAAACTGAATAGGTTTGGCGGGTGAAGCATCTGACAGCCCGTGAAGCGAAGCGGTGTCACCTTGGCGAGCGGAGCGATTTTGCTCAACAACTCATGACAACCGAGTCGAGAGAGGGTGATAGCCGTGATAGCAATAGGATGGCTGTTTGGTGCTATCCTGGAACTCATCACAGTCGTTGGGTTCTGGGATGCGATTGGATAGGAAAGTGGTTGCGGGTAGTGCCGGGTGCTTGCCCGCCGGACCTTAACCATCGCGGTCCTGGCGGACTGCCGTTTCGCCAG
>JALGWN010000026.1 GCA_025774115.1 bacterium
CTGAGGCGGATACACCTACCACGGGCCTGCCCGTGGGGTATTCCATCTTATTCGATTGTCAGGAGGACTCGGAATGTCGGTTTCAAGAAAGTATGAGGTTAGAACTGAAGATGCACCCAAGGCCCTCGGTCCGTACAACCAGGCTGTAGGCCTCACCGTCCCGCGGTTCCTGTTCGTGTCCGGGCAAATCGGAATAGACCCGGGCACCGGTGAGCTGGTGGCCGGGGGCATCAGGGGGCAGACCGAGCAGTGCATCATGAATGTCAAAGGGATCCTCAAGGCGGCCGGTGGCGATGGGACTTCGATCGTGAAGACAACCATCTACATGGCAAAGATAGAGGATTTCCCGGCCATGAACGAAGTCTATGCGGAGACGATCGAGTCTCCCTACCCTGCGAGATCGTGTGTCGGGGGCTGCCGGCTCCCGAGGGGGGCACTGGTGGAAATCGAAGCGATTGCGGTGCTGGAGGATTAGAGGCGTGAAACACGACAGATTGAGACTCACCCAGATGGTGAGCTGCGCCGGCTGAGCTTCCAAGATAGGTCCGGGTGACCTTGCGGAGGTTCTGGCGGGGCTTGACATAGGCGGAAGAGCCCGCCTGCTCGTGGGCGGCAACACGCTCGACGATGCCGCGGTATTTCGTCTGCGGCCCGACGAGGCCATTGTGTCCACGGTGGATCTGTTCACGCCCGTCGTGGACGATCCACGGGCATACGGCCGAATAGCTGCCGCCAACTCGCTGAGCGATGTCTATGCGATGGGCGGGAAGCCGATCCTGGCCCTCAATATAACGTGTTTTTCACCTGAGGCCATACCCAAGGCGGTGGTTCACGAGATTCTGCTCGGCGGGGAGGAAAAAGCAAGAGAGGCGGGTGTTGTAATAGGTGGGGGGCACTCCATCAAGGACAAGGAACTCAAGTACGGCATGTGTGTTACAGGTATTGTGAGACCCGACGGCGTGGTGCGCAATTCCGGTGCGCACGTGGGTGATGCGATCATCCTTACCAAACCCCTGGGGATCGGCCTCATGACCACCGGCCTTAAGTTCGGGTTGTTGGGGAAGGCGGGTGTGAGAAAGGTGACACGCGTGATGGAGGAGCTCAACGCGCGTGCGGCCGTGGTGATGGTTCGAGTGGGGGCCACCGCATGCACGGACATAAGCGGTTATGGTCTGCTCGGACACGCTCTGGAGATGGCGAAAGCCGGCAAGGTTGAGATGGAAATCGATTTCGACAGCGTGCCGGTCATGTCCGAAGCCTATGATATGTTGCGGGCGGAGGCTGTCGCCGGCGGTCTCTGGACCAACAAGCAGTACGTGGCCCCGAGCATTTCCGTAGAAGGGGCTACAGACGAGGAGATCAATGTTCTCTGCGATCCACAGACCTCCGGTGGTCTTCTCATGGCGGTTCCTTCACCAAGTGCGGAGAAAGCGGTCCGGATGCTCCATAAGGCCGGTGCCGGTTACTCGAGTGTAGTAGGAAAAGTGTTTGCCAAGGGTGAAGGCCGTATTATAGTAAAGAGGTAAACTCAGGAGAATGGGAATGGATGGGTTCTGGTGGACCTCAAGGACTTCAAATCCTCTGTCGGGTGTTTATGGCATCCGAGGTGGGTTCGATTCCCACACATTCCCGAATTCATAGGGGGTAGGTGTTGAGGCTCAAGATAGTGCTGCTTCTTAGTTTTCTGGCCCTTCTGCTGCTGGCCTCGTCACTTCTTGCCGATGACGGAAGCGTAAGGCTGGATGGGGGTACTTTTCCGGATTCCTCCTCGACGTCTCCGGTTTCGCTTGCAGGTGTGACCACGAGCTTCAGTCTCGAGAAACAACCTGAAATAAAGCATTCTCCCGGAAGGAGCGTCCTCTATTCCGCGGTCCTCCCGGGTTTGGGTCAGGCAAATAACGGAAGGTGGGCGAAAGCATCTTCGTTCGTTGTTGTAGGTTCGCTTCTTGTGACCAAGATATTCGTGGAGTCCCAGAGG
The DNA here is from genome assembly GCA_025774115.1 of bacterium. Taxonomy (GTDB): domain Bacteria; phylum Arandabacterota; class Arandabacteria; order Arandabacterales; family Arandabacteraceae; genus JALGWN01. Next base: position 1,979 of record JALGWN010000026.1, read on the forward strand.
GCGGACAGATACTTGCATCTGGCCAGAAACGCTACCACCCTGGAGGAAGCAGACGCCCTCTACGATGACTATTCCCGCCATTTCGATGCGAGGGATAAGTTGATCTGGTGGGCGGTGGGCTTCTGGGTCTCGAACATGCTTGATGCCTACATCGACGGCCACCTCTTCGCGTTCTCTCGCCAATAGAAGAGCTTTCACCTAACATTACTATCCGGAGGTTTGTGATGTCACCGAGAAAAGCCAAGAAGGCCGATAAGGACAGAAAGCGGAAACCGGGCAAGAAGGATGTTGCAATGGAATGGATCAAGTCGATCGTTATCGCCCTCATCCTGGCCCTGATAACCCGGGCCACGGTCGTACAGGCTTTTCGAATACCGACTGGGTCGATGCAGGATACACTCCTGGTCGGCGATTTTCTGCTCGTCAATAAGTTCCTCTATGGATCCCGCATACCTTTCACCGACATAAGGCTGCCGCGCGTGCAGGCTCCCAAGGCGGGGGACGTCATAGTATTCGAGCATCCCACCGAAGGCAAAGATTATATCAAGAGGTGCATAGGATTGCCTGGTGATGTCGTCGAGATGAGGAACGATGTGGTCTATGTCAACGAGGTAGCGCTCGACGAGCCCTATAGGAACCTTTCCAGCTATGTCGGCCCTATGTCCAACTACGGCCCGGTCAAAGTGCCGAAAGGCCATCTATTCATGCTCGGAGACAACAGGCACAACAGCAGGGACAGCCGGAGTTGGGGCATGTTGGATCAGAAACACCTTAAGGGCAAGGCCATGGTTATCTACTTCTCCTGGAATCATGACAAGCATTTCCCCAGGTTCGGCCGAATCGGTGATCTGATCCGTTAAGAGGTAGTGCCGGTACATATGGAAAAACATCATATCCGTAACTTCTGTATCATCGCACATATCGACCATGGGAAGTCCACCCTCGCCGACCGGCTGCTTGAATTCACCGGAACCATCACGGCCAAGGAGATGCGCGATCAGGTTCTGGACGACATGCCGCTGGAGCGTGAGCGCGGCATCACCATAAAGAGCCATGCGATAACCATGGAGCATACCGCCGGGGACGGCAAGACCTATGAGCTTAACCTGATCGACACGCCGGGACACGTGGATTTCACCTATGAGGTCTCCCGTAGTCTGGCCGCATGCGAGGGGGCGGTTCTTTTGGTGGATGCTTCGCAGGGGATCGAAGCCCAGACCATAAGCAATCTCCATATGGCTCTGGAGAACGGTCTTTCGGTCATCCCGGTTGTCAACAAGATCGACATGAGGGCTGCGAGGGTTGCGGAGGTCAAAGGCGAGATGAGTGGTTTGTTGGGGATCTCTGAGGATGAGATCCTAGAGGTGAGCGCCAAGGAGGGCATGGGGGTGGACCGGCTGCTCGAGGCGATGATAGAGCGAATTCCCCCCCCGGAGGGTGAGTCCGGCAACCGGCTGAGGGCGCTGATATTCGATTCCAGTTTCGACCGGTACAGGGGGGCGATCGCGTACATCAGGATCTTCGAAGGGACTCTTACGGCAGGCATGAGCATAAGGTTTCTCTCTACGGGAAGCGTTTATGAGGTCATGGAGACCGGTGTTTTCAGACTGGGTATGTCTCCCAGACCGAAGCTCCTGGCCGGTGCGGTCGGCTATGTGATCGCCGGGATCAAGAATATCACAGAGGCCAATGTGGGCGACACGGTAGCCGAGGCCGACGACCCGAGTCGTCGACCGCTTCCCGGTTACAGCAGGGTGAAGCCCATGGTCTATAGCGGTATGTATCCTACGGACGGCGAGAACTCCGAGGTTCTCAGAGATGCATTGCTCAAACTGAGGTTCAACGATGCCTCACTTACGTTCGAGCCTGAGACATCGCGCGCCTTGGGCTTCGGTTTCCGATGCGGTTTCCTGGGGCTTCTGCATATGGAGATAGTGCAGGAACGCCTCGAACGCGAATACGATCTGAATCTTATTGCCACCGTGCCAAGCGTTAGATACAAGGCGGTGCTCACCGACGGTACGCTTAGGGAAGTAGAGAATCCGATCGACTTGCCGGATTCGCATACTATCGAATGCATTGAAGAACCTTATGTCGATGCCCAGATCATCACGCCGATCGAGTACATGGATGTTGTGATGAGGTTGGTCAAGGATAGAAGAGGCGTCTATAAGCACTCGGAGATGCTGGATTCGATACGCACAATGATCAGTTGCGATCTGCCGTTGGCTGAGATACTTGTGGATTTTCACGACCGGATCAAGTCCTTGACCAAAGGTTTTGCATCCTTCGACTATGATTTCGGCGGCTACAAAACCGGCGACCTTATTCGTCTGGATATCCTGGTCAACGGCGAGGCGGTAGACGCGCTCTCCGTCATAGTGCACAGGGAAAAGGCCTTCAGATGGGGCAAGCGGATTGTGGAGAAACTCAAGGACCTGATACCGAGACAGCTCTTTCAAGTGGTGCTTCAGGCCGCAATCGGATCCAGGGTGGTAGCCAGGGAGAGTATAAGCCCGCTCAAGAAAAACGTCACCGCCAAGTGTTACGGTGGAGATGTTACACGTAAAAGGAAGCTCCTCGAACGGCAGCGGGAAGGCAAGAAGAGGATGAAGAGCGTTGGGAGAGTAAGCATTCCCCAAGAGGCTTTTCTCTATCTCCTGAAAGTCGAGAGATGAGTTCCCTCTGGAGCAAGGTATATGCATCCATGTTCCGTTCTGTCTGAGTAAGTGCGGGTACTGCGCTTTATTGGCGGCGTGGAGACTGGATGCCTTCCGGATGTTCGTCGAAGATCTGATGCTGGGCTTAAGGATGGACCGCGGTATCGACCCTGCGTGCACTGCCGCTGAGCATGGTATCGATCCGCGCGCGGTTCTCGGGCGTTTTGATGACCTGCTTGACAGCGGCTATGTGCGTAAGACCGGCAATCACATCCTGCTTTCCGCTAAAGGGGTAATGTTGCATGATGCCATAGTGGAGAGTCTTGTCTCCGCATCCCGCCCTGCCCAAGGGGCTCGATCCGCTTGAACCCCCACATAGGTTTGCTGTAAAGCCTTCCCGGCCTTGGGCCGATAGAGAACCTAAAAGGACGTTTCATCCGTAGCAGAAACAGAAACGGAGTCAGCACGTTTTAGGGAGGAAAACGGTGAGCAATCCCAGGGGCGGGTACGCCGCCATCCTAGGGTACCTGGTCTTGTCGATCCTCGCTCTATGTCTTTGGGCATCTGTGGCCGCATGCGCGGAAGAGGTCAGGGTGGCGGTTGTGGAAAGCAGGAGACTGAGCGCATACGACCAGGCCCTAAACGGCTTCAGCGAGGCCATCAACAAGCGCGGTTTCGAGCCTGAATTCATAAGGTATGTGGTTGGTACCGATATCAGTTCCGCGCAGGAACTCGATGCGAGACTCGACGAGGTCGGCGCACAGATCATCCTGGCCCTCGGAACCGATGCCGCACGGATGGTTAAGGACTGCGATAGCGAAATCCCTTCGGTTTTCTCGATGGTGTCCGAGCCGGGTCAAAGCGGCCTCCTGAATTCCGGCGGGAACGGCGGCACCCCAATGACCGGTGTTTGTCTGGATGTTCCTGTTGAAGATCAGTTCGTCTCCCTGCTGGACGTTGTCCCGAGGGCAAGGAAGATCGGCGTCATATACAATCCTCAGGAAAGCCAGTTCCTGGTTGACGAGGCAAGGAACGCTGCCAATCGTATGGGCCTTGGCCTGGTGACGTATCCCATACGCTCCGAGGCGGAGGTTCCGGAGGGTATGAACTCGCTCCGTCCGAAGATAGACGCTCTTTGGTTGGTGAGCGACCGCACCGTGTTGACTACGCAGTCTCTTCAGTTTGTCTTCCTCTATGCTTTCCAGACCAATCTCCCGCTGATGGGCCTATCCGAACACTTTGTAAAGATGGGTGCCCTGTTTGCGGTCGGTCCCGACTATCAGGATGTCGGTATGCAATCAGGTGAGTTCGCCGCCCAGATTCTGAGAGGTCGAAACCCGGAGGAGCTGCCCGTAGCGTCGCCGCGGAAGGTCCTGTTGTCGCTCAACCTGAGAACGGCCGAGATAATAGGGTTGAGCATACCGGAAGGCGTGGTGCGAAAGGCCGCCTCCGTCTACTAGCCCGGATTATTCGCAAAGCCCTCTGCTGCGGCGTCGTATCTGCAAGCGCTGACGGCGTCATCCTCGCTCGCCGATCCTCAGCGTATCCTCCAAATACGCTTCCGGTCTGCTCACTCGTCTTCCTTGCCATCACTAACATCTCCGGCACCTCGCGACGAAGTTTGTGAATAGTCCGGGCTAGCCCGCACCGACCAATGTCTCTGTGGCGTCGGGTCTCCGTGCCCGACGAAACTTGGGACCGGCAGTGCCTTCTAGCGTCGCGGATGGAAACCCGGTGCTACGTGTGTCTTGCGTCCGACCGGCTTTGGCATTGACAATCGCACTATAAACAACGACAATAGATGGAACTCTATCCGCCGCCCAGCGGCGGGCCTATGCAAAATGAAAGAGTATACAACGGGGGGAAACATGGCTTCCAACGCTATCCGGCAACTCAATGAGTTCGGCCAGAGCGCCTGGTTGGACAATATAAACCGGGGCATGATCAGATCGGGCAAACTGGCGGAGTGGATTGAAATCGGGCTCCGGGGCATGACGTCCAACCCGAGCATTTTCAACAAGGCCATCAGCAAGAGCACCGACTATGATGAGGAAATCGGAAAGCTCAAGGACGCGGGGAAGTCGATTTTTGAAATATACGATGATTTGACGGTACGAGATATCAGAGAAGCCTGCGACCTGTACCGTCCGATTTATGAAGCCAGCGACGGCCTTGATGGTTACGTGAGCCTCGAAATCAATCCCAATCTTGCCCTCAAGACGGGCGAGACCGTAGATGAAGGGAAGCGACTCAGCGAGAAAGTCGATCGTCCCAACCTGATGTTGAAAGTGCCTGCGACCGCGGAAGGGTTCCCGGCCGTTGAAGATCTAATAGCAGCGGGTAAAAACGTCAATGTCACCCTGGTTTTTTCCCTCCAGCAGTACATCGAAACGGCAGAGGCGTATATAAGGGGTATGAAACGCTATATTGCCGATACCGGAGAGGCGAGCAAGGTGGCATCCGTAGCCAGTGTCTTCGTGAGCAGGGTGGACTCTGTGGTTGACGAGCTTCTGGATGCGAGGATGGCCGAGGGAAGTGATCCGGAGACCAAGCAGCGCCTTGCTGCTCTTCGCGGCAAGGCTGCCGTTGCGAACGCCGCCCTGATCTATGCGAAGTATCTCGAGATCCTAGGTTCGCCGCAATTCGCGGGACTCAAGGAGCAGGGCATGAGGCCCCAGCGGGTGCTGTGGGGTTCTACCAGCACCAAGGACGCTGCATACAGCGACACCAAGTATGTGACCGAGCTTATCGCCAGGGGAACGGTCAATACTCTGCCCGATCAGACATTTGAGGCTTTCCACGACCACGGCGTGGTAAAGGAAGCCTTGACGTCCGAGACGAGCGAAGCCCGGAAGGTCATAGCGGATCTGGAACACCTGGGTATCAGCATCGACGGCATATGCGCGGAGTTACTCGATAAAGGGGTTGCGAGTTTCCAGGACGCTTTCGACTCCCTGCTCGGCTCGATTGAGTCCAAGATGGGCTAAGGCTTTCATGATTTACCCCTCACCTCCACGGCTCGCCGCCTTCCGAGTATGGATTTGAACACGGCCAGGATATCCTGGTCCGACATCCCCTCCGAGAACGCCTCATTGACAATTGGTTTGAGTTGCTCGATCAATCTTGCTCTCGCCATTTTCTTTTTCCTGTTCCGGGCTATTTGGGAAACGAAGAATCCCTTGCCGCGACGGGAGTGAATCAGACCGTCACGCTCCAGATTCTCATAACCCCGCTGTACGGTAATGACGCTCACCCGCTGTTCTTTCGCCAATCCCCTTATCGATGGCAGCACCCGGCCCGCATGCAGATCTCCCGAGAGGATCTTCGCCCTGATCTGCCGGGAGATCTGGCTCTGCAGAGGCTCATCCGACAGGTCCGTGAGATTAAGCAGCATAGGACTCACTCGCTGAGAATTTGTTTATCTTGATCACCATCATCGTCATGTCATCCTGGGTAGGCCCCGGCGAACCGAACCTTTCAACATCGTATCGCAGGAAATCAAGCATCTCATCGGGAGGCCTATGTCTCGAACGGATTGCCATGTCCTTAAGCTGAGCTTCGCCGTAGGGCTTGCCTTTAGAGGAGGTGGCCTCGGTTACGCCATCGGTGTAGAGGACCAGGCAATCCCCCTCATGGAGTTCGACACCTGTGGTTTCATGGTCAAGGTCCGGCACGACACCCAGTGCGGGCCCGGTGCTGGTAAGGACTTCGGTTTGCCCGTTCCGCCGCACGAGAATCGGGAAATTATGGCCGGCGTTGGCATACTGGAGAAAACCCGTGTCTATATTCATAATCCCATAGAAGAGCGTTGTGAAGAATCCTGTCTCGGCCCGATTCTGCAGTTGCCTGTTGAGATGATTGAGAGTGTGCTCTATGGGCTTGCCGTCGGCGACACCGCTTCTGACTATGCCCTGGATCTGCGAGATAAGCATGGCCGCCGGCACCCCGTTGCCGCAGGCGTCGGCGATCACCAAACCCACGTGGGAGCGATCTATGACGAAGTAGTCGTAGAAGTCTCCACTCACGTCACCCGCGGGTGAAGTGAACGCGGCGACCTCCAAGTGTTCGCGATCCGGAAGCTCCTTGGGCAGGAGGTTTGCCTGGATCAGCTTGGCGGCTCGCAGCTCGTGCTCTATCCTGCGCTTCTCGATGGAACACACGTACATGTCGGCCATTGCCAGCGCGGTTGCGAACTGGTTGGTAAACATGGTGACAAGATTGAGACTCTCATCCGAAAACCGCCGGTCTGTACCCCCCACACCGAGGGCGAGCAGTCCCAGGAGATCGTCACCCTGCCTCAGGGGAAATACGAGATCGGTGTCCCACCCCCGGAGTGCGCGACGGAGCCCTTTCTGCTCTGGTGTATCGCCGTTACCGGAGATCTCTATGGGCTTATCGGCAGCTCGGAGCTCATCCAGGAGGCGGTCGCCCCGATCGACTTGAATCCCCCGGGTTTCGCGGCTATCGGTGAGAATGGACCATCGGCCATCAGCCTCATCCGGCCATGCGATGAGGATGCTTTCCGGCCGGACATATTTCTCCAGGCTCTCGAGCATGACGGAACACATCTTCCGCTTGTCGATGAGCGAGACCAGCCGCCCCGACAAGGCCTCGATCGCATCTAGAATCGAGTGGGGACTCGCCCCGATTCTTGCGGCCGCGATCTCCCGGTCTTCCGGCAGGAGGTCACTCACGACCGGCCCCCTCCGGGATCGCAATCTAACCAGCCCCTCCCGTGCCAGCGCCGTATAGGCCAGTTCAACCGTGCCTCTGCTGACATGCTGCCCGCGGGCCATAGCCGTGAGCGACGGGAGCCGTCTGCCGGCCTCCAGTTCGCCGTCGAGTATCCTCTTTGCCAACTGAATCGAGATCTGCCGGTGGAGCGGCTCCGCCGAACGGTCTGTGAGATTAAGAAGCATCTGCAACCTCGCTTGTGTTAGCTGTATATATTGTTCATGCTGTACATATACATTATATACAGATAGAACACGGGTATCAAGTCTTTTCTTGTAGTGGGGGGTATGAAGAGAGCCCGACGCTTATAGCGACGGCCGCAGCATGGGGCTTCGCGCATTCGCTTGACATCCGGGTCGACCCATCATACCTTCATTTGGCACTCTGTCGCCCAGAGTGCCAAGAGGGCAACGGGATGCATGTTTCCGGTGATGACAGGCTGATGAGGCTGCTGGACGCCGTGGTGTCCTCCTATATCAGGTTCGGGATGCCGTTGTGGATATGTTGCTGTCGTTTTCGGCGGCGTCTAAGTCCACGGTCATCCTGGGAAGCGAGACCGGATACCGGTCGATGAAAGGATGCAGCATAATAAGTTCGGCCTATGACATAGGAACCATGAGGGGAGCCCTCGGCATAATAGGACCGGTAAGGATGCCGTACCCTAATCTAATGGCGGTTCTGGAATTCACTTCAGGGGCACTCAGTAGTCTGTTTGCCGAAAGAGGAGGAAGGCAGTACGGTGCAACCGAGAAAAAGAAACGAAGATGAAGAGCGGAAGATTAGAATAACCGACGATGGTGTCACCGGAGAAGAGCAGCACGGGGGGGACACCCCTGGGGGAGTGGTTGCCGGGGCGGGCGATGGAACCGGCGACGAGCGTGAGACCGGTGGGATGAAGAAAAGGCGCGGCGGCAAGATCTCTCACAAGGACCTCGAGCGGGAAGTCGAGAGTCTTTCAGAGGAGCTGGAGCGGGTGGGCGCGGAGCTCGAAGAGACCAAGGACAGGTTCCTGAGAGGCCTGGCCGACTTCGACAACTACAGGAAACGGGCGGCCCGTGAGCGTGAGCAACTTGTCCGATGTGCGACCGAAGACCTGATCAAGCGTATGCTGGAGGTTGTTGATAATCTGGAGAGGGCACTCGCCGCCGCATCGGAGACTGAGGACTTCGACGGCTTCAAGAAAGGCGTCGAGCTCATTTACGAACACCTCAAAGAGGTGCTTACCAAGGAAGGCCTTTGTCCCATCGTATGCCTCGGCGAGGTGTTCGACCCCAACTTCCATGAGGCCGTAATGGCAATTGAGAAGGAGGGCGAGGAGTCTGAGAAGGTAATCGAGGAAATCCAAAAGGGCTACACACTCGACGGCCGGGTCATAAGGCCCAGCAAGGTGGTCGTCTCGAAGTGACGTGAAAGGGGACCATAATGGGGAAGGTGATAGGGATCGATCTCGGTACGACCAATTCTTGTGTAGCGGTGATGGAAGCGGGGGAGCCTAAGGTTGTACCCAATCGCGAAGGTGGACGGACCACACCATCGGTTGTGGCATTCACGAAGACCGGTGAGCGGCTGGCCGGCATGGTGGCCAAGAGGCAGGCTATAACCAATCCGGAGAACACGGTCTTCTCGATAAAGAGGCTCATGGGCCGCCGGTTCGGGGAAGTCTCCGAAGAGACCAAGCTCATTCCCTACGAGGTGGTCCAGGCCGATAACGGGGACGCCAGGGTCAAGATACGGGACAAGCAGTATGCACCGCCCGAGATCTCGGCCATGATCCTTCAGGAGCTCAGGAAAGCTGCAGAGGACTATCTCGGCGAGGAGATAAAGCAAGCGGTCATAACGGTGCCGGCCTATTTCAACGACTCGCAACGCCAGGCTACAAAAGATGCAGGCAAGATAGCCGGACTCGAGGTCCTGCGAATAATAAACGAACCCACCGCCGCCTCGCTGGCATACGGGCTCGAGAAGAAGAAGGACGAGAGGATCGCTGTCTATGATCTGGGTGGGGGCACCTTCGACATCTCGATTCTCGAGATAGGCGAGGGCGTATTCGAAGTGAAATCGACGAGCGGCAACACCCACCTCGGCGGCGACGACTTCGACCAGCGTGTCATCGACTATGTGGCGGAGGAGTTCAAGAAGCGCGAGGGCATAGACGTCAGGCAGGATCGCATGGCGCTTCAGAGGCTCAAGGAAGCATGTGAAAAGGCCAAGTGTGAGCTCTCTTCCACGCTGGAGACCACGATCAACCTTCCGTTCATCACCGCGAATGCCAGTGGGCCCAAGCACCTGGACGTATCCCTCAGCAGATCCAAGTTAGAGCAGCTGACCCGCGATCTTGTCGAGAAAACCGTAGGGCCTTGTGAGCAGGCCCTTCGAGATGCCGGCCTTGGTGAGGGTGGGATAGATGAGGTCATCCTGGTGGGTGGATCCACGCGAATGCCCCTGGTTCAGGACACGGTCAAGAAGATCTTCGGCAGGGAACCCCACAGGGGTGTCAACCCGGATGAGGTCGTAGCGGTCGGTGCGGCCATACAGGGTGGTGTGCTTGCGGGTGAGGTCAAAGAGGTCGTGCTCCTGGATGTGACGCCGCTCTCGCTGGGTATTGAGACCCTTGGGGGGGTCATGACCAGGATCATCGAACGGAACACCACGATCCCCACAAGGAAATCCCAGATCTTCTCCACTGCGGCGGACAACCAGACCGCCGTGGAAATACATGTGCTTCAGGGCGAGCGCCAGATGGCCGCTGACAACCGCACCCTGGGAAGGTTCGAGCTCATCGGCATTCCTCCCGCTCCACGTGGTGTCCCCCAGATAGACGTGACCTTCGACATAGATGCCAATGGTATAGTGCACGTATCGGCCAAGGACTTGTCAACCGGCAAGGAGCAGACGATAGTCGTCCAGGCCTCGAGCGGCCTCTCCGATGAAGAGATCGACGGTATGGTGAAGGGTGCCGACGAGCATATGGAGGATGACAGAAAGAAGCGTGAGATCGCTGAGGTACGCAACAGGGCAGATAACCTGGTCTACACCACGGAGAAATCGCTGAAGGAGTTTGAAGGCAAGATCTCCGAGGACGACCGGAAAGGGGTGGAGGAAGCGATCTCGGAACTCAAGGGTGTGATGGATGGGAGCGATGCCGACACCATCAAGGTTAAGACCGATGATCTCTCGAAGCGGTGGTCGGGCATAGCCGAGGCTCTCTACAAGGCCGCGGCGGATGAACAAGCGAAAGCACAGGCAGGCACGCCTGCCGACGAAGGAGGCGAGCAAACCGGTGAAGACGGCGGTGGGGCCTCCAGCAGACAAAAGGATGAGGCTGTGGATGCCGAATATGACGTTGTGGAGGAAGACAAAGATAATCCCAAGGCCGGCTGATCAGGGCTGAACGCGGAGCGTTGACCACGTGACCACAAACAGGGACTACTACGAAATACTGGATGTCGATAGGGCTGCAACCCAGGAAGACATAAAGCGGGCATACAGGAAGCTCGCGCTCAAGTACCATCCGGATCGCAACCCCAATGACAAGGCCTCGGAGGAGAAGTTCAAGGAAGCTACCGAGGCCTATGAGGTGCTTAAGAGTCCGGAGCAGAGGCAGCGCTATGACCGGTACGGGCAAGCCGGAGGGAGGGATCCGGGTTTCGGTTTCGGTTTCGACGGCATCAGTGTTGAGGACGCTCTAAGGGCGTTCATGCAGGACTTCGGAGGTTTCAGCGATATCTTCGGGCGCAGGTCCCAGACTGCGAACCAGGGGAGCAACCTGCGCATTAACATCGACCTCGAGCTCGCGGATGTGCTCACCGAGAGCAAGAAGAAGATAAGACTCAGGCGGCTTGTCTCCTGCAAAGCCTGTCGTGGCACTGGGGCCAAAGCCGGGGAAGCCCTGGAGACCTGCTCGGCCTGTCACGGAACCGGTGAGATAAGAAGGGTTCAGAGTACTTTTCTCGGCCGGATTGTCAATGTCGTGACCTGCTCACGATGCGGCGGCAACGGCAGGGTGATCAAAGAGGTATGTGAGAAATGCAAAGGCAAGGGCAGGTTGGAGGCTCAGGAGACCCTGGAGATCAAGATCCCGCCCGGGGTGGCGACCGGCAATTATCTGCGCATCGAGGGCAGAGGCAATGACGGTGTGAGGGGGGGGCCTCCCGGCGATCTCCAGGCTGTCATCAATGTCAAGGACCATCCCGTTTTCGAGCGAGACGGGGATAACATATTCTGTGACATCCCGATAAGTTTCCCGCTTGCCGCTCTTGGCGGAAAGGTGGATGTCCCGACGCTTGACGGCCCCTACAAACTCAAGATACCCGCCGGGACCCAGTCGCAGAAGGTTTTTACGCTCAGGGGCAAAGGTCTTCCCAGGGTACGCGGAATCGGAAGAGGAAGCGAGTATGTTAGAGTAACCGTATGGGTCCCCACCAGGATATCCAAGGAGGAGAGGGATCTTCTCGAGAAGCTATCCGAGTTCGATGACAAGGAGAAACTTGAACCCGGGAAGAGCTTCCTCGAAAAACTGAGAAATCTGCTCGGAGACTAGATTGAAAGGCAAAATAGCCGGCCATCACCGCTTCTTTATCACACCCGACTATCCCGACAGCAACGGTGTCGTCCGCTTCTCAAAAGAGGAAAGCCGGCACATGATCTCAAGCCTCAGGGTACGCAAGGGGGATTTCGTGACCGCCACCGACGGACGGGGAAACATTTACAGGCTGGCCGTCGAGAGCACCTCCGGACTGGAGGTGTCGGCCAGGGTCAGGGCCGTCGAGCGCCTCGAGCGCGAGGGTCGCCCCGTCGATCTGTTTCAGGCCGTTATCAAACCCGCCAAGATGGAACTCATAGTGGAGAAGGCCACCGAGCTCGGTTTGTGGGGATTCACACCCGTCGCGTCCTCGCGGGCGGAAAGGATGGTGGGCAGATCCAAACTGGAGCGCCTGAGGAAGGCTGCGGTTGAAGCGATGAAGCAGTCACTCGGCGCCTATCTTCCCGACGTGCGTCGTCCGGCAAGTTTCGGTGAGGCCCTTGAGATGATGGATGACTTCGATTCCGTATTGGTTGCCTGGGAGGGGGAAAGTGTCCGGCCCCTGCACCGGGTTCTCGATGGTTATCGAGATGGCAGGATCGCCCTGTGGATCGGCCCCGCCGGTGGATTCACCGAATCGGAGGTAGCATTGCTGGGAGAGCGCGGAGGCGTGACTTTCACCCTCGGTCGGCAAAGACTCAAGTCGGAGACCGCTGCCATCGCTTCGCTTTCTATCCTGCATCACCTCTTGGGTGCGTGACCGGCTTCAAGGCCATCCGGTCATCCCCCTCTTTTTGTGCTAAACAGGGCGCACCCCGCTGCCGATACATCTAATTGGGAGAGCATAAGAAGCCCCGGACTTTTGGCGGCGTGATACAGTATGATTGGTGAAGCAGGGAAAGCGCCAAGGATCGGGCACTACGGAAAGAGACTGGGCCCCGGCAGGCTCGCGGCCCTCGTTTGTCTATTATTCTCTTCCTTAGTGGTGGTGGCGGAGGTTGCCGCTGAGAGCGGGCAACCCGTGCCTCAGATCGCGCCCCCCGGCCCTATGCATCTCAGAGCCCTACCTCCGGGCACTGGCTACATACCGCCTGATATTGACCTCTCACATATAGCTGTGCCCATGGCCGGCGATATCCTCGCCCTGCCGTCCCGGTTCGATTGGAGGGAGGCAGGCAAGGTCACTCCGGTCAAGAATCAGGGGGCCTGCGGGTCATGTTATGCCTTCGCAGCCATCGCGGCCCTCGAATCGAGAGTGCTCATCGTCGAGGACAGCACCTTCGATTTTTCCGAAAACAATGTAAAAGAATGCGAGTGGTATGAATCCAGCTGCGACGGCGGGAATAATTGGTTGGTCGCAAACTACCTGACAACGGCGGGGAGCGTGCTGGAAAGCTGCGACCCTTATGTTCCGGGCGATGTTGAATGCACACAGGGTTGCCCCTACCGCCACACCTTGCTCGATTGGGGCGCGATCTCCGGTGAGGTAGCCCCATCAGTGGAAGTTCTCAAGAGCTACATCGAGACCTACGGCCCCGTTTACACAACCATGTATGTCGGATCCGGTGATGCGTGGCGCGCGGAGTTTTCAGCCTACGACGGCTCCTATACGCTCTACCGCGAGGGGTACGCGGTTCCCAACCATGCCGTCCTGATCGTAGGCTGGGATGACGATCTGCCGCATGCCGGCGGACAGGGGGGATGGATCGTAAAGAACAGCTGGGGCGCCTCATGGGGTGGTACCTGCGACTATGGTACCGAGCGCGGCTACTTCACTATCGCCTACGGGTCGGGCTCTATCGGGCCATACTCCTCCATACCGCTTTCCTGGATGCATTACAGTCCCGATGACAGGCTGCTCTATTACGATGAGGGTGGCGCCGGAGGCAGCATCGGTTTTGTCGGGAGCCGGACCGCTTGGGGGCTTTGCAAGTATGTACCGTCCGGGGTGATGGAGATAAACCGTGTGGAATTCTGGACCCAGGATGTTACTACCGATGTCGACATATATATATATGATGACTTTGCCGGTGGTGTTCCGTCGAATCTTATCGCCTCACGTCTCGACCTGTCCTTCGATGTCGCCGGATATCATTCGGTCTTACTCACGCCTTCGATCTATGTAAACGGCGGTGAGGATGTCTATGTGGTTGTCAAGCTCACCGGCGCCGTATCCAACTTCCCGCTCTCCTACGATACCGGCGGCCCGCGCACGCCGGGACATTGTTTTATGAGTGCCGACGGGTCATATTTCTTTGAATTCGCCGTCGGCGACTTGGGCATACGTATCCGTGGAAACACCAATCCCATCGGTTCGGAGATTACCGAGGCTCCCGCCATAGTCGAAATCACCGACGTGCCCGAAGATGGCGGCGGGTACGTGCATCTTTCGTGGCTCAGAAGTGTGCATGATGCCGAAGGCGGCTCACCCGCCGTTAGGCGCTATCAAATCTGGAAGAAAGGGCGTGAGACTCTGGCTCCCCTGTTGGGGACATCTGTAGGTTCCGGCACAAGGATCGCAGGGCCCTATGAGCACGGCCTCACGGGTCCGGCATGGGAGGTTGTGGGAACGGTGCCCGCGACCGGGAGTCCCTACTATGGGTTTACGGCCCCTACCGAGCGTGACTTTTATGGTGGCGATACCTGCTGGACGTATTTCTGTGTGACTGCGCACCGTGGTGTGATCGGTGAGCATTTCGATTCGCCGGTCGAACGTGGTTACTCTGTCGACAACCTCGAAGGGCAGGGACCGCCTGGTGGGGAAGAAGACGATCGGTATGGGACCGGTCGGTCAGGCGGGGGCAGTGTGACCCTGAAGATCCCGGAACCCAACCCGGCCGCGTACGGTTTCCTGCTGGAATTCGAGCTCGGCGAAGCTATGCCGGTGGAACTGGCAGTCTATGATGTGAGGGGACGCCGCGTGGCGCTTCTCGCCGGTGGAAGCCTGGAAGCGGGTTCGCACTCTATCAGCTGGATCCCCGGATCGGACGGTTCGCCCGAGGTTCCGTCCGGGCTTTACTTCGTGAGACTGGCAACCGACGGCGAACTCCACACCGCAAAGATCACTCTACTCCAATAATCCGTAGCGTTCGAATTGCGGTGACAGTTAACTTAATTCCATACTTCGGAATTAAGTTAACTGTCACCGTAATTCCCGTCACCTAGTACTTGATCAGTTTCTCCATAATGACGGGTCCGTTACCTGCCCTTACCCTACAGAAATAGACGCCGGAGGCGACGGTCATGCCCTGGGTGTCATCTCCGTGCCATACAGCGCTGTAAGAGCCGGCTTGCTTGTGGCCGTCAATGAGTGTTGCGATCTTGCGTCCCTGAATATCGTAGATAGCTGCCTGAACGTTTCCGCTTACTGGAAGATCCAGCTCGATTGTGGTGCTTCCATGAAGCGGGTTCGGCTGCACATTCAGCCTGAGTTGGCTCGGCGTTGCGGCCGAGATGGTCTCTTCGGCGCCCTCGGGCGCTTCCTCGCTGAAGTCATCTGTGAGAGTTGGGGGGCTAAGCGTCTGGGCGAATCGGGCGCCGCAGTCACTGAACCGCCAGTTGAGGAAGGCGGTGGCCTGCCAGAGCTCCATCAGGTTGGCTCCATAAGGGCGGAGGGCCCCGGTGTCGCCGGCGATGGCTCGGTTCGCTACCACGAGGAACTCATCCACACTCAAGCCGGTGAACTTAGGCACATCTTCGGGTATGACATATTCGCCGTAGCAGCTTGTCCCGGCGGGGTAGCCGAGCCCCGCGAAATAGCCGTCACACGAGAACTCCCGGTTGAGCATCAAAGCCAGAAGATCGCCCGCAAGCACCCCTTGCAGTTCGCCGCGGACCGGGTCCACATAGTCGCGGCCGAGCACCTTGGGTATCCCATAGCCGCAGACGAAGCTCTCGATTGCCTGGGCACTTGACCAATAGGCTGAATGGTAAGGCGGATCCTCGAGACCCATCAGTACACCCTGGAAGAAGGCCTCATCGAAGTGCTCGTCGCGTATGCACGCCGGGAAGGTCGAAATATCATGGTTATAATCCTCTGAGAGACAAGCAGCCGACCAGTCCCAGCATCCGAACGTGCAGTAGGGCTCGGGTTCGGCTTCCATTGTTATGACCTGGCAACATTCGTTTGAAAGGTTACCGCAGGGATCGAACGTCAGCCAGCATTTCTCGAAGGTCTGCCGTCCGTCATCGAGTACGGTGTTCACTACGTCGCCGCCTTCTCCCAGCGGCGGCATCCCCGGACAGTTATCCCAGACTTCCGGATCGTCGAAGACGACGGGCTCGCCCCACCCGATTTCCTTATCGGGCTGACAGGTCAGGATCGGATTGACCGTATCCTGTTTCCCGGTGATCTGCTGGCATACCTGCCCTGAAACGTTGCCGCAGACATCATACGCCCTCCAGCACCTGGTGTAGATAAATTCACATTCCTCGTCACCGGGGGTCACGGTCTCTGAGGCCACCTGAACGACCGGGTTATCGTCGCAGTTATCCGACACTTCGGGATCAGTGAATACCGGTTCCTGATTGCAGGCCACCTGGGCGTTGGGCGCGGCAACAAGTACCGGCGGCTCGGTGTCCACCATCCTCACTATGCTCTGGCAGCACTCGTTCGACTGGTTACCGGCATCGTCAAAGGCGATCCAGCACTTTGTGTGGGTCTCGTCACACTCGCCCGGACCGGGGGTGATGTTGTAGGAGACCTCCACCAGCTCAGGATCGGTATCGCAGTTATCGGTTACCTCCGGAAGGGCAAAGACAACAGGCTGGTTGCATCCGACCTCACCGTCGGGAGCGCAGGTCAGGACCGGCGGCTCTTCGTCGATCTGAACGATAACCTGGCAGCACTGTTCCGCCACGTTTTCGCAGGCGTCCTCGGCTATCCAACATCTTGTGTGTGTGATCTCACCGGGTCTGGGTCCCGGGGTGCTGCTGGTAGACTGAATTGTAACGGTGGGATCGGGGTCGCAGTTGTCAGAGACTTCGGGGTCGTCGAATACCACGGCCTCCGTGCACGGTATTATCTTATCACCAGCACAGATGAGTGTCGGCGGCTCGGTATCGAGGGTCACCGTTATACTACCGCAGACCGGCTCGGATTCATTGCCGCACCAGTCGGTGGCCGTCCAGCACATGGTGTGGGTCACCTGGCATGGGCCGGGTCCCATAACAACGAAAGGTCCCGCCGGAGTCACCGCGGGGTCCGGGTCACAGGTGTCGACGACATCGGGATCGTCGAAAACCACATCTTGATTACAGCCGATGGTCTTATCGGGGCCGGGGGTGACAACCGGGGGCTCGGTATCGATAGTCACTGTTATACTCTGGCAGCACTGCTCCGATTGGTTACCGCAAGCGTCATAGGCATACCAGCACATGGTGTGGGTCGCCTGGCAGGGGCCGGGTCCCATGACCACGAATGGACCCGATGGCACCAACGTGGGGTTCGGATCGCAATTGTCGGATACCCCGGGATCGTCGAAAACCACATCTTGATTACAGCCGATGGTCTTATCCGGTGCACAGACAAGCACCGGCGGCTCATCGTCCACAACGTTTATGAGCTGCACACATTCCCGCACCAGCCCGGATGCGTCCACGGCCCGCCATGTGCGCTCGATTGTCTTTTCCTGCGGGCAGTCACCGGGGATATCGATGTCGCTATATGTAACGGTAATAGGCGGGCAGGTACCCTCCGTCGTGGGTTCCCCGGTGTTCGCCGGATCCGTCGGATCCTCGCAATCAACGGTGATATCGGGGGGGCACACGATACTGAGTTCGCAATCCTCCTCGCAGATAACACCGCAGATCGTCCCGGTATAGGTGTTGTCGCCGGCCTTGACGACATAGGGAACAGGCCCAACTTGATAGATGCCATGGACGAGAAAACTGATATGAAGCTCCGCGATCGCCGGCTGGGCGGTCCACTTGATACCGTATATGCCTGTCGCACCGTCGACACTGATCGTATAACCGGCGGGGCAGCCCGTAATTATGGTAGCTCTTACGATACAGTCACCCGTCCCTATGATCAGATGATCCATTACCGGCGGGGTCCCGTCCCACGCGAGAACATACAGCCAGAAGGACTCATTCCTCGTTGGACGCCGCTAAATCGGAGCGTGAAATTCCCGGCGTTCCCGATGCTACTGCATCCCGGATAGAACTCGGGTGCCTGCTCGGGGCCGCCGGTAGCGAAACTCGTTTGTTGGGCATTCACCGGCCCAGCCAGGGCCAGCAATGCCAGGACCGAGGTCATCAATACAGCATACTGCACGAGGCGACTTCTCCAACGCATGACGGGAAACCTCCGTTTCAGGTGTAAAGGTTTGCTCTTCCATGAGCCGGGAAAAAACACAGACACCTCTGCCTGTCGGCGTACCGATTCTCAGGCATGGTTACCTTACCTACATTCTGTATACACACGAGTAATACCCTAAAATGGAGCCTCTTGTCAACCAAAAAAGCCCCTGGGTAAGACGGGGAAAGAGGCATCCAACAACTACGGGCACCATGGCAAGTATACGAATAAGAGGATACACTGGGCTGTTGAAAAAGTCGGTTATGTCAGCCTGTTCAAGAACACCCGTCTGCTGCGTTACACTTGATCCAAGTCGCTGCGGTTTCTGCATAGCGTCGGGGTTCCATCCCCGACG
>JALGWN010000139.1 GCA_025774115.1 bacterium
ATCCGAAGAAGCCAGGATGCTTAAGCGTTGCAGCGACGGTCGGAGGCGGCCATGGCGGAACTCAACATCAAGCAATGGGTCGAGACCGATGCGGGCAGGATCCCGCGTGTCGCCACCGAGCTCACCGCGGTGGACAGGTGGGGTGCCTTCAGTGCCCGTTGGGGCATCGGCCGGATGGATTATCGGGTTACCCCCGGGCTCTATGCAGTAGGTGAGCCCGATGCCGATTCTCACGTCCTCGTTACCGCGAACTACAAGCTGACCTTCGATACCCTGCGGGCGGCGCTGGACGGCCTCGATGCCTGGACGATGGTGCTCGATACCAGGGGAATAAACGTCTGGTGTGCAGCCGGCAAGGGGACCTTCGGCACCGATGAGGTCGTCAGTCGGATCAAGCATACCCGGCTGGGGGAGATAGTCAAACACCGCAGGCTCCTACTGCCCCAGCTCGGCGCGACCGGGGTTGCCGCGCGTGAGGTTAAGCGCCGTTCGGGATTCGCCGTCACCTTCGGCCCCGTTCGGGCCGCAGACATAAAGCCCTTTCTCGAGGCCGGAATGGTTGCGACACGCGAGATGCGGCGGGTCGCCTTCTCGCTTCCGGATAGATTGGTGCTGGTGCCACTGGAGATGATGCAGGGGCTTAAGTACCTCGGTATGGCACTTGCTCTTTTCCTGGTGCTATCGGGTATAACACCCGATGGCTATTCGGCGGCCGCGGTACGCGGAGCCGGCCTCGCAATAATGGCGAACCTGCTCCTTGCCTATGTTGCCGGCACTGTACTCTTTCCGATACTGCTCCCGTGGCTGCCCGGGCGAGCCTTTGCCTCCAAGGGCTTCACGCTTGGGCTGGCTATGCTGGTCTTCTCTTTCGGGGCCGGCCGGATGGGGAGCGGGTATCTTGAGATGCTGGCCTGGGCCCTGATTGTGCCTGTGGTAGTATCATTCAGCGCAATGAACTTCACAGGGGCTTCGACCTTCACTTCGCTTTCGGGCGTCCGAAAAGAAATGCGGGTCGCCGTTCCGCTCCAGATCGCGGGGGCGATAGCCGGTCTGGCCTTGTGGATCGTGGCACGCTTCACTTAGATTGAGGTTGAGGCTATAGAATGAGCAAACTCAGATATCTCAAGGACGTTGTGACACTCGCGCTTGATGGTGAGAAGTGTACCGGCTGTGGGATGTGCGTGCTTGTCTGTCCCCGCGAAGTCTTTGAGCTAAGCGATGGGAAAGCCGCCATTGTCGATCGCGACGCATGCATAGAGTGTGGTGCCTGCGCTCTCAACTGCCCTGTGGATGCCGTCAGCGTCGATAAAGGCGTGGGTTGCGCGAGTGCCGTGCTTCAGGGGGCTCTTCGCGGGACGGAGCCCCAGTGTTGCTGTGGGGGATCGGACGATCCGACGTGCGGCCGGGGCGATGGACAACCGGCCGAGCGGCGGGATAAACCCTGCTGTTAGGTCATCTCCCGGCCACGATCTCACTTTTCGCTTTGACAAGCGGGGGCACATGGCCGATTATTTAAGTGGAGGCTTAAATGGTTAAGGCCCGTAAAAGCAAAGACCAGGAATCGGAATGCTGTGATATCTTCAAGGCACTTTCCGTTGAGACGCGCCTCAAGATAATCGAGCTCCTCAAGGCGAAGGGCCCGCTCGGCCCTAAGAAGATCGCTCAGGTAGTCGGCGTAACACCGGCGGCAGTATCCCAGCACCTCAAGACCCTCAAGCAGGTGGGGCTTGTCAAGAGCGAGCGCCGGGGTTACTGGATCCCCTACGAGGTTGATGCCGGGGCACTTGAGGATTGCCGGATCAAGGTCAGCAGGGTGTGCTCGTGCGGGTGTAGTGAGGAAAGTGAGGTTGTGATCAAACGAGCCAGGAAAGAGGACTTGCGTTCGCTGGAGGCCTACAGGCGGGAACTGGAGGCTGAGCTGGAAAGGGTAAACAAGCGAATTGGCGATCTTGACGTGGGTAGAGGAAGATGAAATATCAACCAGTGTGTTTTTTTGCTTCAGAGGTTAAGTCAATGCTTAAATACTTAATAGCGTGAAACCGGGACCGCCGTTTCATACGGCAAAGGCCCCAATCTTCACGAAAGGAGGTGATACACATGTCTTGCTGTGAACCCGAGACCACCAAACGGGCTCAATATGGCTGCTGTGAGTGCACACCGGTTTGCTGTTCGCCAAGCGGCTTTGCCCGGCGCTTTGTCTCCAGCAAAGAAAAGCAGGAGTGCCTGGAGCAGTATAAGGAGCAGCTGGAGAAAGAAATCGCCGGCGTGGACGAGCAGATCCATGATCTTGAGGGCGGCAAGAAGTAGGCCGTGCCCGGACCGATGGGGGGAAGGTCTGATCTGCAGGCCTCCCCCCGTTTTATCCAAATGCCCGCAGCCGGCCAACGGCTCGCCTGCAGAGGCCGGGCTTATCTCAGGAGACTCAACTTGCCGGTCCGGTTCTTCCGATCTGCCGAGAACCGGTAGAAGTAGACCCCGGCCCCGACATCATTGCCGGCATGATCGGTACCATCCCAGGTCACCGAGTGGGCGCCGGCCGGATAATTGCTCCGGGCCAGTGACTTAACGAGTCTGCCGCCGACATCGTAGATAGAAAGCGAGACAGGGCCGGCAGCTCCCACCGAGAACCTGATAGTGACCTGGTCCTTGAAGGGGTTGGGGCCAGCATGGGCCACGGTCTCGAAGTCGCCATGCGGCTCGACGCCCGCACAGTAGGTGGTATCAAGCACCGCCCTTATCATGTAGTTGCCGTAGGCTCCGTTATCGGGGCTGAAGTTCCCGGCATAGTAGGTCATCGTCCTTCCCGACCAGGGGGAGTCGTTGTCGGTGGCTAACTGAGAATTATTGTATTCGATCCAGACCGCCCAGAAATCACCGGATGCCACCGTCACGCTGTCTGGGATAAAATCCTCATAGGTCCAGGCAAGCTGGGTAGCGCCGGTCACCGTATGAACGGGTGAGAGGGGCGAACCCGGAGTTCCGCCCACGCCCGAGGCGTCCCAGATTCTGCACTGGAAGTCCCGGTAGTATGCGCTCCAGCTCATAAACATGAGACCCCGAACGAGTGCGGGGTGCTGTCCCGGGGTGATCCGCAGGGCGAAGCCGGCGTCATTGAGGCCGTAGCCATAGCCGATATTCCAGTAGGAGTCATCGTAGGCCACCTCGGGATAGAGCTTACCGCTCGTTGCATAAAGATGCGCCTGGCCCGGGGTGAAGCCGATACCGCTTATGGAAGCCCCCGACGACGTGCCCTCATATGTATTGGAATTAGGCGTGGTGGTCCCGTCGAAAGAGCCCACCGTCTGGTAAGGATAAGCATCGCCTCTGTCCGCGTAGTTGCCGGCCGCGCCACAGTCGAGATCGAAGTTCCCATCGGGCTGCTCGAGGGCGACCATATAGTGATAGATCGACGTGCATGTTCCCCCGTTCTCGCAATCGTTCTCGGTCCACATATCATCGTCGATGTGATAGACGAGAAGCCCGCTTCTTACCAGGCTCTGGTCGAAACCATAGGACGAATCGCGGTACTCAACGAGGAAGTACTCGGTCTCGCGGCTGTCCATACCGAGCCTAAGCACATCGGCGTACTGCTCGTACCTCTGGAGTGTGACGGTGCTTGAGTGCCCCGACATCACGGCGGGGGAGATCCACCCCATCTTGATCTTCGACCAGGAACACATGTGTGAAGGGCTCGAAGGTGTCACGACATCGCCGCCCCAACCGCCGAACGACATAAGACCCCAGGCGCCGATTCCCCAGCTTGAAATCGTTCCACACCATCTGTTCACATCATAGAGATCCGGGAGACCCAGCACATGACCGTACTCGTGACAATAGACCCCGATATTGATATGTGCGGCGGGGGACGATGCCTGAAGCTCGGGACAGCAGGCGTATCTATCGATCACGACGCCATCGTAGGTCCTTGCAGTTCCACCCATGCTTGAGATCCTGCTCACGTGGCTCTGGATGTCATTTGCATCCAGGCTGGTCTCAGCCCCTTCGCCCACATGCACGATTATTATGGATTCGGCCATGCCGTCGCCGTCATTGTCATACTGGGAGAAATCACATCCGGCCGTCTCGGCGGCATCCACAGCCTCCTCCACCAGCCTGGCCGCATTCTGGGGGTAAGCACCCCAGCCCTTCTGGCCGTTACCGTAGTAGGCCCGGGTGTTGGCTGCGGTGTACCAACCAAGGGCCTGCCCGGAAAGCGTGAGATTCCCATAAGAGATCTCGGTGTAGTAATCGTCGATTGTGCCGGTGGGCCAGCCGTTAAAGGCCATGCTGTCGAAAGAGGCCCGCGAATAGGTGTTCGCGGCATCGCTGAACTCGATCACGATGAGGAGCACCTTGTAGCTCCCGATGTGGCCCGGGGCCGGGATGGGGCCGGGTTTGTCGACCCACCCCGGCGGGGGGGCGAAAACCTCCTCGGAAAGCGTGCCGATGCCGCCGGCCCTCTTCACGGCCTCGGGTGATAGGGGCATCGTAAGGGCTGAGGTCTGAATCAGTACAAGCAAAGTCAGGATGAGGATAGTGCTCCATGCGGTCTTCATTTCGGTCACCTCACAGTCTTTGGGAGGGTCATGGGTCGAACCTCCACGCGATCCGGCCGGTCGGTCGGGTGGGAATATGACTTCCCCTTAAACCGGCATCGGAGTCTCCAATGGTGGCAGGCTCCTTGCCGGCACCGGAGTCTCATCATACAGGCGTTAAAGCAATCCCACCTGCCGGCGAAGCCTAACTGAAAAGATATATTTCACCTCTGCTATATTCCAGCTTACCGCAGATCGGCCCCGTAGTCAAGCCAAAGGCGCCGAGTGTCGGCATCCGCGCCCCAAGACCGGAGGACCTCCGCGAGGTTTGTATCCGGCTGAGATATATGGTATAATAGTGTGGATGAACACCTGCAGGTGTATTAACAGTGAGGTTAGAACGCAATCAAACAAACATTGAGACTCGTAGGTCTTTGGGGCATCCTGGGCATCCTGCCGTTTGCCGGCACCGCCGTGTGGGCGCAGGCTGACTGGAATGCGATCTCGGTTTCCGATAGTGTAATATCCTTCGGAGCCGTGACAACCGGTGAGCCGGATTCCATTCTTGTGACGCTCACCAATGATCTTACCGTCGCCGTCGAGGTTGTTGACGCGTCGTTCGAGGAGGCCACCTTCTCCGCGGATATCACCGGGCAGGTGATCCCCGCCCTTGGGAATCTGGATTTTCATATCTACTGTTCCACGGAGCAGAATATCGACCACGAGGATTTTCTCCGCATCGAACTGGATGAGGGGATCCGCCCGCTCGTCGTCGAGGTCTCGGCCCAGGCGTACTTCCCGGGCTCTTACTATGACGGTACCAGGAACCTGTGGGGCGAGGACTTAAAGGATGAGTTGACCTCGATCATAAACGGCCATACCTCGTTGGGGTACACCCTGGCCCGTGACCACATGTACGGGAGTATTGACAATGTCAATGGCTGGGTCACTTGCGTCTACACGGGAAGAACAGCCTTTTTCAACACGCGCCCGGGCGCAACCGCGAACAACTTCAACTGCGAACACACATGGCCCCAGAGCTTCTTTAGTGAGGATGAGCCCATGAGGTCGGACATTTTTCACCTCTATCCGACGGACGCGACCTCCAACAGTATGCGGGCGAGCCTGGATTTCGGGATAGTCCTATCTCAGACCTGGGGTGTTGGTGGATCGAAAATGGGCACCGATTCGGAGGCACAGACGGTTTTCGAACCGCGCGACGTACACAAAGGCAATGTGGCCCGTACGCACTACTACTTCATAATCCGGTATGACGGGAACTACAACTCATATGTGGATCCGGCCAAGATTGAGGCTCATTTCCGCTCCTGGCATGTGTCCGACCCCGTAGATAGCACCGAAGAGCAGAGGAACGAGGATATCTTCGATCTGCAGCATAACCGTAACCCCTTCATAGATCACCCGGCGCTTATGGACAGGATATCGAGTTTCTTCGGTACCGCTACTCACGACCTGAGCCCCGAGATAGCCACTGCCCCGACCGCGATTGATATGGGCATCGTGGATTTCAACCTGACTGCCCATGCCTACATCGCGGTTGTAAACACCGGGGGCGATACGCTTGATGTGACCTCGATTGCTTCCACGGACCCGGATTTCGGTGTCGATAAGGCTGTTATGACACTTGCCCCGGAGGCCTATGAGTATGTCAGGATAACCTATGTATCGGGTTCGGTGGGCCTCACCGATTCCACCGACATAGTTATCTCGAGCAACGATGGTGATGAAAGCCCGATTACGGTTCCGGTAGCGGTCGAGGTGGCCGATGTATCCGGCATCGATGAGGCCGAGACCCGCGCTGCCGGTATTTACCTGCACCAAAACCGGCCGAACCCCTTCAGCCGGCGGACAACGGTTGCTTTCACCCTGGATCGGGCCGCTGATGTC
>JALGWN010000346.1 GCA_025774115.1 bacterium
CTGGATCCTGGCCGATGATTACCTTTGCACCGAACCCGGCAGGATTACTTTGATCGAAGTCTGGGGTTCCTGGCTCGGTGACTACTACCCGTTCGGTGACGACCCGACGGCTGTCGACTTCGTCCTCAGCATCCATAAGGACATCCCGGTTGGTCCGGGCGACTATAGCATACCGGGCGCTGTGCTCTGGTACCGCAACTTCACACGGGACGAGTTCGAGACCATCGTCTATGCATCCAATATAGAAGAAGGCTGGATGAACCCGCCTGATGACTACTGGCCCAACGCGGACTGGACATGCTGGCTCTACAGGTTCTTTGTGCCGGTGGATGAGGCCTTCTTCCAGAGAGGGTATGAGGAAGAGCCCATCGTTTACTGGCTCGACGTCCAGGCCTATCCGCACGATATGGATCACTGGAACGATGATGCGGTATGGGGAGATGGCATAGAGCCATACTACGGCCCGTGGTTCGAGCTCAGATACCCGCCGATGCATCCCTATACCCCGCAGTCGATTGACCTTGCGTTCAGGCTCATGAACGAGCCTACAAGCGGCATACCTGAGAAGGAGGTCCTGCCCGAGGGCTTAGGCCTCTTCCAGAATGTGCCTAATCCGTTCACATCCGCCACCAGCATCCGCTACAGCCTGCCCGCGGGCGGCGGTCATGTGAGACTTGTGATTTACGATGTTACAGGGCGTCTGGTAAGCACGCTGGTCGATGATGTCCGGGAAGGCGGCGCGCATAGCGTGGAGTGGTCCGGCCGTAACGATTCCGGCCATGATCTGCCTGCCGGCATTTACTTCCAGCGGCTCTCACTGGACAACCGGGAGATCAGCCGGAAAATGCTGCTCATGAAGTAAGGTAAGAGCCGCACCTGGCAGCGAGCACGGAAAACCCCCGGCACCCCGCCGGGGGTTTTTCTCTAAGAGACCGCAATTGCTCACCTCAGCGTAGATCCTTCATCCTACCACACCACGCCTAACCACCCGGCACAACATCTCGTCTTTATGGAAGCCCTTGCCAAGGGCTACTGGTTGGGTGTAGGATTTACCGGTATCGAGCAGCGGGGTGAACCAGACTGCGTGGGGTGACATGAGGAGTATCACCAAATCTGTTTTCCTGGAGGCAATAACCTGTCCGAAACTGGGCTGGCTGCTTCGCAGTGAGGCTGAATCCGATCGAGGTTCCCTGTCGGACATGAGTGCGGGTGAGAGGTTCCGGCTTGAACAGGGTATCGAGGTGGGGAGGAGGGCAAGATCGATCTACCCGCGCGCCCGGGTGATCGAAGAGCGTGGAATGCGCAAGGCCGTTGCCGCTACACGAGCTGCAATCGGCGACCGGGCCGTTAAGACCATCTATGAAGGTGCTTTCATGTCTGGAGGCTTCGCCGCCAGGGCGGATATTCTGCGGCGAGGAAAAAGCGGATGGCACCTCCTGGAAGTCAAGTCCAGCTCTAATGACAGGGCGGAGTTTATAGACGACATGGCCTATACGGCCATGGTGCTCCAGCAGGCAGGTCTCGATATCTGCAAGGTCTCCATCGTTCTGATATCAAAGGACTATAGACTCGGCATGAAGGATGGGGAACTCTTCGCCCGGACCGACCACACCGGTGAGGTGCTCGGGCGCGCAGACGAATATCTGTCGGAATCCCCCGAGATCAAGCGCCGGCTTTCGCTATCGCGGTCGCCTCGGAAGAGGCTCTCCTTCGAGTGCAAGAGGTGCGATATCTGGCCGGAATGTGTGGGGAAGGGTATCAAGCATCACATCTTCACGCTCCCGCGGCTCAGTCGGAGCAAGTTCGAGCAACTATGCGAACTAGGCATATCAAGCATTGCCGAAATCCCGGCCACCTTTCCACTTACGCAGCACCAGGCTGCAGTAAGGGAGGCAATTAAGAAGAAGGATCCGTTTGTTGGAGACGGTCTCCGCAAGCAACTCGGCAGAATTGTCTGGCCCGCCCACTACCTTGATTTCGAAACCGTCATGACGGCCATCCCGCTCTATCGGGACGTCGCGCCCTTCACTCAGATTCCTACCCAGTACTCTATACACCGGTGCACGGCTCCGGGAGAGATCGCCGGTCACTGCGAATACCTGGCCGACCCGAGAAATGGTAGTGTAATCGTCTACTCGAATTTCGAGAAGGTTGTGATAGGCGGTCTTGCGGCTCTATATCCCGACTTGGCAGGCCACCTTGCCTCGATAGTGGAGAGGCTGGTCGACCTTGAGATCATAATAAGAAAGAACTTCTACCATCCCGACTTCGGTGG
>JALGWN010000027.1 GCA_025774115.1 bacterium
ATAGCCTGGACCTCGTCCTCAGGGTTGAACCCGAACGGGCGGTCCGGGTACAGAGGATCCTGATAGAGGGCAATGAGACCACCTTTGACAAGGTGATACGCAGGGAACTCCTAATCAAACCGGGAGATATCCTCAGGCGTTCGTTGCTAGAACGCAGCCACCGCGAGGTGTTCAATCTCGGCTACTTCGAGGATGTCCAGATCAGCTCCCGCCTGGCCAACGAGGAAGGCGATGTCGATCTTGTCTTCGGTATCAAGGAGAGACAGATCGGTGCGGCAAACGTGGGAGCGGGCTACAGCGAGGAGTTCGGCCTGACAGGTTTCCTGGAGTTCTCCCACAACAACATCGGCTGGTTCAGCAACTTCCCGTATCTGGGGCTGGGCAAAGGTCAGACCATCAACCTGCGCTGGGAATTCGGCAAGCTCGCGCAGATAGAGCTGAGTTATCGCGATCCGTGGTTCAGGGACAGACCGACTTTGGTGGGCTTTGATATCTATGACACCAAGAGTGAGTATGATACCTACACCCAGAAGAGAGACGGCTTCGGACTGGTATTCGGACGACGGCTACCCTATATCGACTACTCCAGGGTCTATGTGAGATATAGCTTGGAGCGGAGGGAACTTGAGCCCGACAAGGACAGGGCGAGTGAGGCTCTGAAGGCACAGGCCGGTAAGATCACAACATCGAGTACCATACTCACCTTTGTTCGCAACAGCATCGATAATCCATTCTTCCCCCGCACCGGATCCAGGGCCAAGATGACCTGTGAGTTTGCCGGGGGGCTCCTGGGGGGCAACACCGCCTATCAGAGCTATATCCTGGAGAACTCCAACTTCTTGCCCGTGCCTTTGCTTTCCTCGACCCTGGTGCTCCGGACCCGTATAGGGGTTGTTGACGAGTTGGGCAGTGAGGGTTACATTCCGATCTATGAGAGATTTCGCCTGGGCGGCACGACGGTCAACGGTGTACGGGGTTACTCCGAGTATGAAATAGTGCCCGAAGGCAATGCCGTCGACGAAGGTGGGAGGTTTATGGTCATGGGAGCGCTGGAATACAGAGTACCGGTCGTTAAGAACCGCGCGCATGTTCTCGCTTTTTTCGACGCCGGGAATACCTGGGACAGCTTTCAGACGGCCCGGCCCGGGTTCTTAAAGAGATCGGCCGGATTTGGATTTCGGATAGAAATCCCGATGATGGGCCAGCTGGGTCTGGACATAGCATACGGTTTCGATCGCGAAGATAGGTACGGCGCCCCCGGTTGGAAGACTCACTTCCAGTTCGGGACATCAGGATACTAAGCCTTGGGAGGGCATTGATATGAAACGGACAGGCGCGCTAATACTGGTATTGCTGCTTATAGGACTCTGCTCGGCGGCGTACGGGCAGAAAGTGGGCTTCGTGAACGCCAATACCGTATTCGAGCAGTATTCCGTCGCCAGGGAGGCTGAAGAGGCATATCAGAAGGATCTCGAGGATCTGAACAAGCAGGTCACCGACATGGAAGAGGAGTTGCGCGCGCTTGCGGACACGTTGGAAGCAAGGAGGTACCTTTTCAGTGAGGAGCGTCTGAAGGAGAAGCGCATGGAGCTGGAACAGAAGCAGCAGCAGTATGTCCGGTTCAGACAGCAGGCGGAGCAGAATGCTGCCCGGCGCAACGAGGAGCTCTCCGAGCCGATTATCGCAGATATCGAGGAGGCCGCGCGAAAGATAGCCCAGAAGGAGGGGTTCGACTTAGTGCTGGACGCCGGACCCGGTATTGTGGTTTACTCTAAGCCTGAGTTGGATCTTACCGACCGGGTCATACAAAGCCTGGAAGAGGCTAAGGGATCCACCCAGTAGGGGTTTCGGAGGAAAGCATTATATGGAGATAGCGCTCAAGGAGCTGGCGCGCGTCGTCGGCGGAGAGGTTTCCGGCGACGACTCCGTTATGATAGGTGGTGTTGCGGGTATCAAGGAGGCGAGGCCCGGCGACATCACGTTTCTTGCCAACCCGAGATACGAGAAGTTCATGGATTCCACGCAGGCTTCGGCGGTTATCGTGTCGCCCGGAACCTCCGGCCGAGGCAAGCCTCTGATCCTCAGTGACAACCCTTATCTCAGCTTCGTCAAGGCGGTCGAATTTTTCGTGCCCAACAAAAACCACTACCCTCGTGTCATACATCCCGGTGCGGTGATTTCGGATTCCGCAAGTGTCGGATCGGGCGTGGCTGTCGGAGCTTGTGCCGTGATAGAAGATGGAGTCAGGATCGGTGACGGGACGGTGATACTCCCGGGGGTCTTTGTTGGAAGAGACGCGGAGATCGGGGCGGACTGTCTGGTTTACCCCAATGCCACGATCCGCGACGAAGTGAAGATCGGTAATCGTGTAATCATACATGGCGGGGCTGTGATCGGCAGTGACGGGTTCGGGTTCGCCAAAGACGGGGAAGTATATCGCAAGATCCCACAGATCGGTAATGTCGTCATCGAAGATGATGTCGAAATCGGAGCCAATGTCACCATAGACCGGGCAGCCACTGGAACGACCTATGTCGGTAAAGGGACCAAGATCGACAATCTCGTCCAGATCGCTCACAACGTTGTGATCCGGGAGAACTGTATATTGGTGGCCCAGGTGGGCATAGGCGGGACGACCGAGATCGGGAAGGGAGCTACGCTGGCCGGCCAGGCCGGTGCGGCCGGGCACATAAAGATCGGTGACGGAGCGGTGGTGGCCGCCCAGGCCGGAGTGACCAAGTCCGTACCTGCCGGCACGATGGTATCGGGCTATCCGGCGAGGGAGCATAGTCAGGCTAAGAGAATATACGCGAGCTTCCAAAAGCTCCCGGACCTATTGAAGCGGGTTGCCGATCTGGGGGAGCGGCTGGCCAAGATTGAAGAGAGACTCAAGCAATGAGGCAGAAGCAGGCAACTCTGGCCAAGGAGGTATCGTTTTCCGGTGTCGGCTTACACAGCGGGGCTCGGACCACACTGGTGTTTAAGCCTGCTCCCGCGAACTCGGGGATCAAGTTCGTCCGAAGCGATCTGGCCTCGAAGCCCGAAATAGAGGCCCAGATCTCAAATGCCGTCCCTACCGGAGACTATTCCAGGAGGACCGTGCTGGGCTGCGGAGACGTTACGATCAGCACGGTCGAACACGTTCTTGCCGCCATCAGTGGTTTGGGAATCGACAATCTCACCATCGAGCTGGACGCTGCCGAGCCCGCCGAGTCCGACGGATCGAGCGCACCTTTTGTCAAGGTTCTCAAGGAAGCGGGAATCGTCGAGCAGGATGCCCGGAGGAAATACATCGAGGTCAAGAGTCCCATAGCCCTCACCGAGAACGGGGTCCAGATGGTGGCGCTTCCCCACGATGGGCTCCGGATCAGTTTCACGGCCCACTACGACCATCCCTTGATCGGGACTCAGTATGCATCTTTCGATGTCTCCCAGGAGGTCTTCGAGACCGAGATCGCCCCGGCACGCACTTTCTCCCTGCTCAAGGACGTTGAAGACCTGAGAAGCCGGGGGCTCATCAAGGGCGGCAGCCTCGAGAACTCGATCGTCATAGGCGATCACGAGATCATGAACGAGGAGCCCTTGAGATTCCCCGACGAGTTCGTTAGGCACAAGGTGCTGGACCTGCTCGGCGATCTATGCCTATTGGGAATGCCTGTGAAGACGCATATCATATCGGTGAAATCCGGACATGCTTCCAACATCAAATTGGTGAAGCTCCTTAAAGACCGTTTCGGCAGTTCGTTGACATCTTTGGCCGGACGGCATGTTCGGGACGTACCGTCCAGTCTCTCCATTGAAGAGATAGAAGAGATAATGCCGCATCGATATCCCTTTCTTCTGGTGGATCGTATACTCTCACTGGAGGAAGGTAAACGCGTGGTCGGCATTAAGAATGTGACAATCAACGAGCCGTTCTTCCAGGGGCATTTCCCGGGGCACCCGATCATGCCGGCCGTTTTGATAATAGAGGCCATGGCGCAGGTCGGTGGGGTGCTTTTGCTGAGCATGGTTGAGAATCCGAAGGAGAAGATGGTCTACTTCATGGCGATCGACAAGGCGAAATTCAGGAAACCTGTCTTTCCGGGTGACCAGCTGAGATTCGATCTTGAGATGCTGAAACTGAGAATGAACACATGCAAGATGAAGGGCAAGGCCTTCGTCGGGGAAGACCTGGTGGCTGAAGCCGAACTCCTCTCCGTCCTCATGGACAGGGAGGAAGTGGAGAAGAGAGGCATCAACGCGTGAATCAGGAAAGGTCGGCAATGGCCGGAGGCGGGAGCAGCCGTGGATCCGGCGCACAGTCGGGAGTCCATCCGGCGGCGTTCGTCGATCCCCGGGCCGAGTTGGGAACGGCAGTGAGCATAGGGCCCAATACGCTGGTGGGGCCGGACGTGGCCATCGGTGACGGGACATCCGTCGGGGCAAACTGTCTTATCGAGGGCTGGACGGAAATAGGCCGCGAGAACAGGATATTCCACTGTGTGGTCATAGGGGCGGAGCCGCAGGATTTCAAGTACGGCGGGGAGAAGACCTTCGTCCGGATCGGCCACAGAAACGCAATCCGTGAGTTTGCGACCATACACCGGGCAACCGGAGAAGGGAATCAGACTCTGGTCGGTGATGACAACTATATCATGGCGTATGCTCACGTCGCACACAACTGTATCGTCGGAAACCACACGGTGCTCTCAAACGCGGTCAATATGGCCGGCCATGTGACGATCGGGGATCACGCCGCCGTGAGCGGCCTCTCGGTGATTCACCAGTTTGTGCGGATCGGTGCTTATTCATATACCGGGGGCGGCTCTCGTGTTGCCATGGACGTCATTCCTTATATCAAGGTGGCAGGAAATCCTCCGGTTGTTAACGGGCTTAACACCGTAGGGCTGCAGCGTAACGGTTTCTCGTCCGATAGCATTGCAGTTCTCAAGAAGGCCTATCGACTTCTCTTCCGATCTGAACTCAATGTCGCTCAGGCTGTCGAGCGCATCAGGCAGGAGCTCCCTCCGACAGAGGAGATCAAACACCTGATTGATTTCATCGAGAGTTCGCAGAGGGGCATCCGGCTATAAGCAGCTTCGGGCTAATCGTATCGGAACCAGCCGCCCAAGCTATGACGTCACAGGCACGACACCGTTGCAGAGGGCTTGTGAATAGTCCGGGCCGAAGGCGGCTTTTTGATCAAAAGGGGAAGGACCATGGAGAAACTGATTTGCGGTGTGATAGGGGTGGGGCAGCTGGGTCAACACCATGCTCGCATATACAGCGAGCTGCCCCAGGCCGACCTGGTCGGAATCTATGACTCGGATCCCGAGAGAATGGCGAAGATGGCGAGCATGTTCAACACCAGGGGTTACCCATCCGTTGAGGAGTTACTTGATGACATTGAGGCTGTCAGCCTGGCTGTGCCAACCAAGCTCCACTATGAGATAGGCAAGACGATCCTGGCCCGGGGCCGCCATGTCCTCATTGAAAAACCGATCACGGAAAAAGTCGAACAGGGCAGGGAGCTGGTCGAGATGGCTCGCGACCGCAATCTGGTCCTCTATACCGGGCACACCGAGCGTTTCTCACCTTCCCTTTCGGCTGCAAGGAAATGGGTTCGGAAACCCAGGTTCGTCGAGGCACTGAGGCTTGCCGGGTACGGAGTAAGAGGAACCGATGTTTCCGTCATCCACGACCTGATGATTCACGATATCGACCTGGTGCTGAGTGTCGTGGACTCGGAAATCGATAAGGTTGACGCGATTGGGGTTCCTGTATTCACCCCACGCGTGGACATTGCCAACGCGAGGATATCATTCGCCGACGGCACCATCGCCTCGCTTACCGCAAGCAGGGTGTCCGTCGAGCGTGTGAGGAAACTCAGGTTTTTTCAGGAAGATGCCTACATATCCGTCGATTTCCTCAAGCGTGATGCCCGAATTTACCGCAGGAAAGTCGGGAAGAAGGATCTGCCGCTTACACCCGGTGCAGGTCTTGGAATGCAGGACCTCGTTGAGATGGTAATGCCGCCCGTATCGGAGGAAGAGCCGCTTGTGCTGGAAATAGAGGATTTCCTGATGAGTGTGGCCGGCGAGAAAGAACCGCAGGTTCCCGGGGAGGCCGGGGTAAGGGCACTGGAAGTGGTCAGTCTGATCATAAAGGACATAGAGTCGCGGTTGTCTATGTGGGGTAAGTAGATTGGCCGGGAAGATCATCATAGTGACCGGTGAGGTCTCCGGCGACATCTACGGAGGCCTTCTGGCCGGCGAGATCCTCAAGTTGGACCCCGCCATAAGGATCACCGGTGTGGGTGGCGAGCGGATGAGGGCGGCGGGCGTGAGTACCTTCCTGGACAGTAATGACCTGTCTGTCGTGGGGTTCTGGGAGGCCCTGATCCGGCTGGGTCGGCTCCACAAAGTGCTTCGGACGATCAAGCGGCATATCAACCGGGAGAAGCCGGACCTGGTTGTCTTCATAGACTATCCGGGTATGAACCTCCGCCTTGCAAAGTACGCCAAGAAGCAGGGGATAAGGGTGATGTACTATGTGTCCCCACAGGTCTGGGCCTGGGGCCGGAACCGGATTGGTATCATCAAAGAAAACGTGGACAAGATGGTGGTCATCCTTCCCTTCGAGGTTGAGTTCTATAAGACAGAAGGGGTGGATGTTTCATATGTAGGCCACCCGCTCATCGATATCGTGAAGCCTCAGATCACAAGGGAGAGTTTTCTTGAGACGATGGGTTTTTCCGGCAATGGCAGACTGGTTACTTTGATGCCCGGGAGCCGCGCGCAGGAGATAAGGAATCACATGGCGCCGTTGATAGAGACGGCGCGCCATCTGAGGGACAGATTTCCGGATCTCAGGTTTGTTGTAGTCAGCCTTGCCGCTTTCAGAGAGATCGTCACGGCCAAGGCCGAGTCCAGCGGTTTGGATATTGCGGTAACCAGCTCGTATGGATACGAGGCGCTCAAATACAGCGATTTGGCCATTGCCTGCTCCGGAACGGCTACGCTTGAAGCGGCTTTGCTGGCAACCCCCATGATAGTGATCTACAAGTTGGCTCTTTTCTCCTGGGCACTGTGCAAGCTGATCGTCAAGGTCCCATATATATCCCTCGTCAATCTGATCGCAGGCGGCCAGGTGGTTCCGGAATTCATCCAGAGCGCCGTCGATCCCAGGATGCTGGCTCTGGAAGCCGGCAATATCCTGACCGACGACGCTAAAAGGGCACGTATGATAGAGAAACTGGCCGAGGTAAGGGACAAACTCGGATCCGGAGGGGCGAGCGCCAGGGCGGCTGAAGAGGCCCTATCCCTGATGCCATAGTCGATGGGAAAAAGACGGCAGACACAGGAAACCGTACTTCAGTTTCTGGCGGAACATCTCGGGCCTGTTCTGATCAAGTCGCTGGGGATTACCCTCAGGGTGACGCAGGTGGGATTGGAGCACATAACCGCGGCCAGAGCGGCCGCCGGCAATATCATCATAGCCATATGGCATGGGGGGCTCCTGCCCCTTGCCTATGTCCACCGGAATGAAGGCATAAGCGTGCTGGTAAGCACTCATCAGGACGGCGAGTACATTGCCCGCGTGATCCATGGGCTGGGATTCGGCACCTCGCGTGGTTCCTCTACCAGAGGC
Source organism: bacterium (assembly GCA_025774115.1). Taxonomy (GTDB): domain Bacteria; phylum Arandabacterota; class Arandabacteria; order Arandabacterales; family Arandabacteraceae; genus JALGWN01. The sequence goes on from JALGWN010000027.1 coordinate 7,633, forward strand.
GGAATCAGGGCGCTCCGGGAACTAATCCAGGCGGACAACAACAGGCTTGATCTCGGCATCACCCCTGACGGCCCCAGAGGCCCGCGCGAGAAGGTCCAACCGGGTGTCATATATCTCGCCAAGAGACTTGGGTTGCCGGTCATCCCGATAGGGGTCTCCAGCCGGCCTAGCCTAAGGCTCAAGAGCTGGGATCGCTTCATGATCCCGCTGCCTTTTGCACGATGTACGGTCGTTTACGGCAAGCCGCTCCGCTTTGAGAGTTCCTTATCCAAGGAGTCTATAGATCTGGCCGGAGCGGAACTTGAGTCGAGACTCAGTGAGGTGACAAGAGAGGCGGACAATGGTTGTGGCTACCAAAGAGGATAGCGGCTCACTTTCCGCCAGGATCTCTATGGGCGTCTACCGGTACCTACCGCTTCTCCTCTATTGGCTGCTATGGGCCGGGTACTATCTGCTTCCGTTCCTGCGAGGGCCCTTGCGCGAGCGCTTGGGTTTGTGCCGGCCTCCTGGAGGCGAAGGCCCACTGGTATGGTTTCATGGATCGTCGGTCGGCGAAGTATCGAGTATAGGTCCTGTCGTCTCAGAGATAAGAAGCCGGGTCCCGGGTGCCAGGATTCTGGTGACCACAATGACCGTCACCGGGCGAAAACGGGCCGCGAAGGAGTTGTATGGTGTGGACGCCCTTGTGGCACCCCTGGATTTCCTTCCCGCCGTCAGAAGGTTTGTCGGCGCCCTGAAACCATCGATCCTCATAGTGGGAGAGACCGAAATTTGGCCTAACCTTGTGGTGGAAACCTGGAGAGCCGGTGCTCCACTGGTGCTTGTGAACGGGCGGATCTCGAGAAAGTCGTACCCCCGATACCGGATGGTAAGACCCCTTGTCGAGTACTTGCTGGGGCATTTCGACCTGCTCCTCATGAGGAGCGAAACCGATGCGCGGCGGATCATCGACCTTGGTGGTCAAGCTGGTAAGGTCAGAGTGGTCGGCAACACCAAGTTCGACATCCTGCCCAAGCCACTGTCCACGGAGGCGCGTGCGAAGGTGAGGCAAGATCTAGGCATCGACCCATCCAGACTCGTCATATCCGTCGGATCGGCCAGAAGCGGTGAGAGTGAGATCGTGCTTAAGGCCGTGGGATCCGCACTAAGCGATCTCCGGCCGCTGGTCATCATTGCACCCCGGCACATGAATCTCGTACCTCAGATCGAGGAATTATGCCGCGCGCAGGGATACACCTCAGCCACTGTATCGAAGGAGTCACCCGGGAACCGGGTGGGGGCTGAGACCGAGGTGCTCGTAATCGGGCAGATGGGGAGGCTGCTCGAGGTCTATGCCATATCGGACATATCCATTGTCGGTGGGACTTTCAAACCCCTCGGAGGTCATAACCCGCTGGAACCGGCATCCCAGGGGACCGTCACCGTCGTGGGACCGCACATCCACAACATCACCGATGACATCGCCTACCTGCAAGCCGAGGGCGGTGCCCGTGTGACCGATGAGGCCGGGTTGGCAGGATTGCTCGACGGTCTGGCCCGCGACAAGGCGAATAGAGAGAAGATGGCCGAGCGAGCCATCAAGGCCGTAAGGCATCGAAAAGGCATTGCCGCCGAGTGCGTGAACATAATGGCTGATAAGGGTCTCTTGCCCTGAGGACCGGGTATGGATGTTGTCGATCTGAGAAGCGTGAAATCCCCCGATCAGTACGGGGGGACTACCCGCGGGCTTCTCTTGCCGGTGCTGATGCCGCTCTCAGGCTTGTATGCGATCGGGGTGGCCCTTTGGAGGAGAATCCCGCTTAAGCCGACGGATGTGGGCATCCCGGTCGTGAGCGTAGGGAGCCTTGCTGTGGGTGGTACCGGGAAGACACCGATCTGTATGTGTATAGCTGAGAGGTTCAGGGACCTGGGACGGCGGGTGTGCATTCTCTCGCGGGGCTACCGGCGAAGATCCACCCGTTCCCCGCTTGTTGTGAGCGACGGCCGCAATCTCGCGGCCGGAGTAGAGGATGCCGGTGATGAACCTTACATGATGGCCCGGCGGCTTGGAGGGGTCGGAGTCGTCGTGGGGAAGGACCGCCTGGTGACGGCCCTTGAGGCGAGGGATCGGCTGGGGGCCGATCTCCTTGTTCTCGACGATGGCTTCCAGGTAAGAAACCTCGCCCGACGGGCCGATGTGCTGTGTTTCGACCGGGATTCGGTCACAGGTGGTGGGGCACTTCTGCCCTGGGGCACACTTCGGGAGGGATGGTCGGCAATGAGGCCCGAGCATCTGGCGGTTGTGTTGCTCAAGAACGGCGATTCGCCGCTCTCCGGGGACGAGCTGGCTCATCTCGGTCGAACCCCGGTATTCTATGCCATGCGTTCGGAGCCGATACTCCTTGATGCTAAGGACGAACGAAGAGACAGGGAAGTTCTAAAAGAGGCCCGGTTCGCCTTGGTGAGTGGTATCGCCAGACCTGCCGCCTTTGAGCGGTCCTGTGAGACTGCCGGGGCGAGCATACCCGTTAGCATACGCTTCCGGGACCATCATTGGTACAGTGAGGGCGACGCAGCCTCGATCGCTGAGATAATGGGCAAGTATGACTGCACCGGTATCCTCACCACGGAAAAGGACATATGGAAGATTCCCGGGGGCTTGCGGGAAATCTCCTTGATCTTGACGACGCAACTTGAGTTTCTGGAGCCTGACACCTTCTGGGAAACCCTGGATGGCAGGTTCGGAGCAAACACATGTCTAGGGAAGAATCGGATTTCCTCGTCATAGGAAGCGGGATTGCAGGCCTTCTGGCTGCTATAGAACTCGGCCGCCATGGTACGGTCAACATCATCACCAAGAAGGAGAGGAGCGATTCCAACACCAACTATGCTCAGGGCGGCATCGCGGTGCCCATTGGCGAATCCGACTCGGCTGAACTTCACATCCGCGATACCATCAATGCCGGCTGCGGACTCTGTCATCCCGAGGTGGTTGACTTCGTGGTCCGTCGTGGTGAGGCCTGTCTGAAGAACCTGATCCGCATGGGGGTTTCCTTCTCTCCGAATGTCGGGGACGCCAAACATCTCGATCTCGGCCGGGAGGGGGGGCATTCGGCGCGAAGGATAGTGCATGCCAAGGACAGCACCGGCCGGGAAATAGAGTCCAGACTCCTCGACAAGGCAAAAGCCATGGGCACCATCCGCTTCTTTGAGAATCACCTGGCGGTGGATCTCGTGCTCGAGTCCAAGCGCATACACCGGCCGGTCAAACCCGACCGCTGCTGGGGGGCGTACGCTATGGATGTGGTGACACAGGACATCCAGGTGTATCTCGCCAAGACGACACTGTTGACGACGGGAGGGGTGGGGAAGGTCTATCTCTATACGTCGAATCCCGATATAGCTACCGGAGACGGCATAGCCATGGCCTACCGTGCCGGGGCGCGAGTCGCCAACCTTGAATTCGTGCAGTTCCATCCCACCTGCCTCTACGATCCCAAGTCTAAGGTCTTCCTCATCTCCGAGGCGGTACGGGGCGAAGGCGCTGTCCTGAGGACGATCGATGGAGAGGCCTTTATGAAACACTATCACGAGCGTGCCGATCTCGCGCCGAGAGACATTGTGGCCAGAGCGGCGGATGCCGAGATGAAAAAGCGCGGAGACAAACATGTGTTCCTGGATGCCACCTCCATCGGGGAGGCTGTAATAAGGCGTAGGTTCCCGAACATCTACGAGACCTGTCTTGTCTATGGAATCGATATGACCCGGGAGCCTGTACCGGTGGTCCCCGCGGCGCACTATATGTGCGGGGGGGTGGTGACCGATCTCAAGGGCCGAACCGCAATCGAAGGCCTTCTCTGTGCAGGCGAGGTTGCCTGCACAGGAGTGCATGGCGCCAACCGGCTGGCCTCCAACTCGCTCCTGGAAGCCCTGGTCTTCGCGAACCGGACCGCCGAGACCGCTCTGGCTACTCTGGCGACATTCGAAGGTCGGGTGCCTCCGGTTGAGGCCTGGCGTGATGAAGGCACGGCTGTGGCAGAAGAGACCGTCTTCTTCGACCACGACTGGGACCAGGTAAGAAGACTGATGTGGGATTACGTGGGAATCGTAAGATCCGACCAGCGTCTTGCAATAGCCTCGAAACGTATGAGTCTCTTTAGAGAACAGGTTGAGGATTACTACTGGAAATACAAGCTCACCCAGGATCTCATCGAGCTCAGGAACATCGCCCTGGTGGGGGAGCTCATAATAAGATCGGCCATGCTCCGGCGCGAAAGCCGGGGTCTCCACTACAACACCGATTGCCCGGACACCGATGACGTCAACTGGAAACGCGACACGGTCATATGATGCTATCCGCCTACGCAGATGACCACGGGTCTACCCATGGTTCAGCGCGAAGAGAGGTGCTTCGGCGAATGTCACTTGATGGGCACGCCCTGTGGCGGATACACCTGCCGCGGGCTTGCCCGTGGGGTATTCCATGAATATCATTCTCACCGGAGTGCCGGGGATCGGCAAGATGGAGTTGATATCGCCGGATTTCAAGGCTATGATACTAGAGGCGCTGTCAGATGGAGGACCGGAGCGTGACTAGAGGACTGCTGAGATTCTCACTTACCGTGCTCGTGTGTGTTATTATCCCGTTTACTGCCTGCTCCAAGGGGGAGAATACCCAGGAAGGGGGGTCTGCCGACATGGATGGTGCAGCCAAGGTTCGTGAACCTGCGGTAGCCGGAAGTTTCTATCCGGGCACCGAGCAGGCTCTCAAGGAAGCAGTATCGGACATGCTCTCGAAGGCTCAGCCGCCGGATATTGACGGCAGGGTCATAGGACTGATTTCGCCGCATGCGGGCTACATGTACTCCGGGCAGGTTGCCGCCCACGCATACCGGCTTGTGGAAGGCATGACATACGATGCGGTAGTCGTTGTCGCTCCCAGCCACCATGTCTACTTCGAAGGGAGCTCGGTCTACAGTGAAGGCCCCTACCGCACACCTCTCGGTGTTATCGATATTCACACGGCTCTGGCACAGGCCATAATGAACGCCGATGACTCCATCATCCTGAATCGCGAGGCCCATCTCGGTGAGCATTCCCTCGAGGTACAACTGCCGTTTCTGCAGATGACAGTGAGCGATCTCAAGTTGGTTCCCATCGTGATGGGCGATCAGTCGCCGGCTAACTGCAAACGGCTGGCCGAGGCGATCGTGGCAAGTGTAGGCGACAAGAAGGTGCTCCTGGTGGCGAGCACGGACCTTTCGCATTTCCATGCCTATGACGAGGCTGTCCGTCTGGACCGGCTTGTCATGGACCGGGTAACCACTTATGACTATGAAGGTCTGGCCGAAGACCTGAGAACTCACAAATGCGAAGCCTGTGGGGGAGGGCCCATCATGACCGTGATGATGGCCGCCCGCAGGTTGGGTGCATCCAAGGCGGTCAATCTCGCCTATGCGAACTCCGGCGATGTGACCGGGGATAGATCCCGGGTGGTCGGCTACTTCGCCGCAGCCCTCGTGGAGGAAGCCTCGATCGGTGTCGATCTGGGACTGATGGAAGAGGAGAAAACCTTGCTTCTCGAGATAGCCCGGAGCGCTATCGAGGCCAAGATCAGGGGAGAGACGGTGACGGAGCCTCAGGCCGATTCTCCTAATCTCAACGAGAAGAGGGGGGCTTTTGTCACACTCACCAAACACGGGCAGCTACGGGGGTGCATAGGTCACATAAGAGGTATGTACCCTTTGTGTAACACCATCTCCAGGATGGCGATGGCAGCAGCTACGGAGGACCCGAGGTTCCCTCCGATGACGGCGGGCGAGCTCGATGAGATTTCCATTGAGATCTCGGTCATGACCCCTCTCAGGAAGATCACCGACCCCGAGGAGATAGAGGTCGGCAAGCACGGTATTTATATAGAGAAAGGCTACAAGAGCGGTCTTCTGCTACCTCAGGTGGCCGCCGACTATGGCTGGGACCGTTATGAGTTCCTTGACCACACGTGTATGAAAGCCGGCCTGCCCGGGGGATGCTGGCGCCAGGGGGCGGACATCCAAATCTTCTCGGCCCAGATCTTCGGGGAAGATGAATGATGAATAGGGGTCAGGTCGTCTCTTGACTCTTCTCGAACACGAGAGGAGTCAAGAGACGACCTGACCCCATCTTAACTCCGTGAACCGGTCAGAACTGTCTCTCGAGAGTCTCCGGCTCTGCCGCTGAAGGATCTTTGCTGATCCAGTAGGATTCCGCCGATTGGTCTATTGTGAGGTTGAGAAATCTCTTGCCGGTCAAGGCGGAGATACACCGGAGGGGTGTGACAACACCGAAGAAGAGGACCGTAAGGATCACCCTTGTCATGACCCAACCCATGCCGGCGGCAGCAGTCATCCAGCCTCTTCTGACGGGCTTTAGGAGGCCGGGAACGATGAGGCCCAGGAGGATGAACAAGCCGGAGAGCGGGATGAAATACACGTAATGGGGCCGCTCACGCCAAAAGAGCAGGGCGGCCAAAACGCCGAAGGCGACGCCCATGGTGAGCCCGAACTCACGTAGCACTCTTCTTTCGCTTTTCTTCCCGGTCGTTCCGCCCATTGCGCTTCCTCAGTCCAGCTCGAACTCCTTGAGCCAGTCAATGTCCTTTTCCAGAGGTTTCTGGTCCTTCTTCTCAAGCAAGTAGTTGCCGAGAACGAGATAGTCCATGTTGGTTCGCATGAAACAAAGGTAAGCATCTTCGGGGGTACACACTATCGGTTCGCCCCTCACATTGAAGGAGGTGTTTATTATGACGGGGCAGTCGTACTTGTCTTCGAACTTCTTGATCATCATATGGTAGAGAGGATTGTCTTCACGGCAGACAGACTGGATACGCGCCGAGTAATCCACATGCGTCACGGCCGGAATACCGGAGCGTTCGATATGGAGCTTGGCCAGCCCTGTCAGTGACTTCTCCTCGTCAATGACATCCCTGCATATATCCCTCTTCACCTGTGCGACAAGCAGCATATATGGGCTTGGTCGGTCTATCTCGAAGTAGTCGGATATCCGTTCTTCAAGAACGGTCGGAGCAAACGGTCGGAAGCTCTCACGGAACTTGATCTTCAGATTGATCGTCTCCTGCATCTTCGGAGACCGTGCGTCTCCCAGGATTGACCTCGCGCCCAGGGCACGGGGGCCGAATTCCATCCTCCCCTGAAACCAACCTACCACCTTCTGATCCGCTATCAGATCCGCAACCTTCTCAGGTATCTCCTCATCCCTGACTTTCTTGTATCCCACACCCAGGCCTTCCAGGAATTCCAGAATCCGGCCGTTTCCGAATTCAGGTCCCAGATATGAACCCTGCTGAAAGTCCTTCCCCGGTTTGACGGTCCTCTCATTGTCCAGGTACTGATGCCATACAAGGAGGGCCGCTCCCAGGGCCCCGCCGGCATCCCCGGCGGCGGGCTGGATCCAGATATCTTCGAAAGGTCCCTCACGCAGAATCCGACCGTTTGCGACACAATTGAGGGCGACGCCGCCCGCCAGGCAGAGGTGCTTCTGTCCGGTCTCTTTGTGAACATGGAGCGCCATCCGCATCACAATCTCCTCAGTGACGTCCTGAATCGAACGAGCAAGGTCCATGTGCCGCTGGTCAAGCCGCGTTTCCGGTGTTCTGGGGGGGCCTCCGAACAGGTTGTGGAAGCGGTCGTTGGTCATGGTGAGACCCACACAGTAGTTGAAGTACTTCATGTTCAGCCTGAAGGAACCGTCATGCTTCAGATCGATGAGTTCGGAGAGTATGAGATCCACATACTTCGGTTCGCCGTATGGCGCCAGACCCATCAGCTTGTACTCACCCGAGTTGACCTTGAACCCCGTGTAGTAGGTGAATGCGGAGTAGAGTAGGCCGAGCGAATGCGGAAAAGCGATCTCAGCCTTGATATCGATTCTGTTGTCCTTGCCTACTCCGAAACTGGCAGTCGCCCACTCGCCTACACCATCTATCGTGAGGAAAGCTGCTTCCTGGAAAGGAGAGGGGAAGAAGGCGGAAGCGGCATGCGATTGATGATGCTCGGGGAAAAGGATCTTCCCGTCGTAGTCGGTCTCCTTCTGTATGAGATCCTTCATCCAGAGTTTTTGCTTGATCCACAAGGGCATTGCCTTGATGAAAGATCCTATGCCCGCAGGCGCGTAAGCCAGGTATGTTTCGAGTATTCGTTCGAACTTAAGAAAAGGCTTGTCATAGAAGGTTACATAGTTCAGATCGTCGCCGGTAAGCCCGGCTTCCTCCAGACAGTAGGCAACCGCCTGCCTGGGGAAGGAGAAATCATGTTTTTTCCGGGTAAACCGCTCTTCCTGGGCGGCGGCCACAATCCTGCCATCCACCACCAGGCAGGCGGCGCTATCGTGATAAAATGCTGAAATACCGAGTATCGTCATGTCCGTTGCTCATTCCCCCGCTTTAAAGCGAGAGCCTCGGAACCATGCTTAGAGTCGAGGCCCAGACCGGAGGCTACCCCATCCATATACCAGTATACCACGCCATGGACCGATCTTCAAAGCCAAAAGCGCACCGGGGTGGGAAGGGGAAGAGACAAGGTGGTGCTCTACGTCCCCGGCAGACCTGGGTCCGGGCGATCGGGTGGGAACTACCAGGGGGATCACATCTGTCTGACCCCGTATCCGGCCCGCCTAAGGAGGGCAAGCACGCCTTCCTCCCCCGACATGTGAGCAACGCCCATGATGATCAGGTGTGTCCCCCGACTCCCGATATAGGCCTCAATCTTGGGGATCCAGCTGTGGTTTCGCTTTGTAAGCAACAGGTCGCGAATCTCCGGGAAGCCCTCGAAGCTCTTGTTGATCGTCGCGTCGAGACCCTCGAGATCGCCGGTCTTCCAATGAAGCACTATCTTGTCCAGGGCCTTCTCGATGTTGTTTGCCTGTGCCAGCGTCTGGAGTACCATGGCTCGCTGAGAGGACGGTGAAAAGGAGTCAAACACGTCGATCTGGTACTCAAGCGTTTCAAGGGTTCCTATCGTCTTGCCCTGGGCCTTGGCCTGTTCGTAGAAATACTTGTCAACACCGAAGTCGGGGTCAAAACCCAGCTGCTGGAGCTTGAGGCCGAGAAATGTCAGTGAAACCATCCACGGTTCGAACTGCTTCATCTGATCCAAGGCAAGACCCAACGTTAGCATCTCGGTTTTGAGAAGGCTGTAAACGGAGTCGCCGAGCTCCGTCTGGAGGGTCTTTCCGGAATCATAGACGGCCTTGGCGAGGACATATTGCTGGAACCCGGGTGTCCCCGCGCTGTCCAGCTCCGCTTCGAGGATAAGCGTCCCGGCCCGGTCAAAGGCCTCCATCAGTTTCGGATGCAACGGGAAATCGGTCTCCTTCAGCAGGTGGATGGAACCCATAAGGTAGACGATACTGGTATCGGTCTCCACCTTCCAAAGGCTGGTCGATTCCGGGAACTGCTGTTCCCCGGGCGCAGCTTCCGTCTTCGACTCCTCCTGCGCAGCGGCGGTCGCAAATGCGCACGCGGCAACCAAGAGAAACGCCAGCAAAATATGGACTACCTTGTTTCCGAACATGATCATCCTCCTCAGTCTCGCAAATGAAACGCACTGCTTGGGCTATTGTTTGCCGAGTGAATCTACAGGGACCGGTCCGCCATGTCAACTGGTTTCCGGGAAGACAGGCCCCCCTACGAAGATCTCCTCGCAGCCAGGGCACCCCCGATCAAGAGTGCGGCCAGCAGAGTCCCGTTAAAGACCGCAACCGCATAGGCGGAGCCTGCAATCCCCAGGGATGGTATGATCAGAAAACCTGTAGTGAAGCCGGCCACCATGGCTCCGCACAAGTCCAGTGAATAGGCGAGTACGCCGGCTTCAAGGACCCTCCGGCCTTTGCGAATGAGAAAAGCGGATGCCGCCGCAAAGATGGTTCCTCCGAGCGCTCCGGAGGTGAAAGCCAGGGCTGTGAAGCAAACATCGGCCAGGTGTGACGGGGGGGCAACCGCCCCGGTGCTTGCGTGGCTCAAGATGCCCACCGCGGCGAGCGGCAGGGCTATGAGCCCGGCCACGAGAGCAGCCAGATGGTACCATCCGCACGCTATCGGGCGTGCGCCCACATAACTCGATGCCAGCCCCATGCCGAGCATGAAAGCGGCGATAAGGGCCGCCATCCATCCGTAGACATAGCCGTTTACGATTTGAAAGGCCACTATGATGAGAATCTGAGTGAACATGACCGTCAAGCCCATCGCATATAGAGCCAGCGAGCCGGGCAGGGTACCCCACGCCGACCCTGTCGCCCGTATGAGCAGGGGTACGACAATCAGCATCGATACTACCAGGCCGATTGCACAAGCGAGGGGAGTGATCCGACCCGCCAGAGCTGCCAGGAGTCGTCCGCTTTCGAAGTGCTTGGCCCAACGGGCGATAGCATATGTGGCCGAGACCGGTCTCATATCCGAATTCAGCAGCCCTGTATCATACGACGCGACTGCGCTATCCAGATAGGCCCTTTCCAGAGGATTGAGTCTTTCCAAGAGCCGATACCGGTCCACGAATGATGTCTCCACATGCCGCTCCTCCAATGCACCCGGCAGGGAATCGGTCAGTGTTGCCAGGGGCAGCCCGGGCGAGGCAACGATATGGATGTAGTCGCCAGGCAGAAGTGTTACCTCTTCATACACCTCTTCACAGGCATTCTTAAGGGAGGTGAGCAAGGCCCCGAGTTCTGGGCCGACATATGCGCCGCCGGATGGGACTCTAAATGCAAGGATCCCGTTCTGCCCCAGCACGTTTCTCACGGACCGGAAGAATTCGACAGTATAATACCTGGCTGTCTGAAGCGTCACCGGCAGACCCACACCCACGATCACAACATCATATCTACGCATGGTGTTTCCCACGAATTTCCTTCCATCGCCGTATACCGGTGTGACCACGACGCCCGGCGGGCCTTTGAGCCAACCTGCGGGTGCGAAGCGACCGGTTATCCTGATCACTTCGGGATCGAGTTCGACGAAGTCGATCTCCTCGACACTTGGATGTTTGACTATCTCACCTATGATACCGGATCCGGCGCCTCCTATGACGAGGACCCGCCGGGGAGCAGGGTGGTAAAGCAGGGGGATATGGGCACTTTCTTCGGCATACAAGGGGTCCGGAATCGTGTGCGAGAAGCTGCCGCTTTCAAAGAAGTCGTGAACCCCGTCACGACTGGTAACCAGTATGTTGCCGTATCGGGTCTCGCAGGTTGCAGCAACTCGAAGCGGGCGCCACTGGATTCCCCTGGTGGCCAGGTCGATACGTCCGCTTAACGCCATCACGCCTATGAGACCTGCAACGCAGACGGCGATAAGCGCTCGTGTTTTTGTGCCGGCACGGGGCTGCCGTCTGAGGGCCAGGTAGCCGGCACACCCCAGACTGACAATTCCGCCGAGGGCGGAACCGGCAAAACTGTCGCCGGCCTGGAAGACATAGAGTGACAGCACGGCACCGGCCGCGGCCGAACCTATGGCTTCATAGCCGTAAACCAAGGGAACGACGCGGTCGCCGAAAGATCGTTTCGCAACTGCTACAAGGGCGACAAAGAGCCCTCCCAGGATCAGCGCCCCCGGGACAATTGTCACCGCCGATAACCCGACCATGGTCAGGGGACTCATGATTTCACCGAGGGTGCCCGCCACCGGGTCCAGAAGCCGGACCAAAATGACTTGAAACACCACCACTGGCGCTGCGACAATAAAGAGGAGGGTTGCAACGGCCGGATTGCCGGTTCGGGCAATGCGTTTGAAGATGAAGCAGCCTGCGGCGATAGAGAGCAGCCAGGTGGCGAGGGTAGTGGCCAGGGTGAGTTCGTTCCCGGTGAATGCCACAAGGAGCTCCCTCAGGATGATCACCTGTGATGTGGTGCTGAGGAACCCCAGACCTATGGCAATGGCTGCAAGTGCTCTTTTAGCAAGCATATCAGGATTATCTTCCTTGATTTCCGGGATATGGTATCATAGTTTAGAAACGTACTCAAGAGTACCCTACTCTCAGAGGTGAT
>JALGWN010000140.1 GCA_025774115.1 bacterium
TTCCAGGACGAGCTTCATGTCCACTCCACGAGAGACTCTTGCAGCCTTCGGCTCTCGACCAGCGCAACGGGCTTCGGACCGGATGATGGAGCGGTTCTGGGTATCGACGAGAACGGAGACGCCTTTCTGGAGAATCTGGAGGGCGGCCCGGTGCAGTTACGTACCAATGATGAAGCTCATCTCATAGTTACTGCCGACGGAAATGTGGCCATCGGAACAAACAACCCTTCCTACGAGTTGCACTTGAACAGCACAGGCCTCGCTCCGGCTTTCATGGGCATCACGAACGGCAGTACCGGGTGGCAATCGACCGACGGTTTCAAGATAGGAATCGATGCCGCGGGCGAGGCGTACCTGCTCAATCAAGAGGACACCGGCCTGACACTCGCGACCAATAGCGCAGGCAGGATGTATATCAATGCTAACGGCAATGTCGGCATCGGGACGGATGATCCGGCCACCCATCTAACCATGTACCGTCCTGGAGGCTCCAATACCGCTACGCAATGGGTCAACGGGAACACCGGTACCACCTACAATGATGGCCTGAGGATGGGAATCATCTCAACTGGCGATGCTTATATCCGCAACACGGAGAACAGGAGTCTCAGATTCGAAACCAATGCGTCAGAGAGGATGCGAATACTGGCCAACGGCGATGTAGGCATCGGGGATAGCGAACCCAAGGTGAAGCTGGCGGTCAATGGTGTGGCCCGTGTTCAGAACCTGGCCGGGTGGCCGACGGAAGGCGAGGGCATGGAGCTCGCCTATGACGCCGGTCTCAACCGGGGCTATATCCAGGTTTTTGACCGGACCGGGGGAAGCTGGGGCACGCTGTCCTTGGGAAGCGGCAATGTAGGCATCGGCACCGGCAATCCAGCGGTCAAGTTCGAGGTAAAAGGCAACGATCCCTTCGTCGGCCTCAATACCACCAGTAATGCGACCGGACTTAAGTTCCAGAAGAACGGCGTGACCAACTGGGAGATGGCCTGGAACCAGGGCAGCGGCTATCTCTATTTCTACAACTCCGGCACCCAGATGGTGATTGAGGATGCCACCGGTGATGTCGGGATCGGCACGGCCTCCCCGGCCTACAAACTGCAGGTGGGGGATACCGGGGATGGTACCGAGGCCCGCGCCAATGCCTGGAACACCTTCAGCTCACGCGAGTTCAAGAGCGACATACGGGAGCTTGAGCCTGGTGAGTATCGGCAGATACTCGAGGATGTACGGAGAACCGAAGTGGTCAGATACAGATATCGTGACGATGAGAATCGTACCGAGCACATAGGTGTGATCGCTGAGGACGCCCCCGGAGACATAACCACTCCGGACCGGAAGGCAGTTGAACTCGCCGATTACTCATCTTTCCTCCTGGCTGCCGTCAAGGCCCAGCAGGAGCAGATCGAAGCTTTAGAGACTCAGGTTGCGGAGTTAAAGGCTCAGATCGAAACGCACTGAGCCGCAGGGTGGTGCTGACGGCAAACTTCGGGATTGAATCGAGTTAGCAGTGGGAACCGGATTTGAACCGCGAGCTTTGGGTTGTGAGTGTACTGAGCGATAAAAGCAAGAGAGAACACCGAAGAGCAGGATAGACGAAACTGTAGACCATCGAAGGGGTTACGCCGAATACGTCCCTCTGGCGTTCTCTCTCATTCCACCCTGTGTTGGCCTGTTTTGTCAGCAGAATATTGTTTGCCGTCAGCAAAATCCGGACACGGAGGGGTTATAACCTAAGCTGCACTATGCGGGGCCGCCAGGTCCTGAGAGTGTAGTCAGAGAGATCCGTCGCAAGACCCGCCGCAAGTTCTCGAGTGAAGAGAAGATCCGCATAGTCTTAGAAGGCCTCAAGGGCAAGGGCATTACCACAGGTCTATACTACCGCTGGAGCAAGCACTTCCTGGAGGCGGGCAAGAAGCGTTTGAAGGGAGATACTCAGCGGGAGGCGAATACGGCGGAAGTGGCCGGCTTGAGGCGAGAGAAGGCTGAGCTCAAGGAGTTGGGGGCAGGCAATCGCTTGACTTCCTGCCTCCATGCGGTAGACTATTCGCATCCTCAGGTTCTGCATTATCCGTGAGGAAGTGCCATGCGAGCGAGAACTGGTAGCCAACTGGAGATACTCCATCGGAATAAACGGCTTCTGGTGTGCCAGGCAACCACTTTGGCGGTTAGCACGGGAGGGACCGACAAGTCATGAGTACCAAAGTAGTGCGCAATTACGTAAATGGTGAGTGGATTGAGTCCGAATCGAAAGAGCTCTTAGACATTACGAATCCCTCCACCGGTGAGGTGATCGGCCGCGTCCCGCTTTCGACACGCGGTGAAGTCGACCGGGCGGTAGAGGCCGCCAAGCAAGCGTTCTGGGATTGGCGGACGACACCACCGATGGCGCGAGCCCGGTACTTCTTCAGGCTTAAAGAGGTTTTGGAAGATAACTTCGAGGATGTAGTGCGGGTCACATCCGTTGATGCTGGTAAGACGCTTGATGAATCCCGGGGAGAGTTGAGACGTGCGATCGAGATGGTCGAGGTGGCCTGCGGGATTCCGAGCCTGATGATGGGTAGCAGCCTCGAGGATGTGTCGAACGGTATAGACTGCGTCTCAACAAGACAGCCACTCGGGGTATTCTCAGCGATAACGCCGTACAATTTCCCGACGATGGTTCCGTTCTGGTTTTGGCCCTTTGCGCTTGCCTGCGGTAACACTTTCGTTGTTAAGCCCTCGGAGCAGGACCCCTTGACCCAGGAGCAGATCTTCCGGTTCATTGATGACGAGGTCGGCTTTCCTCCGGGCGTGCTCAATATGGTAAATGGCGGCAAAGAGGCCGTGAGCGCCATCACGGAGAACCCCGATGTTAAAGGCGTGTCCTTCGTGGGATCGAGCGAGGTGGCCAGAATCGTGTACAAGAAATGCGGCGAGACGGGCAAACGTGTTCAGTCCCTGGGTGGGGCCAAGAATTTCTTGGTGGTTATGCCCGATGCGGACCTCGATACGACCGTCCCCGCGATTATCCATGCCGCCTATGGATGTGCCGGGCAGAGATGCCTTGCTGCGAGTGTGGTTGTTGCGGTGGGTGACATCCATGAACCACTTAGGGATGCCCTCGTTGCGGCTGCCCGGAACGTAAGGGTGGGGCCCGGCCCTGAAGAGAACATCCAGATGGGACCCGTGATTTCCCTGGCACACAAGGAGCGGGTGCTCTCATACATCGAGAAAGGGATCGAAGAAGGAGCCGATCTCATCCTCGATGGCAGGCAACCGGACGTCAAAGGGGACAAGGGAGGCTTCTTTGTGGGGCCAACAATCTTCGATGGCCTCTCTCCTGATATGGTAATCGCCAATGAAGAGATATTCGGCCCGGTCTTCGGGATTATGCATGCACAGAACCTCGACGAGGCCATCGATGTCGTTCGCAAGAACCCTTACGGCAATGCCACCTGCATATTCACAGGGAAGGGAAAGTGGGCCCGCGAGTTTACATATAGAGCCGAGGCCAGCATGATGGGCATCAATGTGGGGATTGCCGCTCCGATGGCCTTCTTCCCGTTCGGCGGCACCAAGGGCTCCTTCTTCGGGGACGTCAAGGCGCATGGAAGCGAGGTCATCGATTTCTTCACCGATAAGAAGGTGATCATCACGCGCTGGATTTGAGTTGGATCTGAGAAGCAAGAGGAGCGAGAATGGAACTCACCACCTTCGGTGCGATTATGAAATTCGCAATGGACCGTGAAGAGGAAATCGTGAATACCCTGGAAGGAATGGCAGGGAATGCTGACTTAGAGTCCTTCGGAGGCTTACTGGGCAGAATCATATCTGAGGGCAAGAAGAACATGAAGCTCCTCGAAAGAACGCGCCGGGAGGGCATAAACGAGGTGATTCTGCATCCCATTACAGGTCTTGAAAGCGACGACTACAGCCTTCAAGATCCCCCGACCAGCGACTTGACCTCCCGCGAGTTGGTGGAGTATCTTGCGGAGACTTCCGACCGGCTAATCCGGTTCTATACGGATGCCGCGCTGAAGATCCCCAACCCGGAAGCAATGAGAGTCTTCAAGCGGCTCGCTGCCCGGAGGCTCGATCTAAAAGAAGCCACCAGCGCAGATTTAGCGGGCTTGAAATAGCCAAAGGAGAGGTCATGGGGCGGATAGTCAAGAGTGGTTTAGTCCAGTGCTCCCTTCCAGTCCAAGAGGGCGAAGCCTCACCGGAGGAGATTAGGCGCCAGATGTTCGAAAAACATATCCCCTTTGTTGAGGAAGCCGGCAAGCAGGGAGTCCAGATCCTTTGTCTTCAGGAGATCTTCAATACACCCTACTTTTGTCCGTCCCAGGATGCCAAGTGGTACAAGATGGCGGAGAAGATCCCCGGAGGCCCCACCGTTGAGACTCTTAAAGAATACGCCAAGAAATACGAGATGGTCACAATCATCCCCATTTATGAAGAGGCCATGCCGGGGGTATACTACAACACGGCTGCTGTTGTTGATGCCGATGGCCAGTATCTGGGCAAGTACCGGAAGAACCATATCCCTCACGTAGCGGGCTTCTGGGAGAAGTTCTTCTTCAAGCCCGGAAACCTTGGCTATCCCACATTCGAGACCCGCTACGGACGCATCGGCGTCTATATCTGTTATGATCGGCATTTCCCCGAGGGAGCACGCCTCCTGGGCCTCAATGGAGCGGAAATAGTCTATAACCCCTCAGCCACGGTTGCCGGCGTCTCCAAGGATCTATGGAAACTGGAGCAACCTGCCCACGCAGTCGCAAACGGCTACTTCATGGGCTGTATCAACAGGATCGGCGAGGAAAAGCCCTGGAATGTTGGAAGGTTCTACGGCACGAGCTACTTCGTAGACCCAAGAGGCCAGATAGTGGCCGGGGCAAGTGAAGATAAGGATGAGCTGCTCGTGGCGGATCTGGATCTCGATCTTATAAGAGAAGTGCGGGACGCATGGCAGTTCTACCGGGACAGAAGGCCGGAGACCTATGAGGACATGACGCTTCTTCTCCCGTGAGAGGAAGAGCCTAATCTATGGGGAGAGGTACATTGGCAACCATTATCAGAAACGGAACCATCGCCACGGCGAAGGACCTCTACAAGGGCGATATCCGCATTGAGGGCGAGACCATTAGCGAGATCGGCGTGAGTCTCCAATCAAGACCGGACGACACCGTCGTGGATGCAACGGACAGATATGTGCTCCCCGGTGGAATCGATGTCCATACCCATTTCGAGCTACCCTTCATGGGAACCGTGAGTGCGGATGATTTCGAGACCGGCTCCCTTGCCGCCATCTGTGGGGGAACCACAACCTTCATCGATTTCGTGATACCCGATAAGGGAAAGTCCCTCAATGAGGCCTTGGGCCTATGGAAGCAGAAAGCCGAGGGGCGAGCTGTCGCCGATTATGGCTTCCATATGGCGATAACCGACTATAGCGAAGCCATCGCGGATGAGATTCCATCGATCATCAAGCAGGGAATCACTTCTTTCAAATGCTTCATGGCCTACAAGGGCCTCTTTCAGGTCGATGATGAACAACTCATTGGAGTCCTGACCAATGTCGGCAACCACGGCGGGCTGGTTTCGGTTCATGCAGAAAACGGCGACATAATCAGCATACTTATGAACCGCTATCTGGCCGAGGGCAAGGTTGCTCCCGAGTTCCATTGGAGAGCCCATCCTGCGATTGCAGAGGCCGAGGCGGTTGAGAGGGCTCTCACCCTTGCCAGATTCGCCGGGCAGCCCCTCTATATAGTCCATCTCTCAAGTGCCGATGGCCTTGAGCGCGTGAAGGCAGCTGTTGCCCGCGGGGACAGGGTTCTTGCAGAGACATGCCCCCAGTATCTGCTGCTTTCCAGTGACCTATACTGCCAGCCCGGTTTCGAGGGGGCCAGGTACGTTATGTCACCGCCGCTTCGTCCTCGAGACCACCTCGAGCGAATGTGGGCAGGTATTACCCAGGGCTATATCCAGACCATTGCCACGGATCACTGCTCCTTTAACTATAGCGGGCAGAAAGATATGGGACGGGATGATTTCACCAAGATTCCCAACGGGATCGCTTCCGTCGGAGATCGCTTCAACCTTCTATATACATACGGTGTGGGCTGTGGCCGGATAAGCCTCAACCGCTTTGTGGAGGTTGTCTCCACTGCTCCCGCTAAGATATTCGGAATGTATCCTAAGAAGGGGAGCATCGTTGTGGGTGGCGATGCCGATCTCGTGATTCTCGATCCTCAAGCGACCGGTGAGATAAGTGCCGAGACCCAGCACCACAACGTGGACTACAGTGCCTATGAAGGCATGAAACTCAAAGGCTTACCGGAATCAGTGCTCCTGAGAGGCA
>JALGWN010000141.1 GCA_025774115.1 bacterium
GCTCCAGATGTATTTGATCTCATCTGGAAAGCTCTCCAGCAGGAGGGCTTCAATTCGAGTGTTGTAGTCGACCGACTCATCGATTGAAACTCCTGCAAGACGTATAGTATTGATGACGATCGCTCCCTCGCGGAGCTTGGGAATGAATTCGCCTCCGAGTCTGGAGCCTACGAGAGCCGTCAGCGCGAGTAGGATCAGGACCGAACTGAAGAGTATTCGTTTCCTGCCAAGCACCCTGGAGATGAGGAAGGAGTAACCTCTTTTCAGCAACCTCTCGAGGAAGCCTTCCTTCTCCTTGAGTCTTCGAGGGAGGAAGTAGTAGGACAAGATGGGAGATAGAGTCACGGCTACCACTGCGGCTCCGACCATGGCGAAGATGAAGGTCCAAGCCATAGGTTTGAACATCTTCCCCTCGATGCCTTCCAGGGTAAGGATAGGAAAGAACACGATGAGGATGATGGCCATGCCGAATACGATAGGGCGCACGACCTCTTTGCTCGAAGCGAGGATGATCCTGAGCCGCTCGGCCTTATTGAGAGACCTTCCCAGGCGCTTCTGCTCGTCGACTAATCTCCGCATGTTGTTGTCTGTCATTACCACGGAGCCATCGACGATGATACCGAAGTCCATCGCGCCAAGACTCAAGAGACTTGCAGCGATGGCAAGCGCGTGCATACCTAGGAATGCATAGATCAAGGCGAGGGGGATTGCCAGGGCGACTATTAGACCTGCCCGAAGATTCCCCAGGAACAGAAACAGCACGACAATTACCAATATAGCTCCGGCGATCAGGTTGTGCTTTACCGTGCCGATGACCGATTGCACCAGTTCCGTACGGTCGTAAACCGTCTCCAGGACGACATCGTCGGGCAGGGATTTCCGGACCGATTCCAGCCGCGCTTTCAGTTCCTCCGTAACCTCCTTGCTGTTTTCTCCCATCAGCATGAAACCGAGCCCCAACACGGCCTCTCCCTGTCCATGAGCCGTAACTGCCCCCCGGCGAATCTCGTGTCCCAATGCGACTTCTGCCACATCCTTTATGCGGACAGGGGCGCCTTCGTGCGCCTTGATGACGATGTTCTCGATCTCTTCGATGGTGGTGACGCGACCCACGCCGTGAACCAGCAGGGTCTGGCCGGAGGTTACGACTTGTCCGCCTCCGACATTCTGATTGTTCTTCTCCAGGGCCTCAAACACACTGTCCAGGGTGAGATGGAAGCTGATCAGAGCCTGGGGTGCCGTAATCACGTGGTACTGCCGCTCGAAACCACCCCACGAATTGACCTCTGCCACCCCTGCCACCTTGCGCAGCTCCGGCTTGACGACCCAGTCATGAAGAGTACGGAGCTCGTCAAGCGAACGGTCAGGATCGGTGGAGCGGACAATGTAGTGAAAGACCTCTCCCAGACCTGATGACATGGGTCCGAGCTGGGGGCGCTCTATGCCCTCTGGGAGGTTGACGCTCCCGAGCCGCTCCAGGATGAACTGGCGGGCATCGTATACATGGGTCTGGTCGTCAAACGTAGCGACGACTTGTGAGAAGCCAAACTTCGAGATTGAGCGGACGTTTGTGAGACCCGGCAGACCGGCGATCGAAAGCTCCACCGGGAGCGTGATCTGCTGTTCGATTTCCGCCGGGCTTAGGGCCGGCGTGGTGGTATTGATCTGCACCTGTACCGGTGTGGTGTCAGGAAAGGCATCCACAGGAGTGCGCGACATGGCCCGGATGCCCAGACCAACGCTCACGGCGAAGAGAAGAACCACAACCAGCCGGTTCTTCAGCGACGCCTCGATGATCTTGCCTAGCATTAGGGTGCCCTCCGGCGACTATTCGTGCACACATCCCGCACCGAGGCGGGACTTGAGAAACTCTGACTTCATGGTGAAACTGTGGGCCACGACAACTTCTTCTTGCGGGAGAATCCCCTCCAGAATCTCGACACTACCTCTGGTGTTACCTCCCAGGGCAACCCTCCGA
Organism: bacterium; assembly: GCA_025774115.1. Taxonomy (GTDB): domain Bacteria; phylum Arandabacterota; class Arandabacteria; order Arandabacterales; family Arandabacteraceae; genus JALGWN01. The sequence goes on from JALGWN010000141.1 coordinate 1,979, forward strand.
ATCTCGTAAAGATCATCCTGCAGCTTGACAAAAACGACAGGGATTCCATCGACACGATGAAGAGCCTGGCCCGGAACACGGAGTCCGCTGAGATTCCGTTTCGGTAAGATCCGCACTTGTCCGAACATTCCGTGCTTTAGCGACGAACCCCGGTTTCGTATGACTGCACGGGCCTTGATCATCCGGCTCTGCTCATCAATGCTTGAGGCCAACCAAATCAATTGGCCGCTCACGCTCGTTCCGGGGAGAGCATCGAAAGTCGCTTCGACCGGATCGCCAACTTCTACTGAAGACAACCTGTCCTCCGGGATCGAAAGCTCCAGCCACATCGATGACAGATCGGCAAGAGTGAACAACATGTCACCGACCTCTACGGCCTCGCCAATGACGGCATCTCTCTCAACAAGCGTTCCAGAGAACGGCGCCAGGATAGGAAGGCGAGAGGAGCTTGAGCTCGTCTCCGCCACTTCCTGAACCTGTCCCTCGGTCAATCCATAGTTCAGGAGCTGCTGCCGCCTAGTTTTCGTGGCGTTCGTGGCCATCTGGTACTCTGCTGAAGCTTCGTCGTACTCCTGTTGGGAGGTGATGCTCTTTGCGAGTAGGTCCTTTTCCCGGTTGAAGACGAGTTCCTTCAAGGCTTCGTCCGCAAGCGAGCTCAAGTAGTCACTCTTTGTCCGGGCGATCTCCTGAGAATCAATCTCGACAAGCACCTGTCCCCTTGAGACCGAATCCCCCACATCCGCAGACACGTCCCGAACGACCCCGGCCGCGAGAGGGGTGATGCGGGCAAGCCGGTTCTGGTCGTAAGACAGGCGGCTCAAGACCACCAGTCCTCCAAGGGAGCTGCCTTTGGCGGCTACCGATGTCTCGACCCCGGCCTTCGCGGCCGATTCCGGGGATGCCAGACGTATTTTCAGGCCCTGGCCGGGCTCAAGATTGGCGATCAACTCCGGATGACAGATCCCACACTCACTTTCCCAGACGTCGTGCTCGACGCATAAGAGTTCACCGGGTGGGGAAGTCCGTGCTTCGGCGTCTCCGGGACTGCAAGCATCGCCTTCCGCGGAGCCTGTCTCCTCCTCACGAAGTTCCGGGTGACAGAAAAAGCACTCATCCTCGTAGAGGCTGTGCTCCTCGCACCACAGTCGTCCCGTATCCACTAACTCCGGATGGCAGATGAAACATCGGTCTTCATAACGATCATGTTCCGTGCACCACAGCCGGTCCGGCTCTCTCAAGGTGGGATCACAAGAGAAACACTCCGTGGCCGGGAGCTGGTGTTTGGCACAGAGCTCTTGCTCTTGCGCCGCCGCGGGTCGCGGGTCGGTCACAGGTTGCGAGGTCGTCATGTGGATGTCTCCGGGGCTCGGCGATTCTCTGCCCTCGACCAACACAAGAACGACCGTTATGGCAACTAATATCACGGCGACGGGAATTATTCGCTTCATACTCCTCATAACGCCTCCTCAGATTCTATTCGGGGGTGTTCTTAACGGCATCAAGGCGCTCCCCGATCAATCTCTCAACATCGACAACTGCTTTGTGGTAAGCCGCCAGCGTCTCGATGTATTGCTCGCGGGCTCTGAACAGGGTCCTTTGGGCATCCAGAACGTCCAGGTAGTTGAATTTCCCAAGGCGATAGCCCTCGCTTGCTGCCTCGAAAGCGGTCGTGGCTCCCGGTAGCACATCATCTCTCAGGGCTACCGCCTGCGCATAGGCAGCGGAGAGTGACAGATACGTTTCCGCAAGCGCGGTGCGAACCTGCACTTCAGACGCTCTGCGCTCCTCGCTGGCCTTAGCCAGTCTGTGTCTTGCTTCGCGGGTTCCTCCCTGATTCCGATCGAAGAGGGGGAGGGGAATAGACAGGTCCACCACGAAGGCGTGGATATCCATCTCCCTGAAGTGCTTGACACCTCCACTCAACGTAAGGTCAGGGATCCTCCTCGCATTCTCCAAGTCTACGGCGGCTTCGCGTTGCTTCATCTCGGCGGTCCAGCGGACGATATCCGGATTCCGTGACACGTGGCGGGCAACCGTTTCGGTAGGAGGGATGGTTTCGATGACATCAAGCTCTCCGCTGACGCTTTCAAAGGCGGGCGACGAACTGCCCCAGGTTGCTGCCAGCCGCCGGCGCGTTGCCTCGAGTTCGCGACCAGCTCTCTCCATTTCTATTCGACTGGTCGCCAAGACAACTCCGGCTTTCGCCTCCTCCACGGGAGAGACCTTTCCATGCCGGACCCGCTCTCGGACGACATTGAAAACCTCATCGGCCAGGTCTGCCAGTTCTTCAGTGAGTACCAGCCGCTCCTGTGCAGCAAGAACATCCACAAAGGCCTTGGTCACTCCGCTGACAACCTCCAGGCGCTTGCTTTCGTAATCCCATCCGGCGAGATTCTGATCCAATGCAGCGACTCGCGCCCGGCCCGAACGTTTCCCTCCCAGTTCGATTAGCTGACTGAGCCGGAATGTGGTCTCGCTTCCATCAAGGCCCTCGAATTCCCCCAAGCCGCCGAAATTCTCCATCTCAACGCCGATCTCAGGGTTTGGAAAAAGTCCTGCCTGGACTGCGGCCGCCTCGCTAGCCCTAACCTCCCAAGAAAAGGCCGCGAGCCCAGGGCTATTCATCAGTGCTTGGGCCAGAGCCTGGCGCATATCGATAATACCGGTGGGCTCTTCATCGGTGGGGCCTTCCGGCTCTGCTAGCACCGATACCGCGGATGGCTCTTCAGGTGCTTGGAACGTCCCGAAGTCACTGCCAAGAGAACGTGCCTCGGGCCGGCTCGCATTCACATGAGGTGTGGCGCAGCCGCTCAGCGCAACTGCCAGGGCTAGAACGAACAGGATAGGATATATCAGACGCATCAAGAAAACCTCCGGTGTGACACCATCTCTGACTTGTCTGTGACCAATGCTCATCCTCCCATGCCATGTCAATTGAAGTTAGTTGTATAGCTAGGTGTGCAAATGACTGCTCAGGAGAGCATCAGCAAAGGAGGACAATCGTTCGGAGAGAGACTAGTGAACTCTTGTCAGGAGGTGATCGGTGTGAAGCAGACACCTCATACTGGATATCCACTGCTACATCTGTGGGAGTAGTCCGCGAGACCGCAAATGCTTCAGACCTCAGCGATTTGATGCCTGGCGATAAGCCCTGGTCGACACCTACGGGTACTCCCGTACCAATCGGGGATTGGAGGTCGAAACATTGGTAGCACCGATCGTCGAGGTTCATATGTTCTGAGACTGAACTCGAAGGTGATAAAGAGGTAATCCCATGTGAAGCGGGACCACGATGGCACGTGCAGGTGGCTTCCACCTCGACCTGACCATCCATCTTCACACACAACACAGGGGCCACAGCCGATGCCTGGGCCACGAGGGCAAGAACCCAGAGCCATATGCAGGCATCCGGTATTCTGATACACCTGTGAAACCCAGATCTCATGTCTATCTGCGTCCCTTTCGCGCGCCGAGCTTCCCTACAAGAGAATACCAAACCCAGCCTCGATCGTACACATCTATATACCCATATGTCGGTCTATTCCTTTAGACACATGAGAACATCCCGAGGTTCCGCATTTGCTCCTCAAACCCCGATAATCGCCAGCTCAGAGCGACGGCCCTATCGTCCTGATGATAGGGCCGCAGTATCACGTGGGGCGAGCCGCTTCCAGCCTGACAACCAGCAGAGGGTGTCTGTCCAGATGGGACAATGCCGACAGCCTCATGTGCCCTCTCGCAGTCCGTTTTACCACAATGTCCACCATATCCCACAGAACCACGCTTTCAGACATTTGCCCGGGGAGCCACGCCTCTATCTTGGATTCAAGCGGAAACTGCATGGCGGGCGCAACAGCGCTAAACATATTGACAACCGCCTGCCGTTCGGGTAATTGAAGACTGTGAGTGGAGATGACTGGTCTTTTTTGATAGATGCCAGGAGGTGTGTCATGAAGTCTCTTGCTTTGGTGGGATGTGTCCTGGCCGTGCTGGGGGTGGTGGGCTGTGGGAGCGACACAAGTCCGGACGGTACTGGCGAGGCTCAGTACCCGGATATCCCCGGGTTAGTCGTCTTCTACAACTTCGATGGGGATCTTAACAACGCGGTTTCGGATCTTCATCACGGGACGACGGCCAGCGAGACCGTTTACGTTCCCGATCACAAGGGGACCGTGGCCTCTGCGGTTACGGTGGCCAACGATACGATTCGTGTTGCCGACCATTCTGACCTGGATATCACCGGATCACTCACACTTGCCGCCTGGCTCAACCCAGATCCATCGCCCTATGCTTATGCGGCGGTCGTTGACAAAGATTATCACCTCGCGGCCTACTCGTTCGGGATT
>JALGWN010000142.1 GCA_025774115.1 bacterium
AGGAAGAACGCGACACAGGCACGCAGAAAGCCAAGGATCTAGTGCGCATGGGTGTTGCCAGGTCGGTCTTCCTGGAACCCATGCAGCCCATAGAAGGCGATGTAGTGCGCCGCGCCCTCATAGTGGGTTGTGGTGTGTCGGGGATGACCTCGGCCCTGGAGCTTGCATCCCGGGGCTCCGAGGTCGTGCTTGTGGAGAAGGCCAAGGACCTGGGCGGGCTCCTCAGGGGCCTGAACGAGATCTACCCCTGGGGTGAGAAGGCCGAAAAGTACGTGAAGGCGATGGTTTCCCGGGTAAAGGGTGAGCGCCTGATAAAGGTAGTCACCTCATCCGAAGTTACAGAAGTCAAAGGCTATATAGGCAACTACCAGGTGTTTTTGACATCGCAGGACGATCCCATCGTCACGGGTATAATAGTGGTCGCCACGGGGGCACGGCCGCTCGATCCGGAAGATCTCTACGGCCATGATGGCAAAAAGGTAATAACGCTGCTCGAGGCCGAGGGGCTCCTGAAGCAGCCCAAGTATAAGCGCAAGCATGTTGTCGTGGTTGGCTGCGCCGGAGCGCGCACTCCCCAGCGGCTTTATTGCTCGCGGATATGTTGTCTCGTGGGGATTAAGAATGCGATCCTCATGCGCAAGCGGTGGAAGGCCGATGTCACGTTTCTTTATCGCGATCTTATGTGCTACGGCGTCCGGAACGAGACCCTGCTTGCCGATGCCAAGAAGGCCGGGGTAAGGTTCGTAAACTACGGGCTCGATAGCCCGCCCGAGGTAAGAGACGGTACGGTCACGGTCAGAAGCGATATTCTGGGTAAGGACCTCGAGATCCCCTGCGATCTTGCCGTGCTTGCCACGCCGCTTGTCCCCCAGGCTACGAATACGGCGCTTTCCAGGATTTTCAAGGTACCGGTGGATGAGTATGGCTTCTTCCTTGAAGCCCATGTGAAACTGAGGCCACTTGACTTCGCCACGGATGGCATATTCGTCTGCGGGACAGCCAGGTGGCCCGCCACTGTTACCGAGTGTATAGAGCAGGCCGTGGGTGCGGCTTCGAGGGCATCCACATATCTTGCGAGCGGCAAGGTCAAGGTGGAGCCCATAGTGTCGGTCGTCGATGAGGACCAGTGCAGGGGCTGCGGGCTCTGCGCGGCGCTTTGTCCTTACGGGGCGATCGAGATTGTGGAAACCGATGCGGGCAAGAAGGCCCGCACCATCGAGGTGGCGTGCAAGGGGTGCGGCACCTGTGGGGCGACCTGCTACCGGTGCGCCATTACGATGAAGCATTATAGCAACGATCAACTTGTTGCCCAGATAAGGGCGGCATTTGTAAAGGAGTGAACGTGGAGTATAAGCCCAACATACTCGCCTTCTGCTGCAACTGGTGAGCATACAGCGCTGCTGACCTCGCCGGGGTTGCGAGGCTTCAATATCCGCCCGATATCAGGGTGATCAGGGTCATGTGTTCGGGCCGTGTGGATCCCACCCAGATGCTGGAGGCTTTTGTCTCCGGAAGCGACGGGGTCTTCGTGGGGGCCTGTAAGAAGGGTGAATGTCATTACACCTCGGGCAACCTCCATGCGGAGCGCAAGATCGATCTCACGCGGCGTATCCTGGCAATCGCGGGGCTTCGTCCCGAGCGGCTCGTGATGCGTATGATGTCGAGTGCCGAAGGTAACAAGTTCGCCGAGTATGCGACAGCGTTCCAGGCAGCCGTGGGCGAGCTCGGGCCCCTGGGCCGAAGCGAGGGCATAGGGCCGGAAGACCTTAAAGTCAAGCTCCAGGCCTGTCTTAAGGCCCTCGGAGGGCGAAAGCTCAGATGGGTGATGGGTAAGATCGTTGAATTCGTAGAGGACGGCAACCTCTATGGCGAGCGCTTCACCGAGCATGAGATAAGAAGGCTTTTTGATGAGATAGCCATGGACGAATATCACCTGAGGGAGATCCTGGAGCGGCTCGCCGGCGGGTCCCAGTCGGTGAAGCACCTGGCCTCGGTGATGGGAGTGCCTTCGAGGACAGTGGTTCGCCGGATGGCGGACTTGAGGAAGATGGGGCTGGCGGACGTAGCCACGATCGAGAAGGATACGCCCCTCTGGGCGCCGGTTGCAGACGGAGTAGCGTATGAGTGATGGCGGCAGGGAGCGGGAAGTAGTCGTAGTGGGTGGCGGCATAGCGGGTTTAAGGTCGGCCGTCGAGGCGGCCGAAGCGGGTGCCAGGGTGACCCTCGTTGAAGAATCTCCCTTCCTGGGGGGCTTGCTCCTCCAGGAGGGACGGACTGCCCCAGAGGGCTTCCCGGGGATCTGCCTTGCATCGGCTCTCATAAACCGTGCGCTTTACCATCCGCGGATCAGAGTGCTTACCAATTCCTCCATAAGCCGGGCCTCGGTAAAAGAGGGTCGTGTGAAGGTGAGTCTCACGAGGCGGCCCGCCAGGGTAAGCGACCAGTGCGATGCCTGCGGCGAATGCCTTCTGGTCTGTCCCATAAAACCCTATGACCGCTTCAACGAGGGCCTCATGCTCCGCACGGCGATCGACTTTGCGGGCCCGCGCGGCTTCGGGGCGAAATACAATATCGAGAAGGAGACCCCGGCATGCCAGGAGCGGTGCCCGGTCCATATAGACATAAGAAAGTATGTCGGCCTTATAGCAGGCGGTGAGTACGAGGCGGCCATAAAGGTGGTGCGGGAGAAAAACCCCCTGCCGGCCGTATGCGGGCGCGTCTGTCCGCATCCCTGTGAGACCGTGTGTAACAGGGGAAGACAGGATGAGCCGGTGGCCATAGATGCGCTCAAACGCTTCGTCTCCGATTATGAACTGGCCCAGCGGCAGGCCGGCAGGTTTGTACCGCCAAAGCCTAAGCGGGACAAGAAAACAAAGGTGGCCGTGGTGGGGGCCGGGCCGGCGGGCCTCACCGTGGCGCACGATCTGGCACTCGAGGGTTACCGGGTCACCATCTTTGAAGCCGAGCGCGTTCCCGGCGGCATGCTTCATCTGTGTATCCCCGAATACCGGCTGCCGAGGGATATCCTTATGAGCGATATCTCCTATATCACCGATCTTGGGGTCGAGATAAAACTCGAGACACCGCTGAGCCACGAATTCACGGTGGATGATATCTCCAAGCAAGGCTTCAAGGCCATCTTCCTCGGCGTGGGGGCCTATGACGGCTATAAGCTCGGGGTCGAGGGGGAGGATGAGTACGAGGGTTTCCTGGACTGCATACAGTTCCTTAAGCGTGTCAACCTGGGGGATAAGACAAGACCCGGCAACAAGGTGATCGTCATAGGTGGCGGCAACTCGGCCATCGATTCGGCACGAACCGCCTGGCGGCTCGGATGTGAGGAGGTCACCATCCTCTATAGACGATCACGCAAGGAGATGCCCGCCAATTCCTGGGAAGTGGATGCGGCAATCGAAGAGGGTGTCAGGGTCCACTACCTGGCCGCCCCCACCAAGATTCTGGGCAAGCAGGGCAAGGTTACAGGCATGCTTTGTACGAGGATGGAGTTGGGCAAACTCGACGCCAGCGGCCGGAGGCGGCCGGTCCCCATCGCGGGATCGGAGTTTGAAGTGGAGGCCGATCTCGTGCTCCCGGCCATAAGCCAGCAGCCCGATGTATCCTTCCTGCCCGAGAACCACGGCTTTACACTCTCCAGGTGGAACTCCTTCGAGGTCAACACGAAGACCATGGCCACCAACCGTGAAGGCATCTATGCGGGAGGTGACGATGTGACGGGCCCTGCCACGGTGATACAGGCAATCGAGGCCGGCCATATAGCGGCGAGATCAATAATGGAGTATCTCAAGTAGCCATGAAGAAACCTAAGTTCATACCGGAATTCAAGGACATACCGACCGAGCGCGGCAAGATGCCGGAGCTCCCGCTCGAGGAGCGGACCGGCAACTTCAACGAGGTGGAGCTCGGTTTTACCGAGGAGATGGCGCTTGCGGAGGCGGCGCGGTGCCTCAGTTGCCGTCGCTGCATCGGCTGCGGCCTCTGCCTGGCCGAGTGCGACCGGGAAGCGGTGGTCTATGATGAGACCTCAGAGCGGCTGAGCCTCGAGGCCGACAGCATCATCTTTACCTCCGACGGCGCGCCCTACGACCCGGGCCGGAAGCGCGAGCTCGGCTACACGACCTCGGCCAATGTCATAACCAGCCTGGAATTCGAGCGTCTTGCAAGCCCCACCGGCCCCTTCGGCGGCTATATCTTAAGACCCTTCGACGGGGAGAGACCCCGCCGGATCGCCTTCGTTCAGTGTGTAGGATCGCGGGAAGAGGGTATCGGCGCCAATTACTGCTCTACAGTCTGCTGCTCCCGGACCTTCTCCCAGGCCAAGGCGGCCAGGGAGCACCTGGGCAAAGTGGCCGTCACCGTCTTTCACAGGGGCTTGCGACCCACGGGTAAGCGGAGTGAAATCGATCTGGCCGAACTCCTGGCCGCCGACTGGATGAGCTTTGTCGAAGCGGGTATAGATAAGATTAGTGAAGATCCCGACACCGGTGCCGTCACAGTTGCCTATAGGGCGGGTGAGACGGCCGGGGAGGAGGAGTTTGACCTCGTGGTGCTGGCTGTCGGTATCCACTCAAAGAGCGAATTCAGGCGGCTTGCTCGGGCGGGGGGGCTTAAGACCAATAAGTACGGCTTCGCGGGGCGCAGTCTTGCGGCCCTCGTGGCTGAAGCGCCGGGTGTCACCTTTGCCGGTGCCATAGGGGGCCCTGCGAGCGACGCTGCCGCCGTGGTGGAGGCCATCGCGGCGGCCGGCAGGAGTCTCACGTCCGGAGGCTCGCCGGAGGGAGGCGAGCCCCCCAGCGGGAATGGGCGGCCGGGTATCTTTGCCTGCGCATACGGGCTGGGGCTTGCCGAGAAGGGTGATGAGATAATAAAGATCCTCGAAGCCAGGGGGATCGCGATCGATGGCGCCTATCCCTTCCTCTGCTACAAGGAAGGGCGGCGGGCGATGGCCGAGAAGGCCAAAGAGGCCGGGCGCCTGGTGGTTTTGGGCTGTCACCGGGGAAGTCACGAAAGTCTCTTTGAACGCATCCTGGGTTTTGAGAAGGGCAAGGTGGCCGTTGTCGGGATACATGAGATCAAGGACTTGGCGGAGGATAAGATCAAGGCCCTGATAGATGACTTCCCCCGGATGCTTAAAGAAACGGGTCGGAAGGTCAGGAGTGTCGCCGTCATAGGGAGCGGCACCTCAGGCCTTGCAGCCGCAAGCGAGCTCCTGCGAAGGGGCATCGAGGTTACGCTTATCGAGAAATCCGATAAGACCGGGACTCCCTTCTTCGAGGCCTTCCGCGATTCGGGCGGCGAGGCCGAGACCGCCCACGGCTTTGTCAAGGCGGTGGAGGAGCACCCCAAGGCCAAGGTGCTCTTATCGTCCACCGTGACATCGCTCGAGCGCTCGGGCGGCAAGATCGTGCTAGAGATCACGACGGCGGGTGGTGAGGAGACCGTGGAGGCGGGGGCCGTGCTGGTGGCGACGGGTGCGGGCAGGTATGAGCCGGTCGAGTACCCATACGGCAAGCATGAGTCGGTCATCGATCAGTGGGAACTCACGGCAAGGATCGGGGAAGCCAAGACCGGGCCCAAGAAGTTGGTGATGATCCAGTGCGTGGGTGCAAGGGACAGCGAGCACCCCTATTGTAGTCGCTACTGCTGCAAGCAGGCGCTTTCCAATGCCCTGCTGTATAAAAGCAATAACCCCGAGGCGGAGATCACGCTTCTCCACAAGGGTATAAGGGTATTCGGTTTCGAGGAAGACCTCTTCACCGATGCCGTGGAACAGGGTGTTAAATTCATTAAGATAGATGGCAGGGTGGAGATAGGTGAAGGGAAGACCCTCAAGGTGAAGGCAAGCTCTGAGACAGGAGGCGAGATCGTGCTCGGTGCCGATCTTGTGGTGCTCTCGCTTGCACATCTCCATGGGCCGGGTCAGAAGGATCTCTCAGGTACGCTGGGGGCCCCTCTGGACGATTTGGGGTTCTTCGCTTCCGAGCATCCGCTCAGTGAGCCGTTCAGGACATCCGCCGCGGGAGTCTTCGTGTGCGGGTTCGCTCGGCATCCGGTCATGGCTGAGGAAGCTTATATTGAAGGTGTAGGTGCTGCGGGGGCCGTTTGTTCTTGGTTGATGACGTAAGCCGCAGGAGGTAGGTAGTTGAAGCTTGAGGAGATAGCCGAGCTCATAGAATGCGATGAGGTAGTAGGCAAAAGAGGTTTCGATCATGATTTCGACCGGGTCTGTGCAGCGGACCTAATGAGCGATGTCCTGGCCTTTTCGACCCCCGGGAGTCTGCTCAGGAATGCGCAATCCGTTGTGACGGCCCATATGGCCGAGGTAAAAGCTGTAATCTATGTGAGAGGCAAGATGCCCGATGAGGGTGCCATGAAGCTGGCCGAGCAGAAGGGTATCCCGCTTCTTACCACCCGGCTCTCCATGTTTGAGGCTTGCGGGCGTCTCCTCGGGAAAGGGCTGCAACCCGGTGTGGACATGGGGCACGAATGAGCGATGAAGTCCTATACTCTCAGCAATTCTCCATCATTGGGAAAGACTTTCCCAATGCGGGCTCCGTATCGACCGAGATAAAGTCGATCCTCAAAGAAATCGGGTTCGATCCGGCGGTAATACGAAGAGCTGCGATCGCCTCCTACGAAGCCGAGATGAACGTGGTGATGTACGCCATCCAGGCCGTGGTGAGGCTCTCCGCGACACCGGGCACCATAGAGATAGAAT
>JALGWN010000143.1 GCA_025774115.1 bacterium
CACCTGCGGAGGCTGTAGCGGAGAAGGCACCTGTCGTTGAGGCGGCCCCGCCTGCTGCGGCCCCTGCCGAGAAGGCGGTTGCACCTGCGGAGGCTGTAGCGGAGAAGGCACCTGCAGAGGATGCCTCTGCGGAACAGCCACCTGCGAAACAGGCCTCTGCCGCCGGCGAGGTTTCTACCGAGGAGAAGCCCGAGGATAAGAAGGAAACGGACAGCAAGTGAAGGAGGGGCTTAAGGGACAGAAACGTCGAACGGAGGATCTCGTGAAGTGCGCCTATCGACAGCAGAGCGAGGCTGGAACCCGACTCTCGTGCACTAGGGGGGTATAGAGGATGAAAGAGCTGGTCGAATACATTGCCAGGGCGCTAGTGGATAATCCGGATCAAGTTCAGGTCAAAGAGGTCGAAGGCGAGAAGACTACGGTCTATGAGCTCAGAGTAGGCGAGGGTGACTTGGGAAAGGTAATAGGAAAGCATGGAAGAACAGCCCGTTCGATTAGGACACTGCTGAATGCGGCGGCGACCAAAATGGGAAAGCGAGCTGTCTTGGAGATCCTTGAGTGAGCGATGAGTCGGACTTCGTAGTAATCGGTCTGTTGAGGCGTGCACATGGTGTAAGGGGAGAAGTTTCCGCCCAGCCTGTCTCCGACATGCCGGAGCGGTTCAAAGCGCTGGAGCGGGTGCTTGTCAGGCACGGCGGCACGACCAGAGAGGTCGCTGTCGAGGGAGTGAGGAGAAAGGGTGGATCAGTTCTCCTTAAACTTGAGGGAGTTGACGACCGGACAGCCGCGGAAGCTCTGACGGGTGCCGAGATAGGGGTGGGGAGGAACGATGTCTGCCCGATACCGGAGGGCACCTATTATGTTTTCGACCTTATCGGCTGCAGGGTGGTTGGAAAAGACGACAGGGACATAGGCCTGATCGATGATGTGTGGAAAACGCCTGCCAATGATGTTTTCGCGGTCAAGACGGCCTCGGGTGAGGTCTTGATACCTGTTGTGCAAAGTGTGGTGAAGGAAATCGATCTTCGCCGGAAGATCGTGAGAATAGAGGAGATTGAAGGGCTACTGGGTTGAGGCGATGAAGTTTACCGTCCTTACATTGTTTCCCGGCATGTTTGGTGGGCCTTTCAATGAGAGTATGATCAAGTCGGCACAGGACAATGGAATCGTCGAGATCTCGATCGTGGATATACGCGACTTTGCGTCGGACAAGCATAGGACTGCGGATGACTACCCCTTCGGAGGTGGGTCCGGAATGATCCTGAAACCGGAGCCTGTATTCCAGGCGGTTGACTCGGTCCTGGACGGCCGATCCAGGGGCACCGTACCTGTGATCCTGATATCACCACAGGGACGGCGCCTGGATCATGGTGTGGCGCGTGAGCTGGCGGAAGAGCCGGAGCTGGTTCTTCTCTGCGGTCACTACAAAGGGGTCGATGAGCGCATACGGGATGATCTGGCTACCGATGAAGTCTCCATAGGGGATTTTATTCTTACCGGCGGCGAGCTCGGTGCAATGGTGATTATCGATGCCGTTACCAGGCTCCTGCCCGGGGTGCTCGGGGACTTCGCCTCTGCCGAGACCGATACCTTCTATCACGGACTGCTTGAGCACGGCCAGTACACCAGACCCCGCGATTTTGGGGGCCGGAGCGTACCTGAAGTGCTCTTGAGTGGCGATCATGAGGCAATCCGGGTGTGGCGGAGACGCGATGCCCTTCGGAAAACCCTGCTCCGGAGACCCGATCTGTTCGGATCCGCGGAGCTCACTGAAGAAGACAAGAGAATGCTCGAGGCCCTCAAGGCTGAACAGAGCAAGAACTGAGACTGGATTAAGGTGGAGGGTGGTTAGGCATGGATTTGGTCAGCGCTCTACAGCAGAGTCATGAGAAGAATAAGCTGCCTGACTTCAAGGCAGGGGATACCGTGAGGGTCCACATCAAAGTGGTCGAAGCCCAGAAGGAGAGGGTCCAGGTATTCGAGGGTACGGTAATAAAGACACGCGGTAGCAGCACCGGTAAGACCTTCACGGTAAGGAAGATAAGCGGCGGTCTGGGAGTGGAGAGGATCTTTCCTTATCATTCGCCGTCGATTACCAAACTTGAGGTGGTCAGGAAGGGGAAGGTCAGACGGGCCAAGCTCTACTATCTGAGACAGAGAAGGGGCAGAGCCGCGCAGGTGAAGCAGGCGAAAAAGTAGCCTGTCGGGCCGTTGAAAAACACCGGTCTGCCTTGTTCGTTGCCACAGGAGCGGCATCGCTACGATCCTGTCGCTGCGGCGTACGTGTGGTGTTGGCACTCCCGTGCCAACGGGCCTCGCTTCTGGAGTCTTCGCGCGCCTCGCATCTTGGTGTCTTTGAACAGCCCGGGAGAACCGTTTTGTCAGCAGCCCCCAGCATCCCGAGATACCTGGCTACGTCCGGGTTGCAGTTGCTTATGTAGTACGAACATGCCGATCTAACCTCGGCGGGGGGCCATCTCCTATGCATGACCGCAGGCGACAGGGGAGTGAATTCGAAGACCTCGCTTGTGCTTATCTTAAGGACAAGGGCTATAAAATCCTTGACCGGAACGTGTACCTTATGCGAAAAGAATTGGATGTGGTTGCCCTTCACCGCGGCACGGTTGTGTTTGTGGAGGTGAAGGGTCGGCGGTCGACCCGCTACGGGTTGCCGGCCGAGGCCATGGGCATGACCAAGAGGCGGCATATTATAGAAGCGGCAAGAGCCTACATCAAGAACAAGAACCTTGTGGACAAGCCTTGCCGGTTTGACTTCGTTGCCGTGACTTTCGAATCCGGCCTGCCGAATTTCAGGCATATTGAGAATGCTTTTGAGACGTAGCACAGAGGTGTGATCCGGCGTATGGCCTGGTATTGGTGGATAGGCGCAGGTATTCTCGGACTGAATGGCCTGGTAGTGGCCATGATCGTCCTTTTTCTTGTAGCGGACTGGTTCCGGGCACGTAGGGCCGCTTCCGAGGAAGGTGAAGACACCGGCAAGAGAGGGGCGGCAGAGCAAGGAGGGTGAGGAACGTGAAGAAGATCGGTTTGCTGCTTCTTGTGCTGCTGGCTCTTAGCTGCGGCAAAGATGCGGAACAGTACATGGGGGAAGGCAATGCCTACCTGAGGCGGGGTGACATGACAAATGCCATCGCTATGTTCGAGAAATCCGTGGAAGCCGACCCGCGCAACCACGAAGCGCATAACTCGCTTGGGGCTGTGCTTTCGGCTATCGGTGATTTCGAGCGGGCACTGGGGCACTTCCAGACCGCCGTGGCCTTGAACGACAGCTTTATCGAGGGACACTATAATCTGGGCCGCGCGTACGCGGAGCTGGGCAACTTCGAAGATGCACTGACAGAATTTGGAAAGAGCATCCATCTGGATTCGACCTATGCTCTTGCCTACATGGGTGCGGGAGACATATTCGCCGCCAGGAGAATGAGCGAGCAATCGGCGGACGCTTATCTGGGGGCAATAAGGTTCGACCCCAATCTTATGCCTGCATACCTCAGGCTTTCCTCCATCTATGTGACCATGAATGAGTACGACAAGGCGATAGACCTTCTTCTCCGGGCCAGAGATATCCGACCAGGCAATGCCGAAATAGTCTCCATGGCCGGTCGGGTGGCGATCATGAAACGCGACTTCCCGCAGGCAGTGGAGCTCCTCACCGAAGCGGTAAGGCTCGATTCCACAGATCTGCTGTTCAGGAATGATCTGGCCACGGCATTGATGCTCGCGGAGAGGGAGGATGAGGCGGTTGCCCGATGGCGGGAAATCCTGGCCAGGAATCCCGACTCCAACCTTGCGCGGACGGTAATGGAGAATCTCAAGCGGGCCGAGTCGGAGACCGACAGGTAGACCGGGCTAGCCCGGATTATTCACAAGCCCTCTGCTGCGGTGTCGCTAAGCCTTCCATTCCATCCGCTCCAAGCGGGCGGAGGCTATCCTGAGAAAACCGTATGTCAGGAGGCCTGTGAAGACCGCACCAAGGATGAGGCCGGTCTTCGGCGCTCGGGCCAGCAGCCGCATACCGGCGCCGGTTGAGCTCCCCGCAACGACTATTGCTATCACCGCGAAGAAGGCGCCCATCACCCCCAGCATAAGAAGACGCCCCGAGGTCTTGAGCATACGTTTGGGTATCTCCCACTGCCAGTTTCCATAGATCATGGCGAGCATGACGCCGATACCGCTGCCGAGAAAGGTCATACACGACGCGAACCACAGGGCCCTGGGTACCATAGCCCAGCCGATGACACCGGCTGCCCGAAAGGCCACTGCCGCCGCCGCGGCGAGCGGTATGAAGAAAAACGCCGAGACAAGAAGCTTGGCAAAGAGCTTCCGCATCGGGGAATGAGGAGAGCAGAGTATCAGCCAGAAGTTCCGCCCGTCGATCAAAGTCGCGTTAACGGCAAGATTCATCGAGCCTATGAAGCTTAAGGCCGCGAAAGATTGCAGAATAACCGCCGGGCTGATGATACCACCGGCCCGTCTGCCCATAAGGAACGGAAACAAAGCCATCATTACGGTTATAGTGGCCACGGGCATTATCTGTTGCGGGTCACGGAAGAAGAGTGACGCGGTTGTCGAAACCACGGCTTTTTCGAATGAGGGCAGCCAGCCCATGAGCCTTCGAAGCGGGAAGTTTCGGCGCACCCGTCTCCTTCCGCCCGCGGGGGCCACACGCACCCAGCCGGCCAGGTATATCCGCTTGGCTGCAACCACCGACACCCCGAACATGAGTCCCGCCATAATAGCCAGGAAAGCCACCGAGGGAAGGCCTTCCCCGGGGCGGCCCGCCGCAAAACCGGTGAGGCCGTCGGCGGCCAGGGAGCTCGGAAGGGTCTTCATCAGGAAGTGGCCTCCATATGTCGCCAGGTTCTTCATCTGCGCGGTGACATCGCCGGTCTGGATGTTATCCCGTATAGCCGGCCGCAGGAGCTGAATCGTCACCCAGAAGCCCAGGGCCAATACGCCTCCCGCCAGCCCCAGCACCTCCTTCACCCGGGAGGCGGGGGCGAATCTGGATATCACAAGACCCGCTATTGTGCCTATGGAAACCGGTATACTCAGGAAAAGCGCCACTATGGCAAACACTGCGATGTAGAACGGCCACGGCGCGCTGAAGGCCAAGCCGAAACCCAAGAGGATCGGAAAGGCGACAAAAGAAGTTATGAGCGAGCCACTTCCCAGGGCTTCGAAGTACTTGAGCACGAACACTCTCAGGGCCGGAATCGGTGCTGCCATCAGGAGGTCCAGGTCGCTCGAGAGGAAGAATATGTTGGTCGTGGTTGCGATGTCGAAAACAAACGCCAGCATCAGAAGTCCGTGGAGGGTGAGGGTAACGATTACGCTTGCGAGCAGGAAACCGTCTTCTCCCACCAGCTTGATGGCGGCGAATACGCCATAGGCCCCGAAGCAGAAGCCTATGAAGGCTGCCACTATGACTACCGCAGTGACAATCCGGACAACCCGCTTCCGCCTCTCGCCACGCGTGAAGTTTGCGGTGAAGATCTTGAGCTTATAGAGGATCAGCTTCGCTAGCGGCATTGGATGTTCAGGTCTCCAGGAACTTGATCACTTCCTGCTGTTCGGGGCCTCCGGTAACCTCGAGGAAGATGTCCTCGAGACTCACGCGGCCCTCCTTTGACCTTGTTCTCAATTCTGAAACGGAGCCGACCGCGACCAACTTGCCTTCGTTGATGATCCCAACGCGGTCACAGACCCTCTCGGCTATCTCCAGGATGTGGGTGGACATAAAGACGGTCTTTCCC
This sequence comes from bacterium, assembly GCA_025774115.1. GTDB lineage: Bacteria > Arandabacterota > Arandabacteria > Arandabacterales > Arandabacteraceae > JALGWN01. The sequence continues at coordinate 5,778 of JALGWN010000143.1, forward strand.
ATCTTGCACAAGGCGCGCAGGACATCCTTGACCACCTTCGCGCTTCTGGGATCCAGGCCCGATGTCGGCTCATCCAGGACGACCACCTTGGGATCGTGGACGAGGGCGGCCATGATCGAGGTCTTTTGCTTCATACCATGGGAATATGACTCGATAAGGTCATCGGCGCACTCTGTCATGTCCAGAAGGTGAAGCAGATGATCGAGACGCCGATTAATCGTTCCTGAGGCGACCGAGTAGAGGTCCCCCACGAATCGCAAGAGCTCCCTGCCGGTGAGTTTCTTATAGAGAACCGGCGTGTCCGGCACAAGGCCGAGCAGGGCCTTAGCCTCGATCGGCTGGGCCTGGATGTCGAAGCCGCCGACCCTCACAGTGCCTGTCGTCGGCATGAGGAGGCCGCAGATCATCTTGATCGTGGTGGTCTTGCCCGCTCCGTTAGGACCCAGGAAGCCAAAGAGTTCCCCGGACGGGACCTCAAGCGAAAGGCAGGCGTTATACCGAGTCAACCCCAGGCTGGTGAAAAACGCCGATCTGCGGTGTTACACTCGGCCCTCCTCGTTGCGGCGCACCCAAAAGTGCGCCTCACTCCTTGCGTCTTCGTGTGCCTTGCATCTGAGCGTTTTTGACCAGCCTGGTTTATGGCGGGGTGTGAACAACGCCGATCTGCGGCGTTACACTCGGCCATCCTCGTTGCGGCGCACCCAAAAGTGCGCCTCACTCCTTGCGCCTTCGTGTGCCTTGCATCTGAGCGTT
>JALGWN010000144.1 GCA_025774115.1 bacterium
TCCTTGAGAGCCTCTTCCCAGAGCAGATGTCTCTGAACCAGCGTCTCCCACGTCCGATCGGCCACCTCCTGCTCGGTCTGCACGGTGGGACTGACTTCGTATTGCTCGTAATAGGCCGCGCGCTGGTTTCGGTATTCCTGGCGGAATTCTTCCGTTGTGATGCGGTTCTTGCCCACCTTGCCCGCCAGGCCCGCCTGCTCGCTTCCCGGGTTGATGCGGTTCATGCCCCAGTCGAAAAACATGAAGCCCACGAACCCGACGATCACTATCCATAGAACGAACTTGGTTTGTTGCCTTAATTGACTAAGCATCGGTTTGATCCTCCACGTGAATGAGATTCACAGGATAGTAACAATTCGCATGGTGCTCTACAAGCGATTTCTCAAGCCCGGCGGCTCCGCTTGACATCCCGACGGAAGGCGGTATAGATATTGTATAGGCGAAAGGAAGAGATGATTGTTCGTGCCGGGCAATGTGCTCTCGTTTTCCTCGCCGTGGTTATGGCCGGTATGTGCGGCGAGGCCCTTTCGGGGCCGCTACGGTTCCCGCTCACAAATGATATTTGCCCTACTTCCTCATTCGGGAGCTATAGGCCCGGCCACCTCCACGCAGGGCTGGACTTCTCGACCGGTGGTGTCACAGGGGTTCCCGTGTTGGCCGTGGATTCCTGCCTGGTATGGAGGATCAGGCTCTGGAACGGTGGCTACGGCAGGGCACTTTATGCGGAACTTGCGGATGGGAAGACGGCGGTCTATGGCCACCTTTCCCGGTTCATACCCGAGATCGAGAGGCTCGTTGAGGCCGAGCAGGATCGTAGGGGCAGATACGCGGTGGAGCTGCTCTTAGGCTCCGAGGCCTTACGGTTCGGACCCGGTGACACCCTGGCCTTTAGCGGCGAGACCGGCTCGGGACCACCTCATCTTCACTTCGAGTTGCGTTCCGGCAGGGGGGACCACGACAAGATAAACCCGATTCCGGACTATATGGATCTCGCGGAGACAGCTCGGCCGGTAATAGAATCGATAAGGTTCACACCTCTTGTGGCTCAGAGTCGGGTAAACGGGAGCTATCGCCCGGTGACGGTCACGCCCGGTCCGGAGATGGGAACACTCACGGTCGCTGGGGCCTTCGGGGTGAGTGTATTTGCGACCGATCCGGTGCAGTGCGGGAGAGTCCTCAAGCCCATACACTATTGGGCCTCAATCGATCAAGTGCCCGTTTTTCTGCTGAGTCTTGACCGCTTCCCTTTCTCCAAAGGCCACTTTGTGGGAGGCTTCTATGAGCCGGCGGGCGGATCCAGGTTTGTGAGGCTCTACGATGCCTACGACCTCGACTTCAGGGGTTTCACCTGCCGAACGCCCACAGACCTTGAGGCAGGTGGGCTTCTCACTCCGGGTGAGCATGAACTTGTTGTGAGTGTCTCCGATGCATGGGGCAATACCCGGGAGGCCGCCTTGCCTTTTGTCTATGGGACCCTGCCCGCCTTCAGACGGTTCAGGCTCCGTAGGGACAGTACCAAGGTCGCGATAGAGATCGAGGCGGAGCCCGCAGGCAGGGTTGCGGAGGTCCTTTACCGTACGGGCCGGGCCTGGCACCCACTCGAGACGGGCAGACCCGACGATGGCCTCACCACGCGTACCATCGGTCTGGAATCCCGGGTGGAGGTGAGGTGCCGCATCGAGGATTCGAGCGGCCTTGCGAGAGAGGGGTTCCTGGCTACGGGCGGACAGGCCGCGGGGGCGGATACGGCCGTCGATCTCCGGACGGCGCTGCATCCCGGCTTTGTCGAGATTTACGCTGCTCCCACCTCATCCCCCAGCTCGCTGCCGGAGGCGACGATCTATGAAGGCGACATGAGCCGTTCCGTGCTGCTTCAGCCGGTGGGGGAGAGGCTCTTCAGGGGTACCTTTGTCCCGGGGCCGGAGAGCGGTACCGTCCGAATCGAGGTCCGGGTCGAATTCGACGGGCAGGTGGTGGCCAGGACCACCGGGCTCGAGCTGGGCCTTTTGAAGCCGGGCCGGGAGGTCTGGTTCTCAACAGAGAACTACAGAGTGAAGCTCGCTGCACCTACGGGCTACTGTTCACAAAGCCTTGTTACGGTCTCCGAGGAGCCGGGCAAGGTCCACCGGGGATTCCTGTCATCGGCGGGCAGGCTTGTCCTGGAGCCTGCGGACGTCTTCTTCAACGAGCGGATCGACGTGCTCGTTGTCCGGAAGGACCGCAGTCTCAAGACCGGGCACGGGGTCTTCGCCGAGGCCGGGGAGTGGGCCTCTTTCCGGGGGCGTTTCAACGAGCGGGGCTGGTGCGAGTTCAAGATGCGCCGGCCGGAGCACCTGGTTATTCTCGAGGAAAGGGATGGGCCCGAGATCGGACCTATCCAAAACTTCAGGCGAAGACCGGCCGACGGCAAGGCGACCTTTGCCTCCCGAATCACCGACGGGGGCTCCGGTGTGGATGACGGAAGTCTCAGGGCTTATGTGGATGATGAGGTCGCAATAGTCTCCATAGATCCCGACACGGGAGTGGTCGGCGGGCGTACCACAAAGCCCTTGCCATACGGTGAGCATAGGATTAGGCTTGTGGCGGAAGACAGGTTGGGAAACGCGACCGACAAGGAATTTACTGTAAGCCTCTCAAGGTAGGTGTCCGTCTTGATGTATTCTGATTTCGTTCACCTCCACGTTCATTCGGATTACAGCCTCCTGGACGGTGCCGGTAGAATCTCCGACTACATCGCCCGCGCCATGCAGTACCGCATGCCGGCGATGGCGCTCACAGACCACGGCTCGATGTTCGGGGCTATTACTTTCTATAAACAGGCCCTCAAGGCGGGGCTTAAGCCTCTCATCGGGTGTGAGCTCTATGTGGCACGGACCAGCCGGTTGGAAAAGAAGCCGGGCCCCAGGGGGGTCTGGGATGCCGGCAACCATATGATCGTGCTGGCCAAAGATCTCGAGGGTTATCACAACCTGACGCAGCTCTCATCCAAGGGGTACACCGAGGGCTTCTACTACAAGCCGCGGGTCGATCTGGACCTCCTGAGCCAACACAGCAGTGGGCTTGTTGTTCTGACCGCCTGTCTCAAAGGGTTGGTCGGGGAGGATTTCGCATCGGGTAATCCGGCAAAGGCGCGCGAACGGGCAGGCCTGCTGGTGGACCTTTTCGGTAAGGACAGCGTCTATCTGGAAATCCAGCGGCACGGGTTGCCCGAGGAGGAAGAGATCATAAAAGGCATGATCGGTCTTTCAAAGGAGATCGACCTTCCGATCGTGGCGACCAATGACTGCCACTACCTGGCCCAGGAGGACTCGCGGGCCCAAGACATAATGCTTTGCCTTCAGACCGGTAAGGACCTGGACGATCCCAACAGACTTAAGTTTATAAACGATCAGTTCTATTTCAAGAGTCCCGATGAGATGAAGACGCTCTTTGCCGAAGTTCCCGAGGCGGTGACCAATACGGTTGAGGTGGCCGAGAAATGCAATCTGGATCTCGAGCTGGGCAGAATACGACTCCCCGATTTTCCCATACCGGAGGGTTATGTCGACGCCAATCAGTATCTGGAGCACTTGGCGAGAGCCGGTATGGCGCAAAGGTATCCCGGAGCGGGCGCGGAGGTGAAGGAGCGCCTGGCCTATGAGCTTCGCATCATCGGGGAGATGAACTACTCCAGCTACTTCCTGATCATATGGGATCTGGTGGAGGCCGCCAGGGATATGGGCATTCCGGTCGGGCCCGGGAGGGGGTCGGCGGCGGGCAGTATGGTCTCCTACTGCCTGCGTATAACCGATATCGATCCCTTGAGATTCGGGTTGCTTTTCGAGCGATTCCTCAATCCGGAACGAATAAGCATGCCGGATATCGACATAGACTTCTGCGACAAACGAAGGTCGGAAGTGATCGACTACGTTTCCGAGAAGTACGGCAGGGACAGTGTGTCGCAGATCATTACCTTCGGCACGATGGCTGCGCGGGGGGCTATCAGGGATGTGGGCAGGGTTTTGAAAGTGCCGATACCGGAAGTCAATCGCATAGCCAAGTTGATTCCTCCCGACCCGGGGGTGACCATAGACTCGGCGCTCGCCCGGGTCCCCGAGCTCAAGCAGATCGCGGAGAGCGAGAATTACAGCGAACTGATCCGGATGGCCAAGAAACTGGAAGGGCTCGCCCGCCACGCATCCACGCATGCCGCCGGTGTGCTCATAACTCCGGGCAAGCTCCTCGACTACGTACCGCTCTACCGTGGTTCCAGGGGGGAAATCGTTACTCAGTTCGACATGAAATCCGTGGAGAGCATAGGACTGCTTAAGATGGATTTTCTTGGGCTCACCACCCTGAGCATCATTGAAGACACTCTCAACATGATCAAGGAAAAGCAGGGCGTCGAGGTGGAGACCAGTAAGATACCACTGGACGATCCGGATGTATTTCGCCTGCTGGTCGAAGGCCGCACGGTCGGAGTGTTCCAGCTTGAAAGCAGCGGCATGAGGGATCTCTTGAGGCGGATGAAGCCGGAGCGCTTCGAAGACATCATAGCCACCAATGCTCTGTACCGACCGGGGCCGCTCGGAAGCGAGATGGTAGAACTGTTCATCAAGCGGAAACGCGGGCAGAAGGAGATAGAGTATGAGGATCCTCTCCTGGAGCCGATTCTCAAGGACACCTACGGGGTGATTCTCTATCAGGAGCAGGTGATTGAGATAGCCAGCAAGCTGGCCGGTTTCACTAAGGGGCAGGCCGATATCCTGCGTAGGGCCATTGGGAAAAAAGCGGTCGATATCATGGACCAGCAGCGGCGCAATTTCGTCAAGGGAGCAATGGCCAATGGTCTGAAAGAGGAAGTGGCCGAGAGGATCTTCAGCCAGATAGCTTATTTCGCCGGATATGGATTCAACAAGTCGCACAGTGCGGCATATGCCCTGCTGTCCTTCCATACGGCCTTTCTCAAAGCCAAATACCCCAGGGAGTTCATGGCTGCGTGTCTTACCAGCGAAATGGGAAACACCGATCGTATAGTCATTCTTCTGGATGAGTGCAGGCACATGGGTATTCTTGTACATCCGCCTGACATCAACCAGAGTGCTGCGGACTTCACGGTGAATCATGAAGGCATCCGATTCGGACTGGCCGCAATCAAGAATGTCGGCAGATCGGCAATTGAGTCGATCGTAGAGACCAGGAAGGGAACCGGACCCTTCAAAACCGTTTTCGAACTGTGTGAGAAAGTCAATCTGAAGAGTATAAACAAGCGTATGCTGGAAAGCCTGGTATTCGCGGGTGCCTTGGATTCGCTTCAAGGGCATCGGGCACAGATGCTGGCCGGAATCGAGTCGGCCATGTCGGTGGGGCAGAGATCCCAGCGGGATAAAAATACCGGTCAGACTTCACTTCTCAGAATTCTTGAGACCAAGGGTGAGAAAACCGGGATGGAGAGAAAGCTCCCCGAGGTTGAGGAGTGGTCGCTTCTGGAGAGGCTTGCGCGTGAGCGGGACGTTCTTGGCTTCTATTCCTCGGGTCATCCGTTGTCGCGCTACAAGCGGGAGATCGATGCCTTTACAACGGCCCCGATCGCCGAGACCAAGCGGATGGCACATGGCAAGAGGGTAGTGGTCGCCGGAATCGTGTCGGGCAAGAGGATTCACTTCGGAAGGAACGGTAAGAAGATAGGCTTTGTCCAACTCGAGGACCTGACCGGTCAGATGGAGGCCGTCTTCTTCGACGACCAGATAACCTCGGCGGGGGATCGCCTGGCGGATGGGTCGATGATCCTGGTGCTGGGCACCGTCTCCTACCGGAACGAGGACCAGCCCAAGATCAGGGTCAGTGATTTCACGGAACTGGAGACCTCCATGGAGAAGCTCTCCGGCAAAGTGGAGATAGACCTTGATGCCGGAAAGACAAACCAGACCGCTCTGGATATGCTAAACGGTATCCTGGATTCCTATCCCGGTCACGCTCTGGTTTCCGTGGTTGTAGTAGGCAGGGAGATGGGCGATGTGGTCTTGCAGATACCGCAGCGGCGGATAGAGCCTACCAGGGATGTCATCACGGCCCTGGACGGTATCGAGGGCGTTGCCAATGTGAGGTTGATATCTAGGGTGGGCAGTCAGAAGAGGTTCGGTTAGGCCGATGAAAGATATCCGTCTGCTGTGTTGCGTTTGGCGTGCCTTACTGCGGCGTATGCAACTATACGCCTTGCTCGTCACGCCGTCGCGCGCCTTGCATCCGGACATCTTTGATCGGCCTAATGGATGGTGCAGCGTCGGTGTCAGGCTTGCATAATTGCATTTTCGTTTCGAAAATGCAATTATGCAAGCCTGACACCGTGGTTTTCCGTGGTTTTCTTGGTTGTTGACGGGCCTCCCGGTTTCTGATAGGTTGACGCTGAGGTTGGGAACAAAGGAGGAAGCGATTGAAAACCACTATCCTCGCGATCACGGCGGTGTTGGCCCTGTGCATGGCTGCGGGGGCGCAGACACAGAACCCGCAGACCGCCGGAGGGGCGGCACAGAGCATCCAGCCCCGAAACATCGTCGATCTTCCAACAGCCGGCCTGCCCGTCAGGGGGGGGATTTACGTGGAGTCCGATATCTATTCGCATGGCGGGGTGTTGGTGAGTCTCGGGGTCGGTTTCGCCAGATACTTCAGTTTCGGGATCTCCTATGGCGGTCTTGGAGTGATAGGCAGTGGCGATCCCGACATGAATCCGGAGCCCGGAGTCCACTTGAAGGCGCGTCTTATCGATGAATCGTTCGCGCTGCCCGCGGTGGCCATCGGTTTCGATTCCCAGGGCAGGGGAGCTTTCCTGGACGAGGAAGACAGATACCTGGTCAAGTCACGGGGCATCTATGCGGTGGCCAGCAAGAACTGGGATCTTCTGGGTGCCTTGTCATTGCATGGAGGCATCAGCTATTCACTGGAGAAGGAGGATGACAGCGATCCGACGTTGTTTCTCGGAGCGATTAAGTCCTTCTCGGGCTTCCTCGATATAACGGCGGAGTACGATTTCGCCCTGAACGACAACGAGGGTGACGAGTTCTTCGCCGAGAACCGCGGGTTCCTGAATGCTTCGGTAGTCTGGCATGTCAACGAGACCTTCTCCATAGGGTTGGAGGTCCGTGATATCATCACCGAAGACAAGGTGGACGTTGAGGACCTGAGGAAATGGAACCGCGGATTGAGCATCGAATATAGAGGTATTTTGTAAGGTCGGTGACTATGGAATCGTGGCTCGATTTCGAGAAACCTCTGGTTGAGCTTGAGAAGCAGATAAGGGACCTCAAGGAGCTCGCAGACGCCGGGCATCCGGAGATCACCGAGCAGGTCCGGAAGCTGGAGAGGATTGCCGACAAGAAGCGGCGCGAGACCTATGAGAAGCTCAATCGCTGGGAAAGGGTGCAGCTGGCCCGCCACCCGTTGCGGCCCTATAGCGCCGATTACATAGGTATGATTGCCTCCCGGTTCACCGAGCTTCACGGTGACAGGCTGTACGCCGAAGACACCGCCATGATCGGTGGGCTGGCTGTCATCGGCGGCCACAAGGTGGTTGTCATCGGACAGCAGAAGGGGAGGGACACAAAAGAGAATCTGGCGAGGAACTTCGGAATGTCCCACCCGGAGGGTTACAGGAAAGCCTT
>JALGWN010000145.1 GCA_025774115.1 bacterium
AGCCGGGGATTGGCCCGGATGTCGATCTCACCATCGTCTTCGAGGGCCCTGAGCGTGGTCTCGAAAGTGACATTGAAGTCACCCATTGTCCGGTTGAGTTCCGTGAAGGTGGAGAATAAGCTCATTGAATCCGCCTGGTTTGACGGGAAGTTGCGAAGGCTGAAGGCGCGTGAGGCGCCATCGTTACCGTCGAGGGACCAGTCAAGCCCCAGAGTCCTTGCGGCGCTCTCGCTCATCTCGGTCACTATCGCTTCGATCATTACCTGCCTGGGGGCGGCATCGATCATGGCCAGGTCCTCGAGCACACTCTCGGTCATCTCAGGAGAAGCGGTTATGGCCACGGTGTTGGTGGCGCCATTGATCTTTACGTAGGGGGTGTAGTAGTCCGAAAGAAGCCTCGCGATGTCCTCGGCGCTTATGTAGTTGGGTGTATAGAGGGTTGTTTCGGTAAGAAGAGGGAACGACGGATTCTGGGGGTGTGGAGCCCCCACGATATAGTAGCCGTTTTTCTTTCTGAATGTGTATCCCAGAGGGCTCAGCATCCTGCTGAGGCACTCCTCGAGGGGCATGTCATAGACTTCCAGAGTGACAATACCCTGCACCGTGTCATCGGGGATGATGTTTACTCCGGTCTGGGCGGAGATATCCCGGAGGGCCTCCCTGAGATCGGTGTCATAGAAGTAATTGGTCACCAGTGGGTCGTCATACCATGATTCTGCCTGCGGGGGCTCCGCCTGCGGCGTCTGCAGCTGTAACGGCTCCACCTGTGACGGCTGACCCTCCGGTGGTTCCTCCCCCGGTGGCTGCTCCTGCGCAAGGCAGGCAGTGAAGCCGAGCGTAAGAACCAGCAAGAGTGCCGGGACCAGCGGTGCGATTCTCATAGAAGCCTCCTTGGCAAGTTCGCCGAGTGTATAGGGTCTATCGAATGCTGAAGGTACGGGTTTCATAGGCAGCACGCTTCTTGCCTACTCTTATCATGAGCTCGACATTGTAAGCCCCGGACTCCAGGCCCTGACGGTCGAGGATGCTGAAGGTCCTAGTCACTCCGGGCAGAATGCGTGTGTCCCGGCCCTTCAGCTGTACCTCTTTGACCGCGGGCCCTTGGGTACTGTTTATCTGGGCCACTGCCTCTATGTCCACATGGGTGTTGCCTGTGTTTTTCACCTTGAAGGTGCAAGCCACGGGTTTGAACCTGCCTTCGCTTGTAACATCGAACGCGGTGACCTCTATCCCCTCCCTGACATCGGGTACAAGGCTAAGGAATATGTCCGTGCTGTATGCTTCCTCCATTGTCTCTCTCGATACCTCGGTCTCAAGGGGCATGAAGGCCAACCTGGAATAAGCCGAGCCTTCCGCATCCGGCGGGACGTTTATGGAGATCCGGAGCCGCTTCCTTGTGTTGGGCTCCACCTCAAAGGTATCGGGATCGACTTCGATCCAGTCGACACAGGACATGATGGCCGGATCCTCCTTCGCCACCAGTCTACCGTCCGGTATCTGCGAGAGGGGCAGCCTGGATACCGCGATCCTTACAGGATAGGCTTCGACATTGTGTATGGTCACGCCGACGGTCTTGCGTGAACCCGGCCCGGCACGAAGGTCGAACCTGGCCGGAGTGATACCCAGGCCCACGGTCTCGACGGCTTCCACACGCCCGGGAACGATCTCACCTTGGGGGGTCACGGAGAAAACCATTTTGGTTATCGCCGGTTTGTAGCCCCCGTAGTGGAGTGTGGCCTCGGCCGAGTATATGCCGGATGGGGGCCTCTCGGTAAAGAGAGACCTGTATTTTACAGTGGCGCCGGGAAGGACCATGCCGCGCCCGGTTCCCAGCGGGACTTCGCGCTGGAGGAGTCCCTTCTGTTGCCTCACTCGCAGTGTCGCCTCGGCTAGGAGGCCGATATTCCCTGAATTCTCTACCTCGGCCGTTATGAAGAAGGCGTCATCCCCGTATCGGTTTTCCAGCGTTCTGTTGCCTCTTACCGGGATAATCTGGAGGTTCGAGATGCTCACGCTGCGTCTTGAAAAGCCTGAGACCATTGTGACTTCAACATAGGAACCGAGCATATATTCGAAACTTGTGGATAGGGGAGCGGTCCCCCGTCCGGTATTGCCGAAGGCTACGGTCACCGCGGCGTACCTGCCGCCGCCGGCTGTAAACGGTGCCTGTATCAAGCATCTGATGGGCACCACCTCCCCGGGCCCCAGGGAAACTGTTGTCTGGTTGACGGTTATCCATGAGGCACACGACCATTCGTTTTCCCCCTTGACCATCCTGTAGTCCCCCCGCTCGTTCTGGCCAATCGAGGATACTCCGATGTGAACAACAATGGGGGAGGTCTCGCTGGCATTGGCGACCACAATCTCGAAAGCCTTCCTCGATCCCGGGGTCATCTCGAGTTGGGTTACTTGGGGACTCACCATGATACTCTGCTGGGCCAGCGCAGCGGCAGGGGAGAGCAACACCAATACGGTGACGAATATGCCCGCCGCACCTACATGGCTTCTGTGGGGTCTGAAAACAAGTCCTGGACGTTTCAACGCTTCCTACCGATCTTGTATACCTATATACCTACATCTCTATAATAACGTACCCGTTCCGTTAGTGACAATATAAAAGCCCGCCCCGCAGGGCGGGCTTTCCAGAAGGCTCTGCAGGCAAGCACCTGTCTAAAGTCTACGTCTCTTAATCGATATCGCAAAGCAGTCTGTCCCACCAGGAACCGTCCTCATCAACCCAACACTTCTGGTTGATCAGACACAGGGTGACCATAGCTTCATCTTCGTACTCACAAGCCGAGTTGCAAGTGTCAATCTGAACCTTGGTCCAAAGCTTGGTGGTCCAGCAGTGCTGGCCTTCACAGGTCTCCTCGATAATGTCATCGCTATTATCGAGTTCCGGGGCCCTGATCCAGCCACCGCGCTCGTCGATCTCATAGACGCTTCTTCCCCACGCGTACCATGTGGTGATATAAGGCGTACAGCTTGTAGGGCTGTAAAGATCATCGAAACCTTCGTAATCCACGCCGATATCGCCGTTACTGCAAATAGTGAACTCAATGCAATCACCAGCGTAAGTGCCGGGCTTCATAATACGCCAGTCCCAGCGGGTACCGGTTACACTGAATTTGATCCACTGGGCTATGGACGCATGTATCACGACCGGAATCTCCCAGCATCTCTTGTTGCACTCACCAGTTACAGGGCCGCTTGCAAAAAGACGTCCCAGGGCACACTCTGGATTCATATCTTCACTTACCCAGGCCCCGTTGACCCACTTCCACGTCTCGACCTCGTAAGCGCCGCCGGGCAGGTCACAGTCCTGCGCCATTGCGGTGCCAGCCAGAGCGAGTAACGCCAAGCACACGATCAATGCTTTCATTTAGTCTCACCTCCTTTCAAACCGGACTCATAGGCCTCCATGCAGAAAACTCCTTATACAGCATGCGAGGTGCCTGCCCCGCAGAGCTTCTTCAGTCGATTGTAACCTCCACATTCCCGGTGACGCGCCTTGCCCCCGTGAAATCCACCGATACCCGGACCTCATAGGTGCCGGGCACCATCTTGCGCTGGTTGTCCCAGGTTGCGCGTATCTCCCTTATCCCACCCGGAAGCACGGTCCCTGTGCCCGCATCGGTCTCAAGGCGGTCGATCACCCTGCCCTCACGATTGTGGATGACGCAGGATGGGCGGATCTTGAGATGGATCTCACCTGTGTTCTTAAACAGAGCAACGATGCCCACCTCATGCTCGCCGTTGCGGGTGACTTTGACATCGATAATCTCACCGCTCCGCCGGGATCTTCTGCTGGCGGTTTCCATGATTATCGTGCCTGTTCGCGCAGATATGTTAAGACTCGGCCCGGGTGCGATTCTCTCCGCCTCGCGTGCCTCGAAGACGATGACGCAGTATGTGCCACCGGCAACTCCACGGGGCACCGCGAAGACAACATCACGAACCGCGCTTTCGCCGGGTCCCAGTGAGAAGCCGCTCTCATCCATACTTACCCAGGCTGCGCAGGAGGGGGCTCCCTCCCCGGGCGCGACAGGCAAAGCGGCCCCCGTCGGACCGAGCATAAGATCCATGACGGCCGGGCTCACCTCGACCATGGAGCCACCCAGGTTCTTGACTGTAAGCGAGATCTGCTCTCTGCTTCCGGGCGGCACCGAAAGATCAAGTATAGGCGGCAGTACGGAAATCGAGATGGCGGCGAACGTATTGCTTAAGGGCACCACCGCAATCAGGGGTATCATTATGGCTGCACTTCTATACACTGTGCTCCCGCTCATCCTTATTTGCGTCCTTCTGTGCTTCCGTCTCCTACGGCGTCGGCATAACCGTGAAACTCAGGATGCCATCATAGTCGCCGGGCATATCGTCCCAGGTTACCTCGAGCTTCAGGTAGACCTGGTAACTCAGCTCCTGCGAAGCCGATCCCGTTGCCACCAGCTTCGGCGCCATAAGGGTCTCGTAACCCGGCCCAGCCCCGTTATCGACACCAGGGTCGGTGTAAAACGACTTCACAAAAAGCCTCTCCGGTGGAATGAAATCGTCGGCACTGGCGAGGCCCGTGGAACTACAATCGACGCTCCAGTTGGTGCAGTTGGAGGAGACAATGATCTGCACGTGCTTGTCGGCCTCGACAACACCGGGCTGCGCCAGAGCCTCGAATTCCACGACACCCCTGGCCAGACTGCCGGCCCCCAAGAAAGAACCCAATGTCCTGAAGGGGGCATCGGGTATATCCCTGCCACTTTGAGCCGTGACAATCGTGACCGACATGAATGGCTCGATGGTTGTGGTCATACCGACCGTCTGGGCCGTTCCTCCCACCTGTTCCTGCGCCATACCGGCCGCCACAAGAGCCAGAAGCAAGATCGATCCGGACAGAATCTGTAGACATCTTTTTCTCATCACGGCCCCGCCAGGTAGGTGAATGTAAGCTGCCCCGTGTATGTCCCCGGCCTGTCATTCCATTCGGATTGGACTCTCAGGCCGAGCACGCTCACCAGTGTGAACTCCGGTCCGGTGAAGGTGCCCTGGCCCACCAGCACAGGCTGGTCGAGTGCCAGAAGACCGTCCCCGTCCTCCAGGATATCCTGGAATCCACCGTCCATGAATATCCGTGAGGAGGGTATGATCCAGCCGTTCGCGACCTCCACCATGGGAGAGGCCTGGCAATGCAGCGACCACTCGGAAAAGCCGGAGCTCACCGACACATTGAGCGGCAACGCCGCACCGTACATACCGGGGGGACCGTCGATGATGAAAGAGACTTCCTGTGGATCAACCTCGACTGCAAACGGCTCGTACTGGGCCCAGACAGAACTACAGCTCAGCGCGATCGCACAGACTAGGAAGGTACAAGCAAGAAATGACTTCATATCTCCACGCTCCCGCAAGTCGGACCCCGCCAGTAGAAGTAATACTAACCCCTACAAGATTGGAGTCCATTTCTTGAAAACTCACACTGTTCTTTTGCTTCCTTGCAACTGGAGGAGTGTATCACAATGTGAAGAAGAAGGTCAAGTAATATATTTGGTATTGTTTTCACCGGGCTGAATGGCAGTATTGCCACCGGTTTCCGGGGAACGGACAGCCTAAGGGGTCGAAATACCCGCTGGACAACCTGGCTCGGAGGCTATCGGACGGCTAGTGGTGGTTGAGCCGGCGGTATGAACTGGGAGTCCGTCCTTCCATCTCCTTGAAGCGGCGGCTGAAGTAGTTGGCGTTTTCAAACCCGACCCGGTAGGCCACCTCCTTAACCAGGAGATCCTGCCGTGTGAGCAGGCGCTTGGCCGCGCGGATCCTCTCAAGGGCGATATAGTCGGTACATGTCATACCGGCGACTTGCTTGAAGGCCCGGCAGAATACCGGCAGATCCAGCACGACTTGCCGGGCGACCCTCGACGGACTGAGATCGGGGTCATGGAGGTGCTCCTGGATGAAGGTGAGGGCGGTCGACATCCGGGCGCGCGGACGGGTATGATTACTCATGACGATTTTTGGCTCCTCCCATCCGGCTTTTCGACTGCCACGGTGCTGGTCTTTAGTATTTTGTGCGCTTTGCTGCTATTAGGGCGGTCTTCCTAAGGTTGAGCTTGGCCGGGGAATGGCATTCCCCTACATTTTGGAAACCGAGAGCATATACGATCTACTGGACAGCATGAGTGAAACCGAGAAGGGTCAATGACCGGGGACGGCGGAACCTCTGGGCTTATGACCGGTTCTATACGGAAGGAGTGTTGACATTGAG
>JALGWN010000146.1 GCA_025774115.1 bacterium
GGAGACGCGACGCTACCGGCGGGCATTACGGGTTCGCAGCATGTCGAGGAAGGCTTCTATTCTGACCTTGGTCCTCAGATCGATCCTGCCCGGCCGGTTGCCTTCAATGGTGAGCACGGGCACGTCGATTTCTTTTCTCATGATGATATCTTCGATCTGCCTGAAGCAGAAAGCCTGAACGTAGTGTATTAGGCCGTCGATTCGCCTGCGCCGGATCTCACGCCCTATGTCCTCTAATCTGTACCGGACGTGATACGGATACGTGTATCCCAGGTAGCGGTCCACCAGCGAATCGGAGTTCGGCGGCATGCTGAACTGACGCTGGAGCTCGTTGAAGACAACTCCACCACCCTGGCTCTCGATGTATTCATATAGCCCACCGATGATGGACGGGATACCTACGTAGCCGAGTCTGATGTCATACTCCCCGGCCTTGCGGGAGGCGAGGCCGGCCAGAAAGTGCTTCACTTCGGCCCCGAACGCCTCGGGGTTCCCCCTCATATCGCTACAGCATATGTGGAAGTAGTGGTTCTCAAGACCGCGTACCAGCCCGGCTTCCCAAGTCATTCTATCGATCTCGGCGACGTCAGCCCGAAGAGCGTCCAGACGCTTCAAGCCATCGTGCACGGCGTCCCAGGTAACATCGAACTCTCTCATCAGCTTCTCTATCTGGAGCTCGAGGAAACGCCGGTCCTTGTCGTACGGGTACATGAACGGGATGGTCCGGACCTCCTCGATCTCAAGCGTTTCCATCAGGGCATGTGTGTTGCTGCAGTCACCCTGGGTGATGGCGATCACGGCATCCACATCGCTCGCGTGTGCCGCCGAGTAGATGCCCTTTATCCAGGCGCAGCTGCTCTCCGGGAAACCCGCCCGTTCCGCCCGTTCGATCATTGCGGGCGCCGAACGGTCCTCAATGAAGACGTTGTTGAGATCCACGACCCGACAGCCGGAGCCATAGATGACCTCGATGGGGACGGTTGATGTTATACCGACACTTCGTGCCATTGCTATCTCATACCCAGGATCTTGTGCATCTGAACCGAGATCCTCACGTCGCGAAGCAAGGTCAGAGCCGCTCTCTGAAGGTGAAGCAGCCTCTCCCCCACAACTTCGGGTTTCGCCCGTCTGAATACCGGCTGGAGGAAAACCGGAAGGGCGGGTCTTACGTCGGCCACGAGGCGAACGGCAGCCAGGACTTCGCCCTCGGAGGCCTCACCGGGAATCACAATCTTCACTGCACCGCGCCCCTCTTCGATCGCCTCCAGAAACCTCCTGTGTTCGCGGCCTAGATCCCGGCCCTTTTGACCGGCAGGCAGTTTGATATCCATCGACACAAAGTCGACAATGGCTCGCACCTCCCGCATCGCCTCCGGAAGCGTGCCGTTGGTCTCGAGGTAGGTCCTGAACCCTTTTTCCTTAAGACCGTTTATCACATGGCTGAGGGCGGATATCTGAAGTAAGGGCTCGCCGCCTGTCAAGACCGCCAGCCCTCGACACTCGAAGCCCCGGGCGACAATATCGATGAGTTCACTGCATTCTACAGGGTTCCCGATCTCGGTCCTGCCTGCATCGTCCTGGACCGGGAAGGCATCAAGGCGCGTTCCGGCGGCGGGTGTATCGCAATAGGAGCAGGCAAGGTTGCAGCCGGCGAATCTCAGGAAGACGGCGCGTGTACCGGCATCCATCCCCTCTCCCTGTATGGAACTGAAAACCTCGCTCAGATAAGCGACCGCCATGGCTATATCACCGGCCTTACCTTCTTGGCAGCTTCCAGCGAACCGTCTATTTCCCGGGCGAATGAGGCCAGTACCTCCTCGGCCAGAACGGCCGGATCGATCTTGAAATCCTCCAGGCAAGCCGCCTCCACCGGCACCCCGTCCTTGGTGATATTGAGGCCCATGTGTATAAGGCCCGACACCGG
Source organism: bacterium (assembly GCA_025774115.1). Classification (GTDB taxonomy): domain Bacteria; phylum Arandabacterota; class Arandabacteria; order Arandabacterales; family Arandabacteraceae; genus JALGWN01. The sequence goes on from JALGWN010000146.1 coordinate 1,925, forward strand.
GGACACCGTTGCCACCGAGACCGAGAGCTTCCCGGTATCTACAAAGAGATCGTCACCGTCCCTTCTTATCGCGGCCCCGCCGGCCGCCTCGATGGCGTCCTTTGCGGCCATGCAGAGAAGCCGCTGGGCAAAGACGATCCCCGGCAGGGCGATTCCGAAGAGCTCCACTATGAAGTGGAGCATGCGCGCCCCGGCCACTGTGTTTCCAAGGGCGCGGTCCTCGAGGTCCACAAGGTCCTTCCCGCTTACGTCGCAGGAACCCACAAAGCTCACTGCGGCATCTCCAACCAGGCCGCAACGCTCCATGATCCAGTGGGGACGAAGTTCACGGCCCGTGTAATCGATTCTGTCTATAACGAACAACGTCTTCATCTTATGAACCTCTCACCAAGTCGGTATTGATCCTGGTCCTCAAGGGCGGTCTTGAGTCGCCTGCACGACTGACAGCGCCCGCACATACGCTGATCGGGAGACGCCCTGTAGCAGGAGTATACCAGATCCAGAGGTGAACCGTTATCGACTCCCAGACGCACAATCTCTCGCTTCGACAGAGCCACAGTAAAGCAGACCACCTCCACCCCACTCAATGTCGAGATCTTCAGCGCCCCGGCGGCGCTCTTCATGAACGCCTCCGAGTTGTCGGGGAAAACCCGGGCCTCTTCCCGGTTGAGTCCGATCACGACGGCATCGGCACTTGAGGCTTCCGCGAACGCGGCGCCGATATTCACGAACACCCCGTTACGGTTAGGGACCCACGCCTCTCTCAGCATGCTGTCACTGTCAACGAGGCCATCGAGCTCACAAGCGGCCGCCTTCCCGGTCCCCAACATCGCCTCCGGTAAGAGCTTGGCGTACCAGCCCAGGTCCACAACTTCATGCCGAACGCCGAAACGTCTCGCACACTCCGCGGCGGCGCGTATCTCGTTCTCCGATGCCGCCTGGCCGTAGTCGAACGTCACGGCGCTCTCCACACTGCCGCTGCCCAGCGCGCACTTGAAGTTGACCACGGAGTCCAGACCGCCGGAAAGCAACACGATGAACCGCAAATCCTACTCCTTAACGTAGGTCGCGCAATTCTGGAGGGATTCCCAGACTTCGACTCTGACCACTACGGCCTCGCTGTCCTCGAGACGTGAGGCCATCTTCCAATAACACCACTCCGCGATCGTCTCAGCCGTCGGGTTCTTACCCTCGAAGAAAGGGAGCTCATTAAGCACGCCGTGGTCGAGCGGCTTGATCACCTGCCGGATCAGGGACTTAAGACGCCTGAAATCGTACGTCAGACCCGTCGGCTTGTTCTCCTCCGCTCGGATCACCACCCGGACCCTCCAGTTGTGGCCGTGCAGGCGTGCGCAATCGCCCTCGTAGCCTTCCAGATAATGAGCAGCGGAGAAAGTTCCCTCCGTGGAAATCTCATAAGGCATGGAGCCTAATCCTCCGCGTCAGATGAAGCAACCCCGGCGAAAACCACCCTGTTCTTACCGCCTCGTTCGGCCTCAGCCAATGCCCGGTCCGCCCGTTCAATAAGATTCTCCTTGCTGACCGCATCATCCGGACACATCGCGCCACCGAGGCTGATGGTGATTCTCATGTCGCCAAACTCGGGATAGGCGGCGGCAAAGTCGTGCCCCTCTACAACACTGCGCAGCCTCTCGGCGGTCACAACCGCGTGCTCACCGATGGTATCGGGCAATATTATGCCGAACTCATCTCCCCCATATCTTGACACGACATCGATCTGCCTCACCTTGTCCTCAAGCAGATGCCCGATCGCCGAAAGCACCAGATCCCCTACCGGGTGCCCGAACCGGGTATTGACCTGCTTGAAGTTATCGACATCGACAAGCAGAAAAGCCACAGGTTCATTGGTACGTTTGTATCTCTCAATCTCCCTCTGGAGCTGGTCTTCCATGAAACCTCGGTTATAGACATGGGTAAGAGGGTCCCTGAAAATCAAAGACTCCAGATGCTCCGCGTTTCTTATCATCCCGGCAGCCAGAAGCGCCAGGAGTGCGAGAAAACCGAGATCGTCGGTTGTGAAATGGCTGGGGTTCCGGCTCCAGATCTCAAGCAGGCCGTAGCTCTTGCCCCGGCTTTTCAGGGGCATAACCACCACGGAAGCGAACGAGCCCTCACCTGAGTATTTTCTCAGCTCGGCCCCGCGACTGAGGTTCGGGACATGAACGCAGAAGCCTTCCTCCAGCACCCAGCGGTCTATCATAGAGGGAGCGAATCTCGAAGCCGCAACGGGTGAGCCGTCCCCGATTTTGTCAATGCTGTCCCTCATACCCTGATCGGTGAAGTAGACCGCCCCATAGTCGGCTGAGACCATCTCCCGGATCGTAGCGAGCATCTTCTTGAGAACACCGCCCAGCTCGTCCTCCGATCTGCAGGTTGCGATGGATGTAAAGAGCGATTCGATCCTGTCGGCATCGTTCTTACCGACGAATCCCCTGGGTAAACACGGGAGGACCTCGGCTCTGACTGTGGGGGGTTCCACGAGCGAGAGAATATTGCCGGTCGAAGGATCGTGGAACCTGATGTAGCGCTCGCCGTTCTTTTCGGTAACACCCTGCCACACCAGTTTGCCTAAGCGATTAAGTCCCTGCATGATCTCCAGGGTCTTCTCCCAGGCAATCAGGGGGTCGGACTCGCCTATGGCGCTGCCTATCTCGCGCCTCAGGTCGACGCCGAGACTGTCCTTGTTCAGGATGTCCTTGAGAAGGGTATGCAGACTGATCTTTTCAGTTCTCATGGCCTCACTGGATGTAGCCTACAGCGCGAAGCTGCTTCTCGATCTTCTCGGAGTCCTGGCTACCCAGACCGGTCGGCTTTCTGTAGCCCGGCTCGTTCGACTTAACCAGCTCAAATGCGCCTGCACTTTCATCCATGAATAGCGAGGCAGGTATCTTCCCGTCCAAATCGCGAGGGGCCGGAACGCCCAGATAGGAATAGATGATGGCAGAGATATCCACGATCCTGGCTTCGATCGGTTTCCCGGCGGCAACATACTTGCCGAACGCCCCAAAGGTTCCCCGGCGGCGATGGAAACCCGAGAAGGCCTTGTCGGGGCTCGGCCCGCTGTCAAGCAGACGGAGATCGGGTGTCTTGGGCAGGGTGAAGAACAGATACCCCGGCTTTTCGAAACACAGGACGTCGGGGGCCGTACTGACATAAGGCCCCACGTAGATGTCCTCTTTGACATAGATGGAATCTATCATGGGCGTGCCCCGCACGGGATCCTTGAGGTTCCGAAGCCCTTCAATGAGCCTCTTCCTTATGCTCACGTAGCGCTCCTCGGAGCCGGGCCCGGAGACATCGATCAAGAACTTGCCACCGAAGAAGTCCGCGCATTTAACGTTATCCGTCGAGCCGAGGGTCCGCTGAATGAAATTGTTGGCGTTCACGGTATAGTACAGATGGCCGAAGCCGTGATCGGACATGACCATAAGAAGATCGTCCTCGGCCATCCGCCTCATGAACTCGGCAAGATAATTGTCCGCAAGCACGTATGCTCCCCGAATCTCATCCCGATAGACCGGCCCGTTTATGGGGTCGTACATGGGGTGGTTCTCGTCCATATACTTCCACATATAGTGCTGGTACCTGTCGGGAAAAGTGAACACAAGCCAGAAGAGGTCCCACCCTTCCTGCTTGTACAGCTCCAGCCCCAGATTGAGCCTCCGGCTCGCGATACTCTGCATCTTGGTGAGAAATCGCTCTTCCCTGTTCTTCGCACAGGTGACGCGGAATGCATCGAAACTGTAATCGGCCAGCATCGTCTCAAGCGACCGGGGCCAGTAGTAGGATTGCTCATCATCTGAAGCATGGGGGAAACCCGCTATCATAAGGCCGTTCAGACTGTCGGCGGGGGAACTCAGCGGAATGTTCACAATATATGACTTACGTCCGTATTGGCTCAATACCTCCCAGACCGGTGCAAAACCCCTGTCCCTGGAAGTATTGAAGACCGACGCTCCTCCAGGATCGTCTCCACTTGTCTTAAGAAAACCATAGATCCCGTGCTTCCCTGGGTTCACTCCGGTAACAGCCGAGGTCCAGGCGGATGCCGAAGACGGAGGCAAAACCGTTATAAGGTCTCCGAACGCCCCCTCTTTCATCAAGCGGGCAAAAGTCGGCAGCCGGCCCTCATCCACAAACCTGCGTACCATGGTTGGTTCGAGCCCGTCAAAGCCTATGACAATGACCCTGCCGAGAGCCGTCCTGGCCCGGACGTCGCTCTGGGGCGTCTTTTCGGAGCTGCAGGCAGCCCCGAGCAGAATGAGTGTC